>CAIJLX010000095.1 GCA_903821695.1 uncultured Alphaproteobacteria bacterium | reverse complement strand
TGTTTTGTGATGAGTTCACCAATTACAATGATGCGGAATAGGAATTGCTGCACTGCCGCAGCCATTAAGGGTTGCCATGGGGGATTTCACTTGTTATAAAACCCAATCTTTTAAACCTAACCCCCTGTTTTAACTTATGTCGCAAAAAGCCAAATCGAACGAATCTATGCTCTATAATGAGAAATTTACGTTGGGGCGGAATTTGGCTCTGGATGCGGCTCGGGTGACCGAATCTGCGGCATTGGCGGCTTCCAAATGGATGGGGCTGGGGCAGGAAAAAGCGGCCGATCAGGCAGCAGTCGATGCGATGCGCCGGGCTTTGAACAGCCTGGATATTGATGGCACGGTGGTGATTGGTGAAGGCGAGCGCGATAAAGCGCCGATGCTTTATATTGGTGAAAAAGTTGGCACGGGCGAAGGTCCGGAGGTCGATATTGCCCTCGATCCGCTCGAAGGCACGACGATTTGTGCGACTGGTGGGCCAAATTCGCTGGCGGTGATGGCGATGACGCAAAAAGGCGGATTCTTGCATGCGCCGGATGTGTATATGGATAAAATCGCCGTTGGCGCTGGTTTGCCTGAGGGCGTGGTGAGCATTGAAGATGCGCCGCTTAAAAATTTGAAGAATTTGGCGAAAGCGAAAGGCTGCGAGGTTTCGGATCTCGTGGTGGTGATTTTAGAGCGTGCACGGCATGAGCAATTAATCGCGAAAGTGCGTGAGGCAGGTGCCCGCATTCAGCTGATTGGTGATGGCGATGTTGCGGGCGTGATTGCAACTTCCCGGCCGGAAACACGGGTTGATATGTATATTGGCACTGGCGGTGCACCGGAAGGTGTGTTGGCGGCGGCGGCATTGCGCTGCGTTGGCGGGCAGATGCAAGGGCGGTTGTTGTTTGATGGCGAAGAAGAGCAAAAACAACGCGCAACCCGCATGGGCATTAAAGATTTTAACAAAATTTATACCTTAGAGGAAATGGCGCATGGCGAAGATGTCATGTTTGCCGCAACCGGTGTGACGAGTGGATGGATGTTGGAGGGCGTGAAACGCTTTTCTGGCAGTGCGACCACCCATTCGCTCGTGATGCGTTCACGCACCGGTACTATTCGCACGATTTCAACTGAACATAATTTTACCCGAAAACCGGGCGGAGTCTTATTAAATGAAAAGTAACACTAAGAGTAGAGGTATTATGAAACTGTGGCAAAAAGTAATTTTGGGTCTGTTATTGGGTATTGTAGCGGGCATCTGGCTGAAGGAATACACAGAATACCTCAAGCCGATTGGGACGATTTTCATTAACCTAATTAAAATGGTCGTTGTACCGTTGATCTTCTTCTCGCTGATCGCGGGGATTACAGGCATGACCGATAGCCAGGCGTTTAAACGCGTTGGTTCCAAAGCCGTTATCGCCTTCCTGCTCACCGCTATGTTTGCGGTGTGCATTGGTTTGGTGTTCGGTACGGTGTTCAAGCCAGGCGAAGGTGTCAAAATCAATTTTGAAGAAACCGCTCCGAAACCGGCAGCTGGCATTCATAATTCGGTCTGTAATTTCGATGCTGTGAAAGATGGCACGAAGCCAGAAGACCGCACAGTGATTCAGCAAATTGCACAAATTACGCTCTCGATGGCGGTGTGCATTGTGCCAACGAATGCGATTGATGCGATGGCGTCTGATCATATTTTGCAAGTGGTAGTGTTTGCGATCTTCGTTGCGTTCACGCTGAATGCTTTGGGTGAACAGGGCAAACCGCTCGTTGAGTTCTCTCAGCGTTGCGCAATGTTGGTGTTCATGATGATCCGTATCATCATCAGCTTCTCGCCATATGGTGTATTTGCGCTCACCGCTTGGGTGGTCGGCACGCAAGGGGTGGAGGTGTTAAAAGCCTTGTTCTACTTCATGGCGGTTGTTGCCGGGGCAATGGTGGTTCAATATCTGATTTTCGGATTACTGATCATCGTGTTTGCGCGTCTTTCACCAATGCCGTTCTATCGCAAAATGATTGAGCCGCAATCACTCGCCTTCTCGACTTCATCGAGCAAAGCGACGCTTGCGACCGCGATGGAAACATTGCAAACCAAAATGGGTGTATCCAAAAACAGCGCAAGCTTCGTGCTGCCATTGGGTGCGTCGATCAACATGGATGGAACCGCGATTTACCTCGGTATCTGCGCCCTGTTCTTCGCGCAAGCAACCGGAACCGTGCTTCATGTACATGAATATGTATTGATCGTTCTCACCTCAACACTCGCATCGATCGGTGCTGCCGGTATTCCTGGCGGTTCGTTGATCATGATGGGTATGGTGCTGACCTCGGTTGGTCTGCCACTCGAAGGGATTGCTTTGATTGCTGGCGTTGATCGTATCCTCGATATGATCCGCACCACCATCAACATTACCGGCGACTCGGCGATCACTCTGATCATCGACAAAACCGAAGGCACACTGAACGAGAAGAAGTACTATTCCAAAACAGAATAGTCTCGATCGTTAACAGACAAAGAAAAAGCCCGGAAGTGATTCCGGGCTTTTTTTATATTCTCATTAAGAAAAAATTATTTCAGCAACGCCTGTAACTCACCAGCCTCATACATCTCGCGTACGATGTCGCAGCCGCCGATAAATTCGCCTTTGATGTAGAGTTGTGGGATGGTTGGCCAGTTGGCGTATTGTTTGATGCCTTCGCGGATGGCACCATCGGCCAATACGTTGATGTCCTTATATTCGACGCCCAGCGTATTCAGCACTTGCACCACCGTCGCCGAAAAGCCGCATTGTGGGAATTGTTTGGTGCCCTTCATGTAAAGCACGATATCGTTATTATTAATATCGTTCTCAATTTGGGCGAAAATGGGATTGGCAGTTGCAGTAGCGGTCATGATTTATACTCCTGTTTTTATCGATAAGGCATGGATGTTGTGGTTTGCGACAGCGTCTTGCACCATGCGGTGTTGGGCGAGGCGGCTTTTGCCGGCGAAGACCGGTGAGCGCAATTCAACGGCCCAATGGTCGTTGTCCCCGGCTAGGTCAATAATCGCTATGGTTGCATCGGGGAAACCCTGGCGTAGTGCGGCTTCTAAAGCATCCTGTGTGATAGGCATTTACGCGATATAAGCGATACGAAAGCCAACCGCAAGAGTGGGTTGAAATTTTCTATTGGCATATTCGATCCACAGTTGTATGTATATGAATCAATGCAACCCAGGGGAGAGTGCTTATGGAAACACAAATGATCACACTTGATGACAAAATGTTCGACCGCCGCTTACAGCTTTTGGACCGGGATGGGAACGTCCGCAGTCTCGGCGATATGGAAAAAGAGATCATTATCTGTGCGTTGGAGCATTATCGCGGACGCGTATCTGAAGCTGCCCGCCGTCTCAAAATGAGCCGCTCAACCTTATACCGCAAAATGGAAGCTTTCAAAATCAACGAGCCTTCAGCCACCGCTGCTCCAGCAAATAATGCCGGATCCAGCCAGGCTATTTCTTCTTCCCATGAAACTGCTCTTGCTCGGTAGAGCCATGCAACGCAGTGGTCGAGCTTTCGCCGCCCATGATAACGGTGTTTACCGCATCGAAATAACCCGTGCCCACTTCGCGCTGGTGCTTGGTTGCGGTATACCCCACCTTTTCATAGGCAAATTCTTTTTGCTGTAGCTCGACATAAGCTGACATGCCGGCTTTGCTATATTTGCGCGCGAGGTCGAACATGCTGTAATTAAGCGCATGGAAGCCGGCGAGGGTGACGAACTGGAATTTATATCCCATTTTACCGAGTTCCTTCTGGAACTTCGCAATCGTCGCATCATCCAATTTCGCTTTCCAGTTAAACGAAGGCGAGCAATTATAAGCAAGCATTTTGCCTGGGTATTTCTTATGCACCGCATCGGCAAATTTCTTCGCTTCTTTCAAATCTGGCGTCGAGGTTTCACACCAGATCAAATCGCAATAAGGTGCATAGGCAATACCACGCATAATCGCGGCATCAATGCCACCTTGATAATTAAAGAAGCCTTCCGGAGTACGGCCCTTCGCGATAAACTGTTTGTCGTCTTTGTCATGATCGCTCGTAATCAAGAATCCGCCATTGGCATCCGTACGCGCGACAATCAAAGTCGGTACGCCACAAATATCCGCCGCTAAACGCGCAGCGATCAGCTTCTGAATCTGCTCCGAAACCGGCACCAATACTTTGCCGCCCATATGTCCGCATTTCTTCGCCGAAGCCAGCTGATCTTCAAAATGCACGCCCGCAGCTCCCGCTTCGATCATGCCTTTCATAAGCTCATGCGCATTTAATATGCCGCCGAAACCCGCTTCCGCATCTGCAACAATTGGCAGGAAAAAGTCGATGTTATCTTTGTTTTCTGAATGATGAATTTGGTCTGCACGTTGGAAGCTATTGTTAATTCTTTTCACAACCGCTGGCACCGAATCTGCCGGATACAAGCTTTGATCCGGATACATTTGGCCAGCCAAATTCGCATCCGCCGCCACCTGCCAGCCGCTCAAATAAATCGCCTTCAATCCAGCTTTTGCCATCTGCATGGCTTGGTTTCCTGTCAACGCACCGAGCGCGTTGATGTAAGGTTCTTTCTGCAAACCGGCCCACAACTTCTCTGCCCCACGACGCGCTATGGAATGCTCAATTTCCACCGTGCCACGCAACCGCACGACATCTGCTGCTTTATAAGTGCGCTTAACACCCTTCCAGCGAGCCGACGTTTTCCATTCTTTATCAAGCTGAGCAGCGGTTTTGAGTGTCATGGTTATCTCCTGTTGTGCGGCGCAGAATACAGGAAAATGCTTTGTCTCTCAAGCACTTATTATCACCTGGTGATTCGCTTTCACATTGTGAACCCGAACATAATCTACACCCGCTTGCGCCAATTTACGCGTAATTTCAGCGGTTGCCGCATCACGTTGCTCCATCGGCAACCCCAAAAAAGATTTCCGCGAATGACCGACCATTAACCGCACGCCGAGTGTTTTAAATTGCGCGATATTCTCAATAAGCTCCCAGCATTGCGCCGCAGTTTTACCAAAGCCAATACCGGGATCGAAGATGATTTTATCCTTCGGCAATTTTAGTTCTGCTATGCGTTTTTCGGCCCAATCAAGCACAGCCTGAACAACATTCGTGCCTTCTGAAAATGTAATTTTTGGGTCTGCGGGAACGGTGAGGCTGTGCATCAACACGACATCGCATTTACATTCTGCTGCAAGCTTCGTCGATTCAACATTCTGTAATCCCGATATATCATTAAACCATTGCGCACCATATTCGATGGCATCGCGGAACGTTTGAGGGTAGCGGGTATCAATGCTCAATATCGCTTTTGATTTTATCTGCTGAAGAATGGGCTTTAACCGTTTCCATTCTTCCTCTTGCGTCAATAATGTGGCGCCTGGCCGGGTGGATTCGGCGCCGATATCGAGAATGGTGGCGCCTTCCTCTATCGCTTGTTGGATGAGCGCGAGATAATCTTCCGTCGTTGCGTTTTTACGGCCGTCGGAGAAGGAGTCTGGGGTAATGTTGATGATGGCAACAATCTCTGTCATGCGAAATGCCCGATGCGTTTAGTGCCGTGGTTTTCTGCGAGATTTTTGGTGTGTTTGTAATCAGGTTTGAGCTCCAACAGCGGCAATAATGAAAATGCGCGGTTATGTAATTCGGCATGTGGAATGGTTAGCGATTTGGACTGTAGCGTGACATCGCCATAAAGCAAAATATCGATATCAATCACGCGCGGTGACCATTTGGCATGTTCTTTCGCGCGACCCATTTCGGTTTCGATTTGTTGGCAGGTTTTGAGAAGTTCTTCAGGGTTTGCTTCTGTCTCTCCCATCACCGACATATTTAAAAATTCAATCGCCCATTCTGGTGGTGAGCTAGGCAATAGCATGGCAGGGGAGGAATAGAGCCCAGAATATCGCAGGTTCTTTAGTTGCGCCGATAATTTTTGAGTGGCGGTTTTTAAGGCGGCGAAGCGGTCGCCTTGGTTGGTGCCGAGGCCGAGTATGACTTGCATTACTCGCGCGGCAATAATTTGCGGATTTCTTTTTCGACGAGACCTTGCACTAGCACTGGCAGATTTAGATTGAGCCATTGTGAAAGCTCAGGCTTTAAGCTCTCAACCACCAAATCTTCTAGCGTTGAGCCGGAGCGCATCATCGGCGAATCAATTTTTGGTTTTGGAATGCTATCCACCAAATTTTTCAGCGCATGCGCAGAAGCTTCAGCTACATTTTGTGTAATCAGTGAATCTATCTTTTGCTGAATAGGTGATGCAACTACCGGTGCTGGAGCAGGCGGTGGTGGTGGCGGTGCAGGTGCAGCAACAACAACCGGCTCTGGCGCAGGTTCAGGTTTTAAAACGGGAATCGGAGTTGGTGCAGCAACGACAGGCTGAGGAATAACTTCGGTCAGTTCCAACGGCTCATCTTCAATTGTATCGGTGAGTTCTAACGGCTCTTCTTCGGCGCCACCAGCAGTTGCTTCCGGTTCATTAGCGATGATTCTGCGGATAGAGTGCAGAATATCTTCCATCGATTCAGTCTGTTGAGCGGCCGCATTAGACATATCATTATCTATACCTAACGATGGCCCTATATCACAACAAAAATTTGTTTAAAATCCGATGAGACGATATTTAACACTGCGCTCGTGGATTTTTGGATTGTAGACTTCCACGTTTAAAGCAAGGTCTGGCGCAGTTAATGTGCCACATGCCGCTAGCAAGTTATAAACGGCGAGCACTTCTTGTGCTTGCGCCGTTACTAAATTTACTTTCGATAAGAATAATTCTTGTTCTGCATCCAACACATCCAACGTGGTGCGTGTGCCTACATCTGCTTCTTGGCGCACACCATTTAAAGCAACGGTTGCACTATCGACCGCAGCTTTATTTGAAACAATCGATGCGCGCGCAGTTGTAATGTCGCGCCAACGGCTGGTCACGTTCTGCACGGTTTCATTGCGTGTGGATTCTGCCTCTTCTTTGCGCTGCTGGCGAATACGTTTGTTCTGCCGCACGCGTGAATATTCTCCACCACCCTGGTAAAGCGGAACCGATACATTGAGCAGGAGAAGGTTTTCAGTCGAGTTATTACCCTTTGAACTGGTCAAGTTTGTGCCAATACTTTTAGAGCCTTGCAATGAAACTTCCGGCAACACAGATGCGATTGCAATATCGGTATCATCATCCGCAATTTCGCGTGAAACATTCGCTGCTATCACGCTAGGGTTTTTGGTAAGGCCAATATTGAGTGCATCTTCCAGTGACTTCGGAATGGGCGGTAATTTTGCGGGCATTTTTAAGCTAGCATGTGGCGCTTCACCAATAACGCGCAAGTAAGCTGCTTTCGCAACATCAAAATCACCTTCCGCTTTCACCCGATCAGAGGTGGCACGGGCGAGGCGAGATTCGGATTGCGCAACATCGGTGTTGGTTGTTTCGCCCAATTTGAAACGGTCTTTCGTTGCTTGTAACTGCTCTTTTAACACCTGTTCATTATTGATGCTGAGTTTTAAAATTTCATCGGAGCGTACAACATCAACGAATGCCTTCA
The DNA here is from genome assembly GCA_903821695.1 of uncultured Alphaproteobacteria bacterium. Classification (GTDB taxonomy): domain Bacteria; phylum Pseudomonadota; class Alphaproteobacteria; order Rickettsiales; family CAIJLX01; genus CAIJLX01. Next base: position 3,228 of record CAIJLX010000095.1, on the reverse strand, counting down.
CCGAGTCGCCTAATACGCGCTGTTCCGCATCTGTCAGTTGTGCGCGTGCAAGTGTTACAGCATTAAATGCACGGCTAGTGCGCGCTAAGGATTCGCCGCCACTAAAAATAGGCTGGGTTACAGTAAGCCCTTTTGTTTCGGGGTGTGTTCCATTCAGCGATTGGTTGTTCACATTTTGTTTGTCATACCCATAACTATAATTCGCCTGCGCCTGTGGCATCCAACCGGAATAAGCTTGTGGAATTTGTTCATCGACCGATTTGAGGCGTGAACGGAACGATTGTAATTCTGGGTTAAAGTTATAGGCCTTGGCGAGTGCATCACTTAAGCCAGGATCCGCAGCGCCGCTACCGATGAGTGCAAGTGGTGCATTCCCATCTTTTTCCGAAATTGGGCGGACTGGTGTGGAAGGAACATATGGTTCGCCCGATGCTGTTTCCGCAACGGCTGGAACATGAGCTGGCGGAGCGATTGGCTCAGGCGCTGCTGCAATTGGAGCGGGTTCTGGAGTTGGCGTTGGAGCAGGCGCTTCCGCGACAGGAGCAACTGGTGCTGCTGCTTCAGCTGCTGGAGTAACCGGAGCCACTTCTGCATCTGCTTGTGGCTCCGCCATTACCGATGCTGCTTCTGGGGTTGGATCTGGGTTTACAGGTGTAACAGTAGCTGGTGTTGGCGCTGTATACATTGCATCGGTATCAGCCTGCGCAGCGCTTGGAGCGGGCGCAGCGGCGGAAATTGAATCGGGGTCACCCAATGGTGCCGCGTGAATCGGAGCAGGCGCTTCTTCAACTGTGCGTGCTGGGACTGAAGGGATATAACGTTGTGCCGGTGCGCCAGTGGATGCGGCGCTTGTATCGCGTGCCGGAACGGAAGGAACATATTTTACTTTAGGTGCTTCACTTGGTGGGGTGGTGAGCGCCGCACTGTCCAAAACTGGTTGCGCGAGCGCTAGGCTCGAAACGCTAACCGAAAGCATAAAAGCAAAAGCATAAGTAAATGACCGTTTCATAAAAACCCTAAGTTATTTCAATTAGTTATACTGGATTCATCAGGCAATGTATAGACTGTTTTTTGGCGGAAATCTCTACAAAATTGCGACATTGGATGCAGTTTAGCACATCCCATTTGCATTACGTATATGTATATACGGTTTTGCCCGAAACCACTGTTCGAATCGCTCGGCCTTTAGTGGAGGTGCCATCAAAAGGCGAGTTTTTGGATTTGCTATGCAGGTTGCTGTTTTTGATCGTCCAGCTGGAATTTAAATCAATAAGCGTTAAATCCGCGCGTGCGCCTTTTTTTAAGCGTCCGGTTTTTTCTTTGATGATGTCCGCAGCTTGATAGGTCATCTTCGCCAACACATCGCGCAGGCTTAGTTTTTTCTGATGGAAGAGCGCAAGCGAAAGCGGCAACATAAATTCAACGCCCACGATGCCGAACGTGGCAGAGGCGAGCGGCTGGTTTTTGCTTTCTGGATCATGCGGTGCGTGGTCGGTCGCAATTGCCGTTATTGTTCCATCTTGTAAGCCCTCAATCAACGCGAGGCGATCTGCTTCGCTGCGCAATGGCGGATTCATTTTTGCGTTGGTACCGTGTTCGAGCACGGCTTTATCGGTCAACGTAAAATGGTGCGGCGATGCTTCACCGGTGACGTTCAACCCTTTTTTGCGTGCAGCGCGGATGAGCTCCACCACTTCTTTGGTCGAAACATGCAACACGTGATATTGCCCGCCGAATGCTTCCAGCAATTGCAAATCACGCGCGACGCAGACAGATTCCGATACGTTCGGAATGCCCGGAACGCCAAGTTTTGTCGAAACCGCACCTTCGTTAATGCAGCCTTTGTTGGAAAGCACTAAATCTTCCGCATGTTGCGCGATCGGCAAATCAAGCTCGCGGGCATATTCGAACGCGCGGCGCATCAACAACGAATTCATCACCGGCAAACCGTCATCCGTAAACCCAACCACGATGCCGGTATTTTTCAACTGCACCATATCCGAAAGCTGCTCGCCTTTCATCCCCTGCGAGATCGCGGCATAAGCGCGGATATGGCAATAAGATGTTTCCTTTGCCCGTGCTTTTAAAAACTCCAACACCTGCACCGAATCTAGCACTGGCTTCGTATTCGGTTGGCAGACGACCAGCGTAATGCCACCTGCAACTGCAGATTTACTACCTGTATGCAGCGTTTCTTTATGTTCCTGCCCAGGCTCACGGAAATGCACCTGAATATCAATCAACCCCGGACACAACACATGCCCTTTGCAATCCACAATCTCCGCCCCCGTTGGCGCTTTCACCTTCGCCCCAAACTCCAAAATCTTCTCGCCTTCGGTGACGAGCACACCTTTTTCATCCAACCCCGATTCCGGATCGATCAACCGCGCATTAATATAAGCAACGCGGTCTTTGGGTTTGAGGGTGGTTTCAGCGGGGAGGTGGAAAGTTTGTTTCATATGAAGCTAGCCTTTATCAGATTAAAAAATGCCTGTCACCCTAAGACACAAAAACCGCCATTTCGGCGAGAGGCCGGGATCCATGCTTTACTTCAGATGGATACTCTGGTCAAGCCAGGCGATGAAAATAAAGCTTATATTTCAGTGAGTTGCAGGTGTCATGTAACTGACATATTATTCCCGTATAATACAACTGTTTATCGCTTCACCTATTTCTATTTGTGTGAGCGTTTGGGATGGGCTTTACGCGGTTTTTTGTGGAAATCTCCACTGCCGCATGTTCTGTAAATTGGTTTTCTCAAGAGAGGGAGGCCATGGAATTAAAATCTGCAAGCGAAGGGGTCAACTTTTTCTCTATGGACGAGGGAAAGTCGTGGGTGGTGATTTCCGGAAAGTTTGTGCACCGGGAAGGCTGCATTCCCACTGCTCCAGATGCCAAGTGGGAGTTGGAGGCAGTGTGGGTGGGGGGCATCAGTTACAAACTGGATGGCCTTCTTCTCCGCAGTCGCGGAAAAAAGGCGCTGATGATTAGGCACTGTTAACAAACCTCAAGTTTGATAAAGGCAAGGGCAAGGAATGCCATGAAAGTGGAATCGAGTTTGTCGACCCTCAGTGCAAGCCGTCTATTGTCCTTGATTTTCTGGAACATATTTTCAATGCGTCTTCGCCAGGCATACACTGTTTTGTCATAATATCGCTTATTTTTGCGATTGTCTCGTGGCGGAATCTCCGCATGAATATGGTGCGCTTTAAGCCATGCAATAAGATC
>CAIJLX010000094.1 GCA_903821695.1 uncultured Alphaproteobacteria bacterium | reverse complement strand
TTATTTTTTTACCAACTCCGTCACGGGAACCCCAAGTGCTCGCGCAACCTGTTCTAGCACGGCAATGCCTACATTTTTGTAGCCATTCTCAATTTCTGAGAGATATGATCGGTCAATACCCGCTTCAAAGGCAAGTTCTTCCTGCGACATCTTCTTTGTCTGCCTCAACTTCCTGATATTAGAACCTACTGTCTTGCATATATCCATGTCAGAAATGTAGGCTTTTGCCAACGATTGTCTGTTGGCTATAGCCAACAGTCATGTTATGGTGCTCTTTTTTGAGGGAGAACAGCATGGCAAACATAACCGCTTACCGCTCGCTGGATGCGAGTTTGAATTCAGGCTTCTATGCGATCACTACACAGAATGTGGCTTCTTTGAGTACCACCAGCGCAACTTTTGTTTCGCCATCGAACACTGTACAAACTTTTGTGGGTAATTTTGCTGCGGATTTCCTATCCGGCACGATCACTGGGTTTTCTGAAACTCATCCACAGGGTGGAATGTGGTGGGAGGCTTCTGGGCTTAATATCCCACTAGCATCTTATTATGCTTATGCCGCGGCTGGCGACATTATTGGCCTTCGTGGTTTTGCCCTACGCGACAGGGATACAATCACAGGTAGCGGAGAACAGGACACTCTCTTCGGTTTTCAAGGAAATGATAGTATCGTTGGAGGTGCTGGAAATGATTACCTGCATGGCAATCAGGGGGCAGACACGCTTAATGGCGGTGAAGGCGATGACTCTGTGTTTGGCGGCAAGGATAATGATCAGATTGGGGGCGGTGCAGGAAACGATACAGTGAATGGTAATTTAGGTGATGACACCATGCGCGGCGGCGTAGGTAATGACTCGGTTAATGGTGGTCAGGGTAACGATCAGCTGTTCGGTGGAATGGGAAGCGATACATTAAGTGGTGATCTCGGCAATGACACACTTACCGGCGGGGCAGGAGCAGACATTTTTTTATTCGGTGCTGGCAATGGAGCGGATAGGATTGTGGATTTCGAGAACGGGGTTGATCATATCCAGCTTATAGGGACAGGGATCAATTCTTTTGCCGCGCTATCCTCGCATATTTCTGGGGATGGCAGCGGCAATACGCTGATTAGCCTTTCAACCGGAAATAGCATAACTCTGATCGGAATTGCACCTTCGGCATTGTATGCAGGAGATTTCTTGTTTCACTGAGACCCTAGGACAGGATGTACATGTGAGAATACAACAACTTAGTGTAAGTCAACATCCACACAATGGCAAGCAGGTGTCAAATGGAGCGTCAACATAGGTCCGCAATCAATCAACATCCACCAACAGGCCCTTGTGCTGCTTCATAATAAGTAATGCCATCGCTATTTACTGTAGATAAAAATAAAGCTGGGCGATCAAAGTTATCTGATGAAAGGGTGAAAATGAAATCAGGATAACCATCATTATTCAAATCGCTTATCAAAATGAAACCATAAAATTCAATATCTGTAAGTACAGATTCCTTATCACCGACTTTGGCAGTGATTTGGTGCAGGTTTTCTTTCCGGATTAATTTTATTGTATCTTTTTTTCCTTCAACTTCCATTAATGTGCCTTCGCCTGCACCTGTATTTAAAATAGATGTCAGCAAAGAATCATTGAAATGAATTGCAAATTTAGTCAGAGGACCATCTTTAATAGGGAGGCCTTTTATCAACAGTAGTGCTCCGGGATCGGAAGAAATAGATTTTGCTTCACTGGCGCATTCAGATTGCACATTTTTTACAGCAACATTAACTTTTTTGGCGATGTAACCAGCTTTTGATGGAATAATGGCGATCCATTTCTCACCATTTTTTATATCTGCAACATTATCGGCACCGTAACCATCGTAGATGCCATTCGTCAGAATTTTTATTTCTGTGTCCGAAGCATAATTAATTGTTGGGCCCAGTACGAAAAACAGGAAGATGATATATTTTATATTCATAGGATCGTGCCTCTCTTTGGATCGCATACATTAAACAAATCTAGCTAACCCTGTCAGAGCGTACGCCATCTCTCTCAAAGCCAGCTAAAGCAGGCCTTAGATGGAATTTCTGCAACCTCCGTTTAGCTAAGTGTGACACTATTGCTCTGTAGCATCTGTATCGAATTTACCGAGAATCGCATCGATCGCCAGAAACTTTTTTTCGTTTTCCGAACCTTTATTGTCTTGTTGGCCATCATGAAGAAACATTGGAATCACTGTTTGGGTCAGCTTTCCATTGACACTTAATCCCACCAATGTTCCAGAGCCATCCGCGTAATCCGGCGAAAAAGTTCTCAGCTCACTAATTCCTGCAGCGATTGCCGCACTGAATTTCAGGCTAGCTTCATCTGTGGAGTAGGGCAATACTTTGGTGTATATTGTATACGGTTTTTCCTCCCGTACCGACCACTTTACCTTGGGTTTCTTGGGTTTTCCGGATTGTTTCACTGTGATTTCAGAACGGCCGTCGGCCCAGAGCGTCAATCGCTCCGATGGTCCGCCGGGCTCCCAATTTTGCTTTTCCCAGAAAATCATCTGGACCGGCACCGGGTTTTCCGTTGTGGGTTGCGACTGTGCAGGCCCAGCCTCTAAAGCAACAGAAAGAAGCGTGGCAACAATTAACCACATAAAATAGGGGATTGTCCTATCGGTAGTTCCTGAAGCTTTCAACATTTTCCACCCCAATTTCTATGGACTCGTTTTATCTTATCCACAGACATCGGCCTAGCAAGCGCCAAATGGACTTGGTATTAGCGATTCGTACATTTCACAACATACTGTGAATCGGCGAAGCTACCTTTTATAGCCCGATACACCGTTGCAACAGCAATAGTCTGCGCGCAGGTGAGGCTTTTCCCATCAGGCGCAATAATTTTGCTTAAACCAGAAAGCGTAATTGGCTTCTCCAAATTAATTTCCGCCGCGCAAATCCGCCGAATAGTATTTATAATCGACCAAGGTGGAGAAGCTTTCTGCTGAGCAATTAGTGGACAGTTATGTGTAGTTCCAAAGCGGCTTTTTTTGCCGTAATCAGCTATTCGTGAATTTCCGCGATCATTACTCATATAAGCCTCCAACAACAGTACATCCTATATAACTATTTGTATTAAAAGAGTTTTTGAGAGAGCGGCAACTCCGTTGCCGTTAGTCCTTCTAAATAAAATGATAGACCGGAGATCAGCACCCGTTCACTCACGCCGTTTGTATAGCTTCCGTGAACGGGTGCTGTTTTCGCGAGTAGAAAGTAAAGCAGTTCTTTGCAGAACTTGTTGGGAGAGCATAGTTCGTTCCAGCCTCGCTAATAAGCGAAACTGGAACGAGCCCTACACGATCTTGATAAAAACAGTTCCCCGCTTTCACCCGCCATTTCGAGCCCCCAAGTCAGGTTGGTGCTTGGGATCGGTTGCTGCTTTCGTCCACCCCAACGCGGCGGCGTCATGCACGGCCTCAACCTTTCGTTCTGCCGCCCCCTCTTTGCATGAGCCTCACGGTAGAGGGGTTTTTAGTCATAGCTCCGCACCGCCAGTGTGACCAGACTACGGAACCGCCGAAAATGATTTATCAGTGCTGTACGCAGCCTTCTAATCGCTGCACGATCCAATCGTGAATTGCATCTTCAGCCCAGGCTACACACCGTTTAGTAAGCTGAATCTGGCGCGGGAAATGACCTTTCTTGATAAGATCATATATTGTAGCCCTGCTCAGGCCAGTCCGTTTCTTAACTTCATTCAATCGAATTAAATTATACTGCATAGTTCATATCTCCTCGTTTGTTGTTGAACTACCGAGAAGATATTTTGGACGCAGTTATAATATAAAAGGGTATCCCTATTTCTTTATAACTTTGTTCAAACCCGCCGTTTCTTTCATAATCTTATGCCACTCGCCTAGAACATCGTAATCAGGCATTTTTTCTTGGATCGAATTGCGGATATTCAATACAAAGGTAACCAAAGGGCTGTTTTTTGCCTGATCGTAGCGCGCATATAGAGCGGAGAGTTTGGTTTCTGCTTTTTTTCCATCCCTGCGTTTTGTTTCGCAGATCAAATCTTTCCAAGGAGCAAACTTAGAAAGGTGACGGCAAGCATTTCGGGCATAACCGCCTTTTTGAGTTCGCTGATGTACTTCATACCAAAGAATATACATCACCATCGGGTTCCATGTAATTTTTCGGCCTTTCTTCTTTTTATGAACGACCTGAAAACCACGGATATAGTCATTGGCAATATCCCAACACAAAGACTGCCACGCACTTTCTGGATGACCATAGAGTTTTCTAAGTTCCTCCATCTTTTTGATTTTTTCTTTTAGGATATGCTTGGTTTGCTCAAAAATCTGCCGATGAAGTTTTGCTTCTGCGGCCTCGATAGAACCTTCAAGCATTATTGAGGGCATTGGTATTTCTTCCAATTCAATTGGATTTTTGAGGCTTTCAGGCAAATTGCGTATTGGAAATTTACGAGACGGCATAGCCTTGACCGTGGCTTATCATCATACTAGATCTTTCTAAATAATCGCCCCACCACTGCATCATTTGTTCGCGTTCTTCAAGGTACTCACCACGATTATAGGGGCGGCGGCTGTTGTTTTTCTCAATGTGCGATAGTTGCGCTTCGATGACATCCGGACGGAACAGAGCACTTTCGTTCAGAGCCGTGGAAGCAATGGCGCGGAAGCCATGTCCAACCTGCCTGCCTCCATAACCCATGCCTCGAAGAATCTTGTTAATAGTATTTTCGCTCATTACTGGATGCCTTCGCCGTTGCTGGGAGGGGAAAAGATAGTCGCTATATCCCGAAAACACTTTAAGTTCCTCTAGCAATGCAAGTGCCTGTACGGAAAGTGGCACTAGGTGTGAGATGCGCCTCTTCATGCGCTCGGCGGGTATATTCCATTGCTTGCTTTTCCAATCAATTTCCGACCAGCGGCCATAGCGCAATTCACCAGGACGGAGGAAGGTGTGAATCAGCAGTTTAATCGCCAGCTTGTTTTGTGGACTGGTTTCGGCGTTTTCTAATTTTGCGAAAAGTTCTGGTAACTCCGAAGGGCGAATGGCTGCAAAGTGCGTTTCGGTATGTGGCGCAACTACACCGCGGAGATCGGAGGCTGGGTTTTGCTCAATAAGGCCGCTATGCACTGCGTAGCGGAACACTACATTCAGTGCTTGTGCAAGCCGCCCTGCGGTATCGGTATTGCCCCGCTTTTCGAGCCTGCGGAGCAACACAATCAATTCCGGCGTTTTTATATCGGCGATGGGGCGCGAGCCTAACTGATCCATTGCATGAAGTTCCAAACGCTGCCAGAGGCGTGTGGCGTGTTCTGGAGTCCATTTTTTCTTGTGGGTATCGTGCCAGTCCTGTGCTACTGCGCGGAAGGAATTATTCGAGTTCAATATCGAAAGGCGCTTAATCTCCTTTTTCTGTGCGTTAGGATTGATGTTATTTTTCAATAACCGCTTTGCCTCAAAACGCTGTTCGCGGGCTTCGGCAAGCGAAACGGTGGGATGTTTACCAATGGCAAGCACGCTTTCCTTACCGGCAAAACGATATTTCATCCGCCACAGTTTTGAGCCAGTGGGTTGCACCAACAGATAAAGCCCTTCGCCATCCGGTAGCTTGTAGGGTTTATCCTTGGATTTCGTATTTTTGATTTTGATTTCGGTGAGTGCCATGTTGGGGGTACTTTTTACGATACCCCCAAAAATACCCCCAAATAGTGCTGGATGTCACCAACTTTCTTCGGAAGGCCATGGACGCTAGAACAAGCGAAATACCTATGTTTTCTATAGGACTTCCGGATTTTATTAGACAATCTCGGAAGAAGAAGTGGAGGCCGGTGGCAGAATCGAACTGCCGTATATCGGTTTTGCAAACCGATGCATTACCACTTTGCTAACCGGCCATGTAGTCGGACTGAATCATCAGTCCATATGGTGCCCGCCATTCACCGAGAGGGTCTCGCCAGTAATAAAGCCTGCTTCGTCCGCTGCAAGGAATAAAACAGCGCGGGCGATTTCTTCTGGCTTGCCGAGGCGGCCGACCGGGATTTTGGCGATCAACGCTTTGAGCACGTTTTCAGGAACCGCTGCCACCATCTCCGTATCAACATAGCCGGGAGCGATAGCGTTTACGGTAATGCCTTTGAAGGCGGATTCCAGTGCCAGGGCTTTGGTAAAGCCCAGCAGCCCGGCTTTCGCCGCGGAATAGTTGGTTTGGCCCATTTGGCCGGATTGACCGTTGATGGAGCTGATGCTGATGATACGGCCAAAACCTTTAGCGCGCATATCATCGATCACGGCCTTGCTCATGTTGAAGCAGCTGGTCAGATTGGTATCGATTACTTTAAACCAATCCTCCACACCCATTTTATGCATCATGCCATCACGCGTAATGCCGGCGTTGTTGATGAGGATATCAATGTTGCCACCCAAATCCTTAACGATGTGTGCGACACCTTTTTTGCAATCATCAAAATTAGTAACATCCCACTTGTAAACATTGACACCGGTTTCCTCTTTGAACTTTGCAGCGGCAACATCATTGCTCGCATAGTTTGCAGCAACGGTATATCCAGCATCTTTTAAGCCCTTAGAGATAGCTGCACCAATGCCCCGGGTGCCCCCTGTTACTAACGCGATCCGTGCCATGTCCCTACCCTGTTTTCGTGAAAGATGGTGCGGTTTCTAGCAAGGTTCGCCCCCCAAGTAAACAAAAAAAGCATCTCAAATCAAAGGGTTGCAATAAGCCCCAATTACTTCCTAAGATTAATTAAAATTTTATTGAAATATGCGGCGAAGTTATGTATATTGTTAATATAAAGTTAACGAATAGGAGCTTTTATGAAACTGAACTTAAACAAATACCTGATCCTGGCTTTCATTCTTGGATGCATGAGCTTTGTTTCTCAGAATTCGATGGCCGCTTCCGATAACGTTGCACTCAGCCAGGATTGGCACGTCGCGCTTCCTGCGGAGTTGCCAGAGCCACAACAAGCATTGGCTTCTTTGGATCAATAGGAAACATCTATGATAAATTTTAAAGTCTTTGCAATTATCCTAGTACTAGCTTCCGCTTTATATATTCGATCAGAGCTAATCTCCTCGGCTACAGCTAAGCAAGCCACGTATAATCAGCAACGATTGGCTGCTCAGGCGCTTAGCAACTAAGCCTTCTCGACCGCCAGGGCAACGCCCATCCCGCCACCAATACACAGCGTCGCCAACGCCTTTTTGGCATCACGTTTCTGCATTTCATGGAGCAAGGTGACCAACACGCGGGCACCAGAAGCGCCAATTGGGTGACCAAGCGCAATTGCCCCGCCATTTACGTTCACTTTTGCCACATCCCAGCCGAGTTCTTTATTGACTGCAAGGGCTTGTGCCGCAAAGGCTTCGTTCGCTTCGATCAAATCCAGATCTCCAACTTTCCAGCCGGCTTTTTCCAAGCATTTGCGTGTCGCATAAATCGGCCCAACGCCCATAATATCCGGCTCCACGCCCGCATGTGCCCATGCGACAATCTTCGCCAGCGGCTTTAAGCCACGCTTTTTTGCTTCCTCGGCCGTCATCAACATTACCGCCGCCGCACCATCGTTAATGCCGGAAGCATTACCCGCCGTTACCGTACCTTCTTTATCAAACGCCGGTTTCAGTGCACCCAAAGATTCAGCCGTGGTGCCATGACGTGGGAATTCGTCCTTATCAATGATGGTATCGCCTTTTTTGCCAGGAATAGTGACCGGCACGATCTCATCCTTAAACTTATCTGCCTTCTGCGCCGCTTCGGCTTTGTTCTGCGAGCTTGCCGAGAATGCATCTTGATCTGCCCGTGTCAGGCCAAATTTCTTGGCGACATTTTCCGCCGTAATGCCCATGAGCTTGCCAGAGAACGCGTCCGTCAGACCATCTGTCATGCATGTATCTAGCAACGAAGCATTGCCATATTTCACGCCAAAGCGCATTTGGGTCGCATGCATCGATTGGCTCATCGATTCCTGACCACCTGCGATCACAATGCTGCTATCGCCATTCAAAATCGCCTGAAACCCAAGCGCCACCGCACGAAGCCCCGAGCCGCATACCTGGTTAATCCCCCAAGCTGGCACTTCCACCGGCAATTTCGCGGCGATCGAAGCCTGCCGCGCCGGGTTCTGGCTAAAACCAGCCGTCAACACCTGCCCCAGAATCACCTCCGAAACATCCGCCGCTGCAACCCCGGTTTTCTTAAGCAATGCCTCAATCACAATCGCGCCAAGCTTATGCCCAGGCAAGCTCGAAAGCCCACCCAAAAAATTCCCAATAGCAGTCCGCTGCGCAGCGACGATGACGACTTCTTTGCTCATATAATGCTCCTGAATAATTGATGCTTTTTTCTAGGGGGCTTTGGGAAGATTGGCAAGCCTAGAAGTTGTTGCGCTGCGATTACTTCGAGCGCAAAGGGAGCAAATCTACTAGCTCATTTAATGAGCTTTCATCTGCAATTTGGGTGACGCCACGCTGATGACGGCCAAAATTCTGTAAGGTACGGATAGCATGACCCGTTGCACCAGAGCGCATCCCAGAATGAAGCTCGGCATTTAGAAAGTGTTTGATGTCATCGTAAAATCTTTCCAAATGCTCCACATGTTCCTTGCGTAACACCAAGTGAATTTGAACAGGCACTTGGGCTTCCATTGGCACACGTGCATCACCGGCATAGGCCCAAAATAAATCCTTACGGGCAGGAAAGGGAATTTCTTCCGGTGCGAAGGATCCGTTCACAAGATTTCTTTCTCGCAAATGGCGGAAAGCGATTTTAAGCAATGTATTGACTGCCTCCACAGCTTGATCCATTTCATCCATAAAAACAGAAATCGGTTCTGCAGTATAAAGACGACCTGTTGCCTTGTGCTTTTGGAATTTCAAGTTGCCAAATATGCGACTTAAATTGCCCTTATATTTTTCAAATGCATCACCCTGTGCAGAAGGAGATTGACGCTCGGCATGTACAGGGGCTAGAGCCTGCTTAATAATGGCGTCATGGTTTCGTTCGTGTAGATAGCTATTAAATTTGCCATTTTTATAAATTTCCTGTTCGAACATATGCTGCACAAGCGCATCTTTTGCTTCTTGCTCGTTTAAGCCTAGTTCTTTTGCTTCTTTCATATGGCGTTGAGTTAAGTCCCATGTCCGTGCCTCAAAGGCGCGATGCTCTCGACGGAATTTTTGTCTTATTCCGGGTATTTCTTCAAAATTTACACTATCTAAGAATTCAAAAACACTGGTTTTATTAATGCTAAAATCTTCATCATCCGATGCTACTCCAGCATCACATAGATCAGAGAATGCGCCTTCTGGCAGCAAACGATGTTGGAATTTAAAATCGGGATTTTTCTTAAAAAAATCTTGGAGAGCTTTAATAGCTGTGCGGTATCCTTCTAATTCTTCTTGATCCCATTTATCATGGCGGGATTGAGCTCTAGCCTCTGCTACAATCTCCGGGCTATAGGGATGAAAAAGAGTTATAGTATTTCCTAATTAAATTGGTATTTATGATAATTCATATTTTGGAAAGCAATTTGTATTGCTTGTGAGAGATTTCTGGTTTCTTTTAACGCCGTTCGGATGTGCGTTTTGAGTATTG
>CAIJLX010000093.1 GCA_903821695.1 uncultured Alphaproteobacteria bacterium | reverse complement strand
CTATCGAAAACTGGTGGGCAATACTCAAAACGCACATCCGAACGGCGTTAAAAGAAACCAGAAATCTCTCACAAGCAATACAAATTGCTTTCCAAAATATGAATTATCATAAATACCAATTTAATTAGGAAATACTATAACCAACTGATTTTAATTACTTTTTGCCGTTGGAGTGTATTTAAGGATGGTAATGCGTGTAATTCCATAAGTCCGTTCGTCAAGCAGTGTCATCGAAACTGGCGGTTTCAATGTCTCTTTCTTTGCCTGCTCGACCACAATAATGGCCCCATCTTCCAACCAACCGCCAAAAATAAGGCTATCCAGTCCTTTTTCAGCCATACCTTTTTCATAAGGCGGATCGACAAATGCCAATGAACACGGAATATGCGCCTTCGGCACATGCGTTGAATCACTGCGCACAAACACTGTATTTTTTATTTCACCAATAGAAGTCGCCGTCTTCTTCGCCAAATCCAACGCCTTTGGATTTTGATCAATAAAACTAACATGCGTGGCACCACGTGAAAGCGCTTCAAACCCTAGCGCCCCCGTGCCACAAAACAAATCTACCACGCGCTTCTCAATCAGCGGCGAATTCTCCCCACCAAACTGCCCATGCATCAAAATATTAAACACTGCCTCCCGAGTAAACCCAGTAGTCGGCCGAATTTCTTTGCCCGGCAGGGTTTCGATATTTCTACCACGATGTTTTCCGGCGATGATTTTAAGCATATAGTTGATTTACTCGTTCTTGTAGTTTTCCAGTAAGAAGATATGGGGGTATATTTTTATGTCGCAGTAACATATAGCGATAGCGATTAAGGCTTTTATAAACGGCTTTGAGTTCTGCTTTCAATTTTACTAGTGAGATATCACCTATTTCGCTTTGCGCAGCCGTGCAAATTTCTTCAACGGTCCGTTGGCCGTCTAAATATTTAGCTATGTATTCTAAATGTGGTGTTTTTACTATCAGTAGTTCTGCTCCATCATTGCTTTTTAAGGGAATTATTCCTTCACTAATTGAAACAAGATTGCGGAATTTCTCATAGATGCCCTGAGTGAAGGAGACATCAAAATAAGGCACCATATCTGGATCATCAAAGGAAACAGCTGGCCGTGCTTTTCGTGCCGCATAAAAGGTATGCTTGCAGATTTTGCTGTGCAACAACTCGGCTAATGCCTGTTGATTTCGTATAGGAAGAGTCTTCACCTGTTTCAGTAAATTATCATCTTTAATATAAAGACCTGGGTTGTAAATGCTTCCTCCAAGAGTAAAATCATCTGCAAAAAATTCGATTATTTCTAATTGCTGTGTCTCAATAAAATCATAAATTTCAGGCACAGAATAGGCACGATCTTGACTATGTAATAACAAATCATAAAGTGCCGCATCACCTCCCTGAATCTCACTCAAAATAGTTTCTGGCGAAGCGATTAGCCAGTTGGTTTCTGGCAGTGCGTCAAGAATTGTTTTTGTATTTTCAATTTTTTGTTGCGTATCTGAAGTATTCTGATTCACCAATCGCAATGATTCTTGCATTTGGTAAACAGCCATACGTCCATATTTAGCATAGAGCATTAAACAAAGTATGCCATCTGGTTTTAAAACTGAAACCAGCGCCTTTAAACCTTCCGCCGGATCCGCCAAATGATGTAATACACCAGAGGAATTAATATAATCAAATGTACCGATATCCATCTCTGCAACGGATAATAACGACCCCTGCTTCCAAATAATTTTATCCTCGAAGCCACGAATTCGAGCGCGCTTCTTTGCAATGTCAAGTGATGCTGAACTAATATCTACATAAACTACTTCCGAGTTTTCTCCACCATGCATTAGTTGCTCCATAATGCCGATCGCTGCGTCCCCTGTACCACCACCTGCAACTAGAAATCGGCAGTTTCTTCGCATATCTTTTTTGCCCGCAAAGCAATAATGTGTTATGAAAGAAAATACTTCATTAAATGGAATAATAAGTCGATGTTTCTCATCCTCCGGATTGACCGGCGGATACGGAAACTCTTCATATTGATTCCGCACTTCCTTCAAATAATTTCCGCTCATATTTCTTCCATTATTTTCTTCACTGTGCCGGACGATACTTCAGATACGGCGCTTTCTGCAAGGGTGCCGAGTTCGAATTTGCCGTAGGCGGTGCGGATTAGGCGGTTTACGTCTAGGCCTAGGAAGTCGCAGACTCGGCGGATTTCACGGTTTTTACCTTCTTTGAGGGAGAAGGTGAGCCATTGGTTTTTGCTCTTGGTTTCTTTTTCGCGGGTGACTTCGATGCTGGCGAAACGTTCGTCGTCGATGGTGACACCTTTTTTGAGTTGGGCGATTTGCTCGTCGGATATTTGGCCGTAGACACGTACGCGATAACGGCGGATCCAGCCGGTGGCGGGGAGCATCATTTTTTGGGCGAGGTCGCCGTTGTTGGTGAGCAGGAGCAGGCCTTCGGAATTTAAATCCAGGCGGCCGACAGAGACGACACGGGGCATGTTTTTTGGCAGATGTTCGAAGACGGTGCCACGGCCTTCGGGGTCTTTGTGGCTGGTGATGAGGCCTAGTGGTTTGTGATAGAGCCAGAGGCGAGTTTTTTCGCGCTCTTTAAGCGGTGTATCATCGACTTCGATTTTTTGCGTAGCGGTGTTGACGTTCAAGGCCGGGGAGGTGATGATTTTGTCATCGACTTTGACTCGGCCGGCTTCGATCCACCGTTCGGCTTCGCGACGTGAACAGAGACCGGAGGCTGCCATCACTTTGGCAATACGCTCACCTTTTTCCATTAACTCGCAGCCTCAACAAATGCAGCAAGGATTTTTTTGTCTTCTTTGCTGGCGAGATATTCGGGGTGCCATTCGAGGCCTAAGACAAATTCTTTGCCCAAATATTCGATGCCTTCGATTACGCCATCTGAGGTTTGAGCATTCACTACTAACCCTTGGCCAAGGGTTTTGATGGCTTGGTGGTGGGAGCTGTTGGTTTTATAGCCGGTGCTGCCGGTGATTTGATGGAGCAATGTGCCCTTGGTGATTTTTATGTCGTGGTGCGGTTTGCCTTGGGCGACGCCGGCGATGCGTTGCTGGTGTTCGAGGGCGTTTGGGATATCATCTGGGATATGCTGCAACAGTGTGCCGCCTAGAATGACGTTGATGAGTTGATGACCACCGCAGATGCCCAAAATCGGCATGTCTCTTTCGAGGGCGGCTTTAGTGATGGCCCATTCGAATTGGGTTCGGCGATCTTTGGTGATGATGGTGTCGTGGCGCGAGCTGGCACCATAGAGGGCGGGGTCGATATCGAAATTGCCGCCGGTGATGATGAGGCCTTGGATGGTGTCTAGATACTGGTTCACGCTTTCGGGCACATGAGGCAATAGAACAGGAGTGCCACCTACTGCTACGATTGAGTCCGCATAGTTTTCGCGCAGGGCAACCCAGGGAAATAGCGAATATCCGCCGGGTTTCTCAGAATCCAGGGTAATGCCGATAATGGGTTTTTTGGTCATAGTTTGGGTTTAAACGAATAAAGCTGAAATGTGCAAATAGAATTCTATTTAAGGTTTAATTAACCTTTTTGCAGTATAGTGAAGGCATGAAGTCTGACCATAAGAATATTTACCTGCCGGAGATGCCTAATTTAAGCTCGGACTATTTGGAGCTGCAGAAAGAAATTTTTGCTGCGCGCGCGAGTTTGGTTGAGATCTTAAATAAGAACGGGTTTCACGTTGAGCGGATGCTGGGCGATGATACCTATGCCAAAAATTTTGGTGCACGCACACAGAAGGTGGAGGGTATGTTATTTCCGCCGATGGCCGGCCTTGTTCAAGGCGATGGTGCGATTAAAATTAAGGCACAACGTTTCTTTGAGGCGATCTCGGTTCTGACTAGCGTGCATGTGGGCGACCACCGGATTTATGGGAACACGGGTATTTCCAAACCGTGTGGATTCATTGATATCGATGGCGGCTGGCAGAGCGCATTTTTGCTGCTGAAAGATTTGCATGACAAAGGTGCGTTCTCAACGAAGATCGATGATATCGCTTTTTGCATTGTGCCGACCTATCCAGATGAAACATTTGCCGAATTAGGCGAGCGGGCGGTGGAAGAATTGCAAAAACGGTTTGTCCAAAATGCAGGCAAAGCAAGAAAGGCAGTGCCGGCGGTCTATCCGGATAGCCATATTTTTACTTCGTTCCGTAAAGATTTTGTACGCAGCGAATTTGGTGTCATTGCCTTTGGTTCAGCGACATTGAAAGACAAATCTTATATCAAAGAGGCAGAAGATTTCGGTTATCATTTGGGCCTAAACGGGATGCGCTTGATTACCGGCGCAGGGAAAGAAAGCTTGATGGGTGCGTTTGATCGTGGCTTTCATATTGGTGCGAAAAAATTCAATACGAAATATCCGGATGCTGCGGCAAAACCGGCACATGTAGGCATCAGCACCAATGATGTGTTGCGCTTAGAGGGGCCGCCGGAAGATTTAGATCAATTGATTGTCGTGCCAACACGGAATGATCGTTTGGTGGCCTTTATTGATGGCAGGGGGCATGGCAATAAAGAAGAGCGTTGTTCACGCACGGCGAAAATCGCGACGATTTTCCCGGGCGGCATTGGTACGCTCGAAGAATTCACCACCATGATGCAGCTTAAACTCCACGGCAAATTGATGGATGGCATCGAAATCCATCTCTGCAATGTGAATGGTTACTTCGACAAGCTAATTCAGATTTGCGAAAGACTAGGCGTGCGCGATTTGTTCAAAGTGTTCCTGAACCAACAGGCGATGATGGAGCGAGTCGAAGAAATTCACCGCGAGTGGTTAAAGCAAGCTTAAGCAACCGGCAACTGGCGACGACGGCGATCCGGGCGAACGCGAGTGCGTGCCACGATATCCTGTGTACGCTCATCCAAATAACTACGCAGCACGCCGTTTAAATCATCCAATTTATTGCGGAAGAAATGGTCGGCGCCATGCACTACCTTATAATTCACACGCAAGTTACGTTGCTGCGATAGTTTGTTGATAAACTTCTGCACATCTTCCTCTGGTACAATCGAATCTTGATCGCCTTGCACGATTAAGCCAGGGCAAGGGCAGGGCGTGAGGAAGCTGAAATCATACATATTGGCTGGGGGAGAAATAGCGATGAAGCCTTCGAGTTCTGGGCGACGCATAAGGAGTTGCAATGCGATCCAGGCGCCGAACGAGAAGCCGGCAATCCAGAAAGTGCTCGCATCAGGGTTGTTTTGTTGCAGCCAATCGAGGCCGGTTGCAGCATCCGACAATTCGCCGATGCCGTTATCGAATTTACCTTGGCTGCGGCCAACGCCACGGAAGTTCATGCGGAGGACCGAAAAGCCTGCACCTGCCAATGTGTGGAACGTGTTGTACACAACTTTATTGTTCATTGTGCCGCCATGTTTTGGGTGCGGGTGCAGAACGAGTGCTGCAGGGGCATTTTTGTTGGCGGAGGGGTGGTAGCGGCCTTCAATACGCCCTTCTGGGCCAGTAAAAATCACTTCAGGCATGGGTACTCACAAATAGTTGATTAAAATAATAGGTTATACTTGTAATTCAAAATAAAGAGTTCTAAATATAATGTTGACCTTAATGAGTGGTTATTATAGGTATCGTCCCCTTTTTGAAGAAGCGACCTATATATAGTGACGCTTCAAGCAAGTAAAGAAATATCGTGTAACCGGTTGATATATATGAGTTTTTGGTCAGAGATTGATTCCTACTTCCAGCGCGATCCGGCGGCAAAATCGCGATTAGAGGTGTTTTTATGCTATCCGGGCTTTCATGCGGTGCGTGCCCATCGGATGACGCATTGGATGTGGAATAACAATTTAAGGCTGTTGGCGCGTTGGTTTTCGCAATTCGCCCGCTTCTTCACCGGGATCGAAATTCACCCCGGCGCGAAGATTGGTAAGAATTTATTCATCGACCACGGCATGGGTGTCGTGATCGGCGAAACGGCAACGATAGGCGATAACGTGACGATCTATCATGGCGTGACATTGGGCGGAACTTCGTCAAAGCCCGGCATTCGTCACCCGCAAGTGGGGAATAACGTGATTATCGGTTCGGGTGCGCAAATATTGGGCCCGATTTATTTGAATGACGGCTCGCGGATTGGCAGCAATGCAGTGGTCGTAAAAGATGTGCCAGCAGGTGCAACGATGGTCGGCATTCCAGCCCGCGAAGTGAAGAAGAAAGACGAAGATGTATGCGAAGTATTTACGCCTTATGCGACAATTGAAAGCGATGGTATGGCGGCAGAATTAGAAGCGTTAAAAACAAGAATTAAAGAGCTGGAAGCACGTGAAGATAGTGCTGATACAGCTGAAAAATGGAGAACCGGAACATGATGCTGACCACAAAAGGACGGTATGCAGTGATGGCGATGGTGGACCTCGCCACACAAGTGCAAGGGCGACCAGTCGCGCTAGCGGAAATCGCTGAGCGTCAGGAAATTGCATTGCCGTATTTGGAGCAGATTTTCGCGAAGCTGCGCCGCAATGGCTTGGTACATTCGGTGCGTGGGCCGGGCGGTGGATATATGCTCACCCGTGGAATTGAGAATACGTGGGTGTCGGATATAATTCTCGCCGTTGAAGAATCGATTAAAATGACACGCTGCGAAAAAAGCTCCGCAGCGGGCTGCATGACACCAAAGACACGTTGTTTAACCCATGATTTATGGGAAGGCCTCGGCAACCAGATTTATAATTACCTGCGTTCCATATCGCTTAAAGATGTGATTGATCGGCAAGTGTTAGAACATCCGGCCTTTACCCGACGAATAGATGAACCCCTTTTAAGCATAGTGAACTAATATGAACCGAACCCTTACCTATTTAGATTACAACGCTACAGCCCCGATCCGCCCAGCGGTGATTAAGGCGATGGCGGCAGCAATGGAGCGTCCGCTCAACCCTTCCTCCGTGCACAGCTTCGGCCGCCAAGCCAAACGCCTGGTCGATGAAGCCCGCCAGAAAATCACGCAGAGCGTGAATGCGGAAGGCTACAATGTCGTGTTCACAAGCAGTGGCACAGAAGCGAATAATCTTGCGCTTAAAGACAATGGCGAATCCCGTTTGTTTGTTTCCGCAGTCGAACATTCTTCTGTATTAAACGTACATCCAAAAGCTGAAAAAATTGCCGTCAACCAAAACGGCATTATTGATTTAGGCATATTGGAAAGCCAATTGGTGATGCAACGTCGCCCAGTGGTTTCCATTCAGCTCGCAAATAACGAAACCGGTATTATCCAACCCATCGCCGAGATTGCGCAGATTGTGCATAACACTGGCGGCATGTTGCATGTTGATGCGGTGCAAGGCCTAGGCAAAATGGCCCTCGATATTTCAAAACTGAATGTCGATTTATTTACGCTCTCTGCCCACAAAATTGGTGGCCCACAAGGCGTAGGTGCATTGCTGTTCAAACCAGGTATCGAGATCCACCCACAAATCTTGGGCGGCGGACAAGAATTGGGCTTGCGTGCGGGCACACAAAACGTCGCCGGCATTGTCGGCTTTGGTGTTGCAGTTGAAGCAGTAGCAGAACTCCAAAGCAAGTTCCGTTATGTCGAAATTTTGCGTGATCGGATGGAAGCAGAAATCAAATCGCTCTCGCCTGATACCATAGTGATAGGGCAGGGTATTGATCGTCTGCCAAATACATCATGCATGACCATGCCATGTGTTAAAAACGAAACACAATTGATCCATTTCGATTTGCAAAATATTGCGGTGAGCGCTGGTGCGGCATGCTCCTCGGGCAAAGTAAATGTATCACATGTATTGCTCGCAATGGGCCTCAGCAAAGACCAAGCGGAAACTGCAATCCGTATCAGCCTTGGCACTGAAACCAGCCAAGCCGATATCGACCGTTTCACCACCGCATGGAAAGAATTATATACGCGCACACACGCGTTGAGAGAGGCTGCATGACCATGAAACTCCCGATCTATTTAGATTATCAAGCGACCACCCCGATGGACCCTCGGGTACTGGAAGCGATGATCCCATACTTCACTGAAAAATTCGGCAACCCGCATTCGCGCAGCCATGCCTATGGCTGGGAAGCGGAAGAGGCAACCGACATCGCCCGCAAGCAAGTGGCGGAGCTAATCGGTGCGAACGAAAAAGAAATTGTGTTCACTTCCGGTGCCACCGAAAGCAACAACATCGCGATCAAAGGCGTGGGCCATTTTTATAAAGATAAAAAGAACCACATCATCACCGTGCAGACCGAACATAAATGCGTTCTCGATGCATGCAGACATTTGGGCGAAGAAGGTTTCACCATCACCTATCTGCCCGTGCAGCCAAACGGTTTGATTGATCTCGAGCAACTTAAAAATGCAATCACGGATAAAACATTATTGGTCTCCGTCATGGCCGTGAACAATGAAATCGGTGTCATCCAACCGCTCAAAGAAATCGGCAAACTCTGCCGCGAAAAAGGTGCGTTCTTCCATACCGATGCCGCGCAAGCCTTCGGCAAAATTCCGTTGAACGTAGAAGAAATGAACATCGATTTGATGAGCATCTCTGGCCATAAAATCTATGGACCAAAAGGTGTCGGCGCACTCTATGTTCGTCGCCGCCCACGGGTGCGGATTGAGCCGATCATCAATGGTGGAGGGCAAGAACGTGGCATCCGCTCCGGCACATTACCAACACCATTGGTTGTTGGTTTTGGCAAGGCTGCTGAAATCGCTGGCAAGGAAATGGCGAGCGAGCAAAAACGTTTAGAAGCTTTGCGCGATCGATTCCTCAAAGGTATCAAAGCGAGCGTGCCGGATGTATTCTTAAACGGCGATGCCGTGCAACGCATTCCCGGCAACTTGAATATCAGCTTTGCCTATATCGAAGGTGAATCGATGATCATGGCGATTCGTGATCTCGCTGTTTCGAGCGGCTCGGCTTGTACTTCGGCCAGCCTCGAACCATCTTATGTATTACGTGCGCTTGGTCTTGATGAAGAAATGGCGCATACCTCGATCCGCTTCGGCTTCGGTCGATTCACGACGGAAGAGGAAATTGATTACGCCATTAAAGTGGTTGCCGGAAATGTCGCGAAGTTGCGTGAAATGTCACCGCTTTGGGAAATGGTACAAGAAGGTATTGATTTGAAATCTATTGAGTGGGCCGCGCATTGAAGAAGATAGGAAAAGTTATTTTAATAGCGCTGGCAGTAATTATTTATGTTCTGCTGTTAGTGTTTTATCCCGCCACTAAATGGGTGGCACTTGTTTTGGTGAGTGCGGCGGGTGGATTGATAGCGATAGGATATGTTGGTATATACAGCGGGTTCTTTAAATGGCTGAATGATAGAAGAAGGAATAAATAGGAGAAGTTATGGCATATTCAGATAAAGTAATTGATCACTATGAGAATCCCCGCAACGTTGGGGCGATGGATAAAAATGATGCGAGT
This sequence comes from uncultured Alphaproteobacteria bacterium, assembly GCA_903821695.1. GTDB lineage: Bacteria > Pseudomonadota > Alphaproteobacteria > Rickettsiales > CAIJLX01 > CAIJLX01. The sequence continues at coordinate 20,802 of CAIJLX010000093.1, read as the reverse complement.
GTTGGCACCGGCTTAGTCGGCGCACCAGCTTGCGGCGATGTAATGAAATTGCAAATTAAGGTGAGTGCCGATGGCATAATTGAAGATGCTAAATTCAAAACATTTGGCTGCGGTTCAGCGATTGCCTCAAGCTCCCTCATCACCGAATGGGTGAAGGGAAAATCGATCGAGGAAGCGGGAACCATTAAGAACACCCAAATCGCTGAACATCTCTCCTTACCACCCGTAAAAATTCACTGCTCGGTATTGGCGGAAGATGCGATCAAAGCGGCGATTGAAGATTATAAAAAGAAAAAGGCATCGTAATATGGCGCTCAAAGCTCCTATCACCATAACCGATAATGCAGCCGCAAGAGTGCAGGCGTTGCTCAGCGCGCGCGGCAAACCTTCGGCTGGCATTCGTGTGGGCGTGAAGAAGGGTGGCTGCTCTGGCCTTTCCTATGTCATCGAATATGCGGATGATCTGCAAAAATTTGATGAAGTAGTGGAAGATAAAGGCATCAAAGTGATCATCGATCCGAAGGCGATTATGTATCTCATCGGCACTGAGATGGATTATGTCGAAGAGAAAATGAAATCCGGTTTCGTGTTCGTAAACCCGAACGAAAAAGGTCGTTGCGGCTGCGGCGAAAGTTTCAATGTCTGATCACTTTTCGTTGTTCGGTCTGCCACGCAGTTTTGCGCTGGATGAAAAAGCACTGCAGCAAAAATATTTAAAGTTGCAACGAGAGTTCCATCCAGACCGTGCGGCACCCGAACAAAAACTCGCGATGCTCCAAAAATCAGCTGACATCAACGAAGCCTATCGTATCTTAAAAAACCCAATCGAACGTGCGGAATATTTGTTAGGCGAAACAAAAGAAAAACCATCACAAACATTATTGATGGAAGCGATGGAACAGCGCGAAGAGTTGGCCGAAGCAAATACTTCAGCTGCACTTGATACACTAAAAAAAGCAAATCAAAACGCGACAGAATTGTGCCTGCAATCGCTCACCAAAAACATCGATACACAAACTGTATTGCGATTGAAATATCTCACCAAGTTCGCCGAAGAATTGCGAATTAAAACACTGGAATTGGTATGATGCTGCTTGATATTCAAGAACCCGGCCAAAGCACAAAACAACGCCGCAACCATGCAGTGGGGATTGATTTGGGCACAACTCATTCGCTCGTCGCCGTGGTGCGTGATGATGCGGTGGAAGTGCTCGCGGATGAAGCGGGCAGAGTGTTATTACCCTCTGCCGTTTGGAAAGATAAAGTGGGCTATGATGCGCTTGGTGGCGAATGCCCAGCACTCACTTCAATCAAACGTTTCATGGGTAAAAATATTCATGAAGCGGATACGCATAAAGATGTGATCACACGCATTAACACGCAAGGCCTTCCAGAATTTCATAATGAAAAAGAATGGCTCACGGCGGTTGATTTTTCTGCTCGGATTTTATCTGTACTTAAAGCCCGTGCAGAGGAAGAGCTCGGTGAAAAAGTGACCGAGGCGGTGATCACTGTTCCTGCTTATTTTGATGACGCCGCACGCATCGCGACGAAGGATGCGGCGACGAAAGCTGGCCTCTGTGTATTGCGTCTGATTAATGAGCCAACGGCGGCAGCACTCGCCTATGGTTTGGATAACGATGCAGAAGGTATTTACGCGATTTATGATTTGGGTGGCGGCACATTTGATGTTTCGATTTTGTCGATGCAAAAGGGCGTATTCCAGGTGCTCTCGACGGCGGGTGATACACAATTGGGTGGTGATGATTTCGATGCAGCATTGGCAGCGGAATTAAACATTTCCAATCGCGAAGCGAGGGCGATTAAAGAAGCGCTGACCGATAATGAAAATGTCAAAAATATTAGTCGTACGAAGTTTGAAGAAATCACACAGGCACTCGTTGCGCGCACACTGACTATTTGCAAACAAGCAGTGAGCGATGCGGGAATTGATAAAAAAGAAATCCGTGAAATTGTGTTGGTTGGTGGTTCTACTCGGATGCCGATTATTAATCAAAAAGTCGCGGAGTTTTTTGGTAAGGCTGCGCTTGATACAGTCGATCCTGATCAGGTGGTGGCAGTGGGTGCTGCATTACAGGCAGATGCGCTTTCGCGTGGGTCGGATACGTTGCTGCTCGATGTAACGCCGCTCTCGTTGGGGCTTGAAACCTATGGCGGGTTGGTCGAGAAAATTATTGCACGGAATACGCCGATACCGGCTGCGAAGTCGCAGGAGTTTACGACCTATGCCGATGGGCAAAGTGCGATGAAAATTCATGTGTTGCAGGGTGAGCGCGAATTGGTTGATCAATGTCGTTCACTCGCGTTTTTTGAGTTGACGGGGATACCGCCGATGCCGGCTGCGCTGCCTCGGATCAAAGTCACGTTTGCGGTGGATGCAGATGGGTTGCTGACGGTTGGGGCAGAGGAGCTAACGACTGGCAAAAAACAGGAAGTAGCAGTGAAGCCAACTTACGGCCTCAAAGAGGGTGAAGTGGAGGCGATGCTCAAAGCCAGCTACGAGAATGCACGTGATGATATATCGTTGCGGCTGTTGCAGGAAACACGGGTGGAAGCACAATTCTTGCTGGATGATTTGGCGAAGGCGATGAAGGCGGATGGTGACCTGTTGAGCAACGCCGAGCGTGAGGAAATTGAGGTGCAAAAAATCGCCCTTCAAAGCGCGATGGCGGGGGATGATCGGGATACGATTCTGCTGCTTAAAAATACGCTGGATGCGGTGTGCCAAAATTTTGCTGAAAACCGGATGAACCGGGCGATAGGCAAAGAGCTGGTCGGGAAGGCGATATGAGATTTTATTATACAAACCCCAACGAATCTATTATTTAAGGGCCAGAAAAGAGGAAACCCCTATGCCTAAAATTACTTTTAAACTGCAAAATGGTGAAGCGAAAACGGTTGATGCGCCGCTCGGGCTTTCAGTGCTGGAAGTCGCGCATAAGAACGCTGTATCACTCGAAGGTGCGTGTGAGGGATCGTTAGCGTGCTCGACATGCCACGTGATTATTGACCCTGCGTTTTATGATATGCTGACACCGGCGACCGAAGGTGAAGAAGACATGCTAGATTTGGCGTTTGGCCTCACGCATACATCGCGTCTAGGCTGCCAGATTAAGATGACGGATGCGCTCGATGGCCTGGTTGTTTCGGTACCATCGGCGACACGAAATATGATGGTGGATAAGAAGTAATGAAAAAACTTTTGCTCGTTATTTCGGTGGCGGCAATGGTATACGGAGTGGCCTGGGTGGCCATAGCGAAAATTGGTGAGCAGCGGCTTTCAAATGCGATTAAAACGGAGTCGGTAACGGTCACTGGTTTCCCGCAGCGTTTTGTGGCGACGATGCAAAAGCCGGAAATTACGGTGGGCAATACGTTATTCACCAGCACCCAAAGTTTGCAAGTTTCACGCAATATTACGGGCAGTGAATATCAGTTCGTGTTGCCACGTGAGATCACGATGCATACTGGCCAGAATGTGATGACGTGTCATTTTAAAGAGGCTCCGAATTTGCATATTTCGGTGGAACCCATGATGCTTGAAAAACAGCAATATCAGGATTTGCAAAGTCTGCTGAAAGACCCAAAATTTTATGCGGCGTTGCGTGCGGCGGAATATAAAGATGCCGGTGCGAGTTGCGCGAATGAAAAAGTGAAATCGCATTATACTTATAGTAGCGGAAATTTTTCCTTACGTAATGAGAAGCGGGAAAACCGTAGTGTGCTATATTATAAGGCGGCGGTAACTGGTGAGGTGAATCTCGCTATAGATATAGAATTGGATGGATATGATCCATTTTTGACCAATGCATTTCCCGAAAACTCGGAGCTGCGCATTAATGCGTTGCGTGTGCAAAGCCCACGTTATGGTAGCGATGCGACGGGCTATGTTAAAGTCAATAAAACCGATATTTTTCCGTATGGGCTGATTAAGCTGAACCTACAGAATATCACGGCGATCTTGAATGATGTGTATAGCACGCCACTACAGCGTTTGCCGGAGCGTGCGAAGTTGAATGACTTTATATTAAAGGTGGCAAACGCCAAGCCGGGTGATCAAAACCTGATGATACAGATTGTGCGGCCAAAGGGGCAGAATGTACAAATCGGTACGATGCCGCTGGCGCAATTTTTAATGGGCTGGAATCAGCTATTTGCTAACAACGACAATAGCCGGACGCAGTAACCGATCGCGGATCACATAACCGGCTTGTAGCACTTGTAAAATCGTTCCGGCTTCCACTTCTTTATTCTCCACTTGGGTTACGGCTTGGTGGAAATTATGGTTAAATTTTTCGCCCGCGGGTTCGATGCGGCGGATACCATTTTTCTCAAATATTTTTTCGAGCTCTTTGCGGATTAAGGTGACGCCTTCACGCTGCTCGCCTTCTGTAATATTGGCTTCGGCGCGATAGAGGTTTTCGAGTACTCCAATCAAATCACGCGAGATGCCGGTGACGGCGTATTTAGTGTTGTCCTCAATTTCGCGTTCGGTGCGTTTGCGGATGTTTTCGGCTTCGGCCATTGCACGCAAGGCCTGGTCGCGAAATTTCATGTTTTCTTCGCGCAGGCGAATGACATCTTCCTCCGGCGACGCTTGTTGGTTGAGGCCAATCTCAACCGGCGCCTCGGCCTGTTGGATGGTTTCTTCGGTAATCGGCGTTTGCTTTTGTTCTTCCATAGGGGAGTAACTTAGTGCTAAACCGTCTGCTTTCAAGAGGTAAAATAATCATGCGCCCTAATAACCGAAAATCCGACGATCTCCGAGCGATTACGCTAGACACCCGCTTTAATCGCTATGCCGAGGGCTCCTGCCTGGTCAAATGCGGCCATACGCACGTGCTTTGCACCGCAACGATCGAAGACGGCGTGCCGCCATTCCTACGCAATACGGGCAAAGGCTGGGTCACGGCGGAATATGGCATGCTACCCCGCTCAACCCATACTAGAAGCCAGCGCGAAGCCGCTAAAGGTAAACAATCCGGCCGCACCCAGGAGATCCAACGACTGATTGGCCGCTCATTGCGGGCGGTGGTCGATTTGAAAGCACTCGGCGAACGCCAAGTGGTAGTCGATTGCGATGTGATTCAGGCCGATGGTGGAACACGTACAGCTTCGATTACGGGTGGCTATGTGGCACTCGCGCTGGCATTTAAAAAAATGCAGTCCAGCGGATTGATCAAGCAATCGCCGCTGACGGATTCGATTGCGGCAATTTCGTGTGGCATTGTGGATGGCAAACCGGTGCTGGATTTGGAATATGTGGAAGATAGCGCCGCCGATGCGGATGCGAATTTTGTGCTGACCGGCAAAGGAAATATTGTTGAAATTCAGGCGACCGCAGAGGGCAAAGTGTTCAAGCAAGAACAGTTCGACCATTTGTTGTTGCTCGCCCGCAAGGGAATTACCGAGCTAACCGAGATGCAGAAAACCGCTATTGCGAATGCGTAAGTTCAACGAAAAAACACTGGTCATTGCGAGCCATAATAAGGGCAAGATTCGGGAGATTCAGGAGTTGCTTGCGCCATTTTCGGTTGAAGTAATTGCGGGCAATAGCGACCTGCCGGAACCAATCGAGGATGCCGATAGTTTTTTAGGCAACGCCCAAATTAAATCGCGCTTTTTTTCGCAAGCGATGCAGCTGCCGGCGCTTTCCGATGATTCAGGTTTATGTGTGCCCGCACTCGACAATGCACCTGGAATTTATTCCGCACGTTGGGCGGGTGAGGGCAAAGATTTCGACTTGGCGATGCAGAAAATTGAGAAGGCGATTCGCGAAAAAGATTTGAACCCACAAGGTCAGCCCGCTTATTTTATGTGCGCACTGTCGCTAATGTGGCCGGATGGAACGGAAGCTGCATTTGAAGGACGGATTGATGGCACACTGACATTCCCCCCACGAGGCACGAAAGGGTTTGGCTATGACCCTATTTTTATACCGGAAGGTTTTGATATTACTTTTGCTGAAATGGAACCCGCCAAAAAACATCTGATGAGCCATCGCGCACGGGCCTTCAAGCAACTTGTGGAAGCATGCTTCCGTTAGCCATTTATATTCATTGGCCCTTCTGTAAAGCCAAATGTCCCTATTGCGATTTTAATAGTCATGTGGCGGAACAAATTGTGTCCGAACGTTGGAAGGCGGCTTACCTCAAAGAGATAAAATATTTTGCCGAGCGCATGGACAAACGCAAGGTGAGCAGTATTTTTTTCGGTGGTGGCACACCTTCGTTAATGCCAGTCAATTTGGTGAAGGCGATTATTGATACGTTGAGCGAGTATTTTATATTTGATGAAAATATTGAGATTACGCTTGAGATGAATCCGACTTCGATTGAAGCACAAAAATTGGAAGGGTTTAAAGCGGCTGGCGTTAACCGTGTGTCGGTAGGAATCCAATCGCTGCGAGCAAAAGATTTAAAATTTTTAGGGCGTCAACATAGTGCAGAAGAGGCGTTGGCGGCGCTCAAAATGGCCCGTGAAATATTCCCGAATTATTCGTTTGATTTGATGTATGCGCGACCTGAGCAAACGCTCGATGCATGGCGTGAGGAATTAGAAGAGGCATTGGAATATGCAGGCCCACATTTTTCGCTCTATCAATTAACGATCGAAAAAGGCACGCCGTTTTATGCGGCGCATAGTCGTGGTGAATTCACGTTGCCGGATGAAGATGTGGCGACAGAAATGTATGAGCTAACGGAGAAAATGTTAAAGCAAAAAGGCTTGCTTGCGTATGAGGTTTCCAATTACGCGAAGCCTGGTTTTGAATGCCGGCATAATCTGACCTATTGGCATTATGGCGAATATGTCGGGATTGGTCCTGGCGCACATGGTCGCATCGGTTTTCCACGCCAGGCGACGATGATGATCCACGGGCCGGAAGCCTGGCTCAAAAGCGTCGAAGAAAAAGGCCATGGTCTGCAATCAGATGTAGTGATCACGCCACAGGAGATTAAAGAAGAAGCAGTGATGATGGGGTTAAGGTTAGCTTCTGGTATTGATGCTGTGAGATTTAAAACAGCGACGGGGTTGGATTTATGGAGTTGTTTAGATCAACAAAAATTAAAAGCATGTGCGGCGGAAGGTTTGATTGAATATACGCCGGATTATGTCCGGCCCACGGAGAAGGGGCGGATGCTGCTTTCGTCGCTGACGGCTTTATTGCTGTTGTGAAAAATTCTTCAGCATCTTAGGTGCTTCGTTGACAATTTCGAAGCCGTTCGGGATCACCTCTAACACTGCAAGGCCACGTTCGGCGATACGGTTGGGGGCGAAGCGGAACGCGCCATCGACACCAGCGAAGCCACGTTCGTTGATGATGGTGGTGGTGGAAAGATGGTTGCCGGATTGCTGGCTTAGGAAGCAGGCGAGCGCCACTGCATCATAGGCTATGCTCGCGATGCGGACGGGCTTATATTTATAGGTTTGTTCAAAATGTTTTTCGAATACGTTGCGCTGGGTTGGGCTGGCGGTAGCGAACCATCCACCATAGAGGCGACGATAATTGCCGAGCGAGACATCGTCCCACTGGCCACTGCCGATGAGGCGTACGTCGTTGGCATTAAGGCCGAAGCCTGCCATCAGTTTCGAGATCTCTAACAGCTTGCTGCCGCCTTCCGGGATGAGGAGTGCACGTTGCGTTGGAGTGCTGTCTCTCTTCTTCTCTGCCAAAATGCTTTTGGCGATATTGCGTGCGGCTTCAACCATACCTTGATTCGTCGCGGAATTATATGTGCCAACAAGGTGGAGTTTAAAATCGCCACGCTCTTTAAACAATTCGATCGTTTGTAATGTCGACTGACCAAACACATCATCCGGCGCGATCACGTAATAATCATGAATGCCTTTTTGCATCGCGTAATCTAATACGCGCGTGATTTGCTGCTGTGGCATGAAGCCGAATACAAAAATATCCTGTTGTGCGAGATAGGTGTTATTGGAAAAGGAGACGACAGGAATAGAGTGCGCTTTCGCAGTTGCCGAAATGGCGGCGGCTTCCTGGCTGAAGAGGGGGCCGAGCACAATATTCACACGTGCGGCAACGGCTTTGTTCATTGCAGCAAGTGCACCTTCAGGGGTGCCTTTAGTATCGAAGGGTAATAGATTAATGTTAGCATCTTTAAGATCAAACAATGCGAGCTGTGCGGCATCTTGCAAATCTTTGCCAATGGCTGCATTGGCACCGGTTAGCGGCAGCAATAATGCGACATTGATATTAGAGGAGGCGGGTGGGAAGATGGTATCTGTGAGTGTACGAACTTCGGGCGGTAATTTGACCTGATCTTGCGCCGCTTTTGGGCTTGGTGGTGGCGGGGCGATTAAGGCCGGTTGTTGGCTTTGGGAAGATGGAAAGACATTCTGCATGAGGCGGTTGCCGCTATGGCAGGCGGTGGCCGCAAAAAGAATAATGAAGCCGACCAGAATTTTATGATATGTCATGCCTTTGTTTATACACGGAATTCGCTATGCACGTCAACGTTTCCACACTCTATTTGGTCGCTACACCCATCGGCAATCTGCAGGATATTACCCTGCGGGCATTAGAGGTTTTGGGGGCTGTGGATATCATATTATGTGAGGACACGAGGGTAACCCAAAAACTGCTCTCCGCCCATAATATTGAGGCCAAATTATTCCCCTATCATGATAAGAACGGCGAGGCAATGCGCCCTAAAATCATAGACTTACTGCAGGCGAGCAAGTCTTTGGCTCTGGTCTCCGATGCTGGTGCCCCCCTCATTTCTGACCCCGGTTATAAGCTGACATTAGCCGTCCGGGAGGCTGGTTTTAAGGTAGAGGCGCTTCCAGGAGCCTCTTCGGTGATCACGGCTTTGCAACTTTCGGGCTTTCCGACCGATAATTTTCTGTTTTCGGGCTTTATGCCCCGGAAAAATGGTGAAAGAGACGCTGTTTTGAAGCAATATCGCAATTTAAAGACCACTTTAGTCTTTTTTGAGGCCCCAAGTAGGCTTTTAGACACGCTATCCTGGCTAAATGAGGCTGCACCCGACGCAGAAGTGGCCGTTACCAGGGAATTAACCAAGCGATTTGAGGAAGTAACCCGAGGTTCACCAAAAGCCGTCGGCGAGGATTACGAAAGCCGCAAAGAGGGAGTGCTGGGCGAAATAGTATTATGTATTCGCCTTGCAAATGAAGAAATTTCTGACGAGGCGCTGGATGACGCATTGCTTTCGGCAATGAAAGAAATGCGGTTGAAAGAGGCGGCACAATATGTCGCCGAACAATTTAATTTACCGAAGAACAAGGTTTATACCCGTGCGCTTACACTTAAAAAAGAAAATTAAAGCTTACCAGTTCGGGCTGTGGGCGGAAACGGCGGCGGTCGGTTATTATATGCTGCGTGGCTATATGCCGATTGCACGGCGTTATAAAACTAAAATGGGTGAAATTGATTTAATTGTCGCCGGTAGTAAGCGGATTATTTTTGTCGAAGTGAAGGCACGCAAATTGGATAATGGAATGTTCCCGCTGCATCCAGCACAGCTGAAAAGAATTCAGAATGCGGCATTGCTCTATATTGCAAAAACGCCACGCTTCGCTAATGTGGAGCAGTCAGTTGATTTGCTGCTGGTAAAACCCTGGGGCTGGCCACGGCGAATTCGTAATATATGAGGAATAACATGAAGAAATATTTTGTATTATGCCTGCTCGTACTCACCCAAACGGCATGCCCAGCTTTGATATTAGGCGGTGCGGCGAAAGTGGGAAGTGTGGTGGCGGAAGAGCGCTCGGTTGGCTCAACGGTGGATGATACTGCCATCTGGACACATATCAAATCGCTCTATCTTCAAAAGAACGTTGATTATATTTATGCCACGGTAAATGTGGAAGTGAATGAGGGCAGGGTGTTGCTAACTGGAACTGTCGATAACCCTGAGCATCGTGTGGAAGCTGTGCGCTTGGCGTGGCAGCCGGTGGGCGTGAAGGAAGTGATCAACGAATTGCAGATTACCGATAAATCGAGCATCGCCGATGATGCCAAAGATTATTGGATTAATACGCGAGTGAATGCGAATCTATTGGTCGAAAAAAATGTCCGCTCGATCAACTATAATACCGATACGATCAATGGCGTCGTCTATCTCATCGGCATTGCCCAAAACGAATGGGAGATGAAACAAGCTGCACTCGTCGCGAGCAAAGTGAAGGGTGTGAAACGTGTGGTGAGCTATGTGCGGGTAAAGCAAAACCCGAGCGATCCACCAGCGCCAGCGAAGCAAAAAGCGGCTACTAGTGACAATCCTTACATGAACCAAAAATAGTAATGTCGTGCGCCTGATGGGTGAAACCGGCGGGCAATAATTTTTCGATCGGCAGGCCACAAGTTTCGATATCGAAAACTTTATTGCACACATCACATTTAAAATGGTGGTGATGATGGTGGTGGCCATGCGCAATCTCATAACGAGGTGCGTTTTCGCCAGGGATATCCACGCGTTTTAGCAAGCTTTCATCGCTCAATCGTTTGACCTCGCGATAGACGGTTGCAATGCCAAGCCGTGGCCATTTTTGTGTGGCGAGCTCATGGATTTCTGGAATCGAAAGCGGGCGATGCGCTGTTTCGATCACCTTCTTCAATGTTTCGCGTTGTTGGGTGTTTCTAACCATGTGTGTGGGGTAATGCATGTCACAAAAAACAGCAAGCCGAATAAAAAACCTCTATAATTTCAATGAGTTGGTTGACAACTAGGCAAATTTTGCCTATAGGGAAGAGATCGAATTTAAGGGTGGTTATGGAAAATATTGCGCTGAATATCCCCGAAACAATGCCGAATATCTCCTTTGTGGAGAAGAAAACCTATCACCACGGCTCGTTGCGCGAAACGGTGCTTGAGATTTCTAAAAAGCTCATCGAAGAAAAAGGTATTCACGATTTTTCATTGCGTGAAGTCGCCCGTTTGGCTGGTGTTTCGCGCACGGCGCCTTATCGCCATTTCCCGGATAAAGAGTCCGTATTGCTCGCAATTGCTGAAGAAGCCTATGCCAAAGTGACCGAAGCTATGCAGGTTGTTGTACAACGCAGTGGCGATAAGCCGGTGATTGCGGTGCAGGAATTAATTGTGATTTATGTGAAATTCATGGTCGAAAGCAAACGCCATTTTGAGTTCCTTTTTGGTTCTTTCATTCGCGATAAAGTCTATCGCCAGCGCCTGATGATGGCTCGCGAAAAAATGGCGGCGACCATTGACGAAATGGTGCGCCGGACTCGTATGATGAAGGGGGATTCCGCACTGCAAGTCAAAATTATGGGTGCTGGAACCTGGGCGCTGATGCATGGTGTGGCTAGTTTGATCTGCGAGGAGCAGTTGAGCTCTGAAATTTATACCGAGGGTAAACTCGAGTATTTCAGCCGCCAATGCGCGCAAACCTTCATTAAAGGGCTGGCAAATTAAGCCATCTTGCGGCAGAATGCGCCGCATGTTGAAAAAGTTCTGGGATTGGCTCTATTGGGGCAAAGGCGCCTCGCCTTACGCGAGTTTTGAACGGCGTCTGATGGCTAGTATGGTCGATACATTGTTGCTCACTATTGCGGTTGCGCCTTTGTTCAAAAAATTCCTAACCATCTCAATCCCCGCCAAGCAAACATTAGAGTCCTACCTCGCTGCCTATCAGGCGGGCCACATGACAGAGGAGGCGTTTAACGAACAGGTGACGCAATATCTGGTCGCGGATGGTGGGGCTTATTTACTGTTCGCCGATATAGGCTACCAAATGTTATTCGTGGGTATCATCGTCATTATTTTTTGGTTCTGCAAAAACGCAACGCCGGGCAAAATGTTGCTCAATATGGAAATTGTCGATGCACGTACGGGCAATAAGCCGAGCCTGTTCCAATGGGTGCTGCGTTATGTGGGGTATCTGATTGCGGTGCTGCCGATGATGCTCGGCTTCCTCTGGATATTGTGGGACAAAAAGCGGCAAGGCTGGCACGATAAAATCGCAGGCACAGTAGTGATTCTGAAATCGCAAAAGGAAAAGCCATGAAGCTTTTTGCAATCATTTTCGCTATCATCTTGCTGATGAACACAGCCAACGCCAAGGAATTCAAAATCACGGCGGCGCATACGGCGCTCACGCAGGAACAAGAATGGCTCAACGTCTCCCGCCCGCTAACAGCAGAGGATCTAAAAGGCCGCATCATCCTCGTCGATTTCTGGACCTTCTGCTGCATCAACTGCATCCACATTATGCCAGACCTGAAATATTTGGAGCAGAAATTTGGAGATAAGCTGACAGTGATCGGCGTCCATTCCGCCAAGTTTTTGAACGAAAAAGACAGCGACAACATCCGCAATGCTGTGTTGCGCTATAACCTTCACCACCCTGTCGTGAATGATAAAGATTTCAAAATTTGGAAAAAGATGGGCGTGCGTGCCTGGCCAACGCTGATCCTGATTAACCCACAAGGCATGATCGCTTCGGCCTATTCCGGCGAGGGTCATCGCGATGACCTCGATCGCGATATCGCAAAGCTCATCGATAAAAATAAAGGCACGATGAACGAAACGCCATTGCCGATTAAACTAGAAGCGGAAAAAGAAACGCCAACTTATCTAAAATTCCCTGGCAAATTAGCTTATGCGGAAGATAAAAACCTGCTGTTCGTTGCCGATAGCGGCCATAACCGCATCGTCGCCATGAACCCGAAAGGGGAGGCGCAATATACCATCGGGGGCATTGAAGGCTCGCAAGATGGTAGCTTTAAGCAAGCCCAATTCCGCAGCCCACAAGGCATGGCCTATCGTGAGGGAATGTTATATGTTGCCGACACCGGCAACCACAGCATCCGCGCAATCGATCTCGAAAAGAAAAAAGTCACCACCATCGCCGGCAATGGCAAACAAGGCTTCCCTCGCCAACTCAAAAATGATGATGCGCAAGATGTTTCACTCTCCTCGCCATGGGATGTAAAATTTTATCCGGACACAAACCATCTCGCGATCGCCATGGCAGGCACGCACCAGCTTTGGCTCTATGACATTGCCAAACAAACCGTCTCCGTATTAGCCGGTAATGGACGTGAATCGATTGATGATGGCGTCTATCCCGATAACAGCCTCTCGCAACCGAGCGGATTAGCGGCAGTCGGTGATTCGCTCTATTTCGTAGATTCTGAAACCAGCTCATTGCGTGTGATCAAAGATGGCAGGGTGCGTACGCTGATCGGCACCGGATTATTCGATTTCGGTTTTGCCGATGGCGGGCAGGGCAAGGCCCTGCTGCAGCACCCTATCGGCATTACGGCGGATAAAGAGGCGGTCTATATCGCCGATTCCTATAACCACGCCATCCGTAAATATGACATCGCAACCGGCCAGCTAACCACGCTCATCGGTGATGGCAAACGTGGTGTATTGAACGAACCTAACGATATCATCCAAATCGGCAGCCAGTTTTTTATCGCGGATACGAATGGCAATGGGCTCAAAATATGGGATGGAAAAAATCTGGAAACGCTTGAGGTGAAAGAGGCCTCTTCCGTAAGAAAGCAGCCGCCATTACAATTGCCCAATATTGTAAAAACCCCTGCGATTACTGCTAAAGCGGGTGTGTTGAATGTAGATATCCATGTGCCGAAGGGCTGGAAAATCAATCATGATGCGCCTTCTTACCTTGCGCTTTTTGGCAAAGAGGAAACCCCGTTGATTGTCTGGCCACGCGAGGAGCTGATGAAGATGCAAGTGCTGACACCTGCATTGACAGACGGAAATTATACGTTGCAAGGGACGATGTATTACTGCGAAGATAAACCAAACGCGCCGTGCTTGCTGCAAAGTGTCTCACAGGAGATTGCAGTAGGTAAAATGGGTGCAACTTCAGTGAAAGTGGATTTAAAATAATGCGCACCCTATACCATTTTGCTTTGTGCCCCTTCTCACGCGAAATTCGGCTGATGCTGAAGGAAAAAGATATAGATCACGAACAGGTGACAGAAGCCTTCTGGGAAAACCGCTCGGCGTTTTTGGATATTAACCCGCTAGGAAATGTGCCTGTTTTCATCGAGGAGGATATGACGCCGTTCATCGAATATGCTGCCATTTCCGAATATCTGGAAGAGGCTTATACCGACCGCCCACTGCTGGGCACCAACACCCGCGAGCGAGCGGAGGCACGGCGGATTTGCCAATGGTGGAACCAGCATGTGTATGCCGAGGTGGTGCAGCCGGTGATTGAAGAGCGTGTCTATAAATTCTTGCGCCAACAGGGCGAGCCGGATACACGGCGTTTGCAGGCGGCCTATCGCCGGTTGCCGTGGCATTTGGAGTTGCTGAAAAATATTCTGCGTCAACGGCCATGGCTTGGCGGTGAACGGTTTTCGCTCGCGGATATTACGGTTGCGTCACATCTTTCGGTGCTCGATTATTTTTCGGAGATTGCGTGGAATAACAATCCAGCGATTAAGGAATGGTATGCCGTGATTAAATCTCGCCCCTCTTTCCGGCAATTATTATTAGACCGTGTGCCGGGTTTTAAACCGCCGGCGCATTATGTAGATTTGGATTTTTAAATGGCAAAAGAACTAAAAACCCCGAAGAAATTTAAATCCTCCTCGCAGCTGTGGCTGAAGCGGCAGATCAATGACCCTTACGTCGCGAAAGCGCGCAAAGAAGGTTATCGCAGCCGTGCGGCCTATAAATTGCTGGAGATGGATGATGCGATTAAATGCCTGAAACGTGGTGCCATCGTCGTCGATCTAGGTGCTGCACCCGGCAGTTGGGCACAAGTCGTGCTCGAGAAAGTGGGCTTAAAAGGCATGGTGATCGGGATTGATCTCTTGCCGATTGCACCGATGGCCGGTGCCGAATTTATCGAGGGTGATTTCACCGAAGACAAACCGCTACAGCAATTAGAAAAACTGCTCTATGGCAAGAAAGTCGATGTCGTATTAAGCGATATGGCGGCCAATACCACCGGCCATAATCAGACGGATCACTTGCGGATTATGAATCTCTGCTCACTGGCCTTTGAATTTTCAAAAGATCATTTGAAGGAAGGCGGCAGCTTTA
This sequence comes from uncultured Alphaproteobacteria bacterium, assembly GCA_903821695.1. Taxonomy (GTDB): domain Bacteria; phylum Pseudomonadota; class Alphaproteobacteria; order Rickettsiales; family CAIJLX01; genus CAIJLX01. Next base: position 5,749 of record CAIJLX010000093.1, on the reverse strand, counting down.
TTTGTAAAGTATTTGCTGGCGGCACCGAATCCCAACTATTAAGCGAAATCAAAAAATCCTTCAGCTCAGTAAAGCATATAAAGCCTAGCGCTAGCCGAAAGGAATCCGCCGAGATTTACTTGGTGGCTAAGGGATTCAAAGGATAGCATGTCGTGCGAGGGCAAGGAGGCCCGAGCCAGCCATGAGCGTGCGAAGCACCGGTTCATTGCGTAGCGCCGAGCGCGTAGCAGGAAACATCTAATAATAATAATTCATCGGCACATACGTATCATCGTTATCCGTTGGCTGGGTTGGTGGATATTGCGGAATCGGCGTTTGGGGTTTTTCTTCGCGTTTTGCGCAAGCCGATAGCGCAAGCAAAGCCACAACACAGATGATCGAAATTTGATAGCGCACGAAATGACCCCTTCCCGTGTAGCCAATATAGTGCAACGCACTATTTACTGGAAGCTAGGGAATTGACCTGGCGAAATCAAGTGTGGATTTAGCGGAACGCGTCTTCCCAGCTACCTTGCGTTGCGGCTTTGGTATATTCCGTCACGCGGTTTTCGAAGAAGTTGGTGTGTTCCACGCCGTTTAGAATCTCATCCAGCCACATCAATGGGTTTTTAGGGATATTATAAAGCTGGTTGAGGCCCAATTGCAGCAAGCGGCGATCTGCGATGAAGCGGATATAGCTTTTCACTTCGCTAGCGGTGATGCCATCAATCGCACCTTCTACGCTGAAGGCGAGGTCGATGAACGCATCTTCATGTGCCACGATGGTGGAGCAAGCGATGTAGAGTCTGCGCTTCAATTCTTCGGTCCAGATTTCTGGGTTTTCCTGGAGGAAGGTTTTGAAGAGTTTGATGATGGAATTGGTGTGCAAGGTTTCATCGCGTACGCTCCATGCCACGATTTGTCCCATGCCCTTCATTTTGCCGAAGCGTTGGAAGTTAAGCAAAATCGCGAACGAAGCGAACAACTGCAGACCTTCGGTGAAGCCGCCAAATACAGCGAGCGTCAGCGCGATGTCTTCTTTGGAATCCACATTGAATTGCTGCATGTAATCGTACTTGTCCTTCATTTCTTTGTACTGAAGGAAGGCCTGGTATTCGGTTTCCGGCATGCCGAGCGTATCGATCAAATGCGAGTAAGCGGCGATGTGCACGGTTTCCATATTGGAAAACGCTGCGAGCATCATCTGCACTTCGGTCGGTTGGAACACGCGGGAATAATGGCGCATGTAGCAATTGTTTACTTCGATATCCGCTTGGGTAAAGAAGCGGAAAATTTGGGTGAGGAGATGGCGCTCCGCATCGGAGAGCGTCGTTTTCCAGTCTTTTACATCATCGGCTAATGGAACTTCTTCCGGGAGCCAGTGGATTTTCTGCTGTGTATGCCACGCATCGTAAGCCCAAGGATATTGAAATGGCTTATAGATAGGTTTCGCGTTCAGCAGTGACATGAAGTCTCCCTTCTTTCGTTAGTTTGATTGGCTCTGTCGTGATTAGTAATTAGTAATCTGAGATTGTGCAATTACGAATAACTAATAACGCTTTTAATTTTCCTGTCTTGCACCACATTGCGTGGTGCAAGACAGGCAGAAATAATAACTATTTCTTTTTCTTTGCTGCTTTTTTAGCAACAGTTTTTTTCGCGGTTGCTTTTTTCGCAACTACTTTTTTCTTAACTGCAGGTTTTTTCGCAGCGGTTTTCTTTATTGTTTTTTTCTTAACAGCCATAAAAGTCTCCTTTGTTTGTTATTATTATTGGCAAGCTAAACACTCTTCGTAATTCGCAGCGCTAGCTGTTGCCGGAGCAGCAGCCAAAGGCACTACGTTTTCGCCACGTTCGTGATATGCCGGCTGCAGCCTCATTTCGAGCTGTTCAGCATTCATGGTCACTTGGTGGGAAACTTTATCTGCGCGCTGAATTGATTTCGAGCGGCAGTAATACAGACTCTTCACGCCTTTTTTCCAGGCAGCGAAGTGAATTTGATGGAGATCGCGCTTATGCACATCACCAGGTAGGAACAAGTTAACAGACTGCGCTTGGCAAATGAACGGCGTACGATCCGCCGCATGCTCCACTACCCAACGTTGGTCTAACTCATATGCCGTTTTAAACACGTCTTTTTCGTCCTGTGTTAAAAAGTCTAACTGTTGTACCGATCCTTCATGTGTAGAAATGGAGGACCATGTCTCTTCATCATTTTTACCATAAGTTTCAAGAACTTGCACTAAGTTTTTGTTTCGGACGTTAAATGACCCCGTCAACGTCTTCTGCATGAAGCTATTTGCAGCATAGGGTTCGATGCCAGGAGACGAGTTACCAGCAATGATGGAAATTGAGGCTGTGGGCGCGATTGCGAGCTTATTGGTGAAGCGTTCCATGACGCCAACTTCAGCCGCATCAAGGCATGCGCCACGCTCTTTTGCGAGGGTCACAGAAGCCGCATCAGCGCGTTGTTTGATATGGGCGAACATGCGTTTGTTCCACACTTTACCCATCACCGATTCAAACGGAATAGATTTCATTTGTAAGAACGAATGATAACCCATCACACCCAAACCAATGCTGCGTTCACGCATCGCCGAATAAGCCGCACGTGCCATGCCCGGAGGCGCCTTCGTGATGAAATCTTCCAGCACGTTATCGAGGAAGCGCATGACGTCTTCAATAAAGGTCGGATGGTTTTCCCACTGGTCATAGGTTTCGAGGTTGAGCGAAGAGAGGCAGCAAACTGCTGTACGCTCTTTGCCCAAGTGGTCGGTACCAGTCGCGAGCGTAATTTCGCTGCAAAGGTTCGAAGTTTTAACGTTTAAACCCAGCTTTTTGTGGTGTTCTGGGATGTTGTTGTTCACGTTATCGATGAAAAGGAAATAAGGCTCCCCCGTCTCAATTCGCGCAATCAACAGCTTAATCCAGAGGTCGCGTGCATTCATGATCGAGATGACGCTACGATCTTTCGGGCTGCGCAGTTCCCAAATGTCATCCGCTTCCACCGCCTTCATGAAGGCATCAGGAATCACGACACCATGGTGAATGTTGAGTGCCTTACGGTTAGGATCGCCGCCAGTTGGCTTGCGGATCTCGATAAATTCTTCAATTTCCGGGTGATCGACTGGCAAATAGACTGCCGAGCTACCGCGACGCAGGCTGCCTTGGCTAATTGCCAATGTCAGCGAATCTTGCACGCGCATGAAAGGAATAACGCCGCTGGTTTTGCCGTTGCCACGCACACGTTCGCCGATGGAGCGCAGATTGCCCCAATAGCTACCAATACCGCCGCCGCGCGCCGCGAGCCAGACGTTTTCGTTCCATAAATCGACAATGCCCTCGAGGCTGTCGGATGTTTCGTTCAAGAAGCAAGAAATCGGCAAACCGCGATCGGTTCCGCCGTTGCTTAAAATTGGGGTCGCAGGCATGAACCACATGCTCGAAATATAGTCATAGATACGCTGCGCATGAGCGGCATCGTCCGAGTAATAAGCGGCGACGCGCGCAAACAACGTTTGGTTGGTTTCACCCGGCAATAAATAGCGATCCGCGAGTACGGCTTTCCCAAAATCGGTCAAATTCGCATCGCGAGCTTGGTCAATCCGGATATCTGTCATGAGTGTTTGTTGCTTATTCATATTTAACCCTCAGATTTTTAAAGTTATTTTTAGTTTCGTCGTTGAAAGCTAAGGTAGCTCAAGCAAAAAACGTTGTCCAGACAAAATACAAAAAATTTTATACATTTGGTGTGTGCGGCGCAAAACCAACACTAAATATAGTATGTGGATGAAATTGTATTTCCTGTGGATAAGTTTTTTTCTGTTGCATTTTGCAAAAATGCAACATTTTGTTTTGAAAACTCGATTCCGACACTATATGTAGATGTGTATGTCGACAACATATTCGCATCATACACCTCACTCACGCCAGAATACAGAATATCGTGTAAAAACGGAGCCGGTGTCCTTGGCGCAACTTATGCGTAAGGCAGCTCAGGAACTAAAAATGCTCTCGGCGGAAGTGAATTTAGTCGAGCGCGAGATCGAAGAGTTCAATCAATTTTATTATGCCGAAGTCGGTGCGCTCTATGAAAAATACAAGCAGCTCAAATTGCAAAACGAATCCGCAGAGGAAGAAAATGAATATCTAGCCATCACCAAAATCGAAAAATCCGATCCGGTGATTGCGGCACTTTCCAAAAAAATATTTCGTCGTGTCGCCAAAATTTGCCACCCGGATAGCAATGAAGCGACGGGCAAAGCAGAATTTTTTGTGAAATTAAATGATGCATACAAAGCACAAGATCTCGGCGGATTATTATTGCTCGAACAACATCTGCACAAAAATGAAACCAAGCATTACCAAGAAGAACAATTGGAAATGATGGAGCAAGCCAAATACGTGCTCGACCAACGCAAAATAGATTTAATGAATAGCCCAGCTTACAAACTCCGCCAAAAAATATTCTGGGCCAAAATGGGCGGCCAAGATTTGATTGCCCAAATCAAACGCCACCTCGAACGGCAAATTGCTGCTGTGAAATTCACAGCGTAAAATGAAAATCGATATTCCGGCGAGACTCACAGGTCTATTTTTTATCTCTGGGTTTGCGGCGCTCATTTATCAGGTGGTATGGCAGCGCATTTTATTCACCACTTTCGGCATTAATGCAGATTCGGTGACCGTGATTGTCTCGGTATTTATGTTTGGCTTAGGGATGGGTACGCTGGCAGGAAACTGGCTCCAGAAGAAATTCCCACATCGTCTGCTCGATTTCTTTATCGCGATTGAAATTGGAATTGGTCTCTTCGGTCTGTTCAGCATTCCGCTGATTAAGCAGGCGAGTGCCTTTGCGCCACCTGACTCATTATTAGCCTTAATGGGCATCACTTATGCTGTGCTCGCCTTGCCCACCCTGCTGATGGGCGCCACCTTGCCGTTGCTAGTAACCTATTTGAATTTACATTTTGCCAATATTGGTCAAACCGTTGGTAAATTATATGCCTTTAATACACTAGGCTCTGCTATCGCCGCACTAATGACTGTTAGTTTTTTGTTTGTGGTGACAGGCCAGCAGGGCGCTCTAACACTCGCATTTTGTTGTAATATACTAACTGCGTTTTTGACCTATCGTTTGCGCCGCTTTGCGTTAGGCAAGGCAGCAACAAACCGTAAAACTATCCCAAAAAATGCGATACCCTTTGCCCTAGCTTTATTGCTTTCTGCCACCGCCGGTTATGTCGGGCTTAGTTTGCAAATGTTCTGGTTCCGAACTATCGGCTTCATGTCTAGTGGCCGTTCGGAAGCGTTTGGCTTAATCTTATTCCTGTTCTTGTGCGGGGTGGCCGGTGGCTCACGCAAAACCGAGCAACTAAGTGAAGCCGGCGAAAACCTTGCCTTATTTATTGTGAAGTCATTAGCCTTATTGGCGCTCAGCATTTATGTCTCCCTCGTCATCGTCGCGGCGGTTGCAAGTCTTGATCAGGTTCTTGGCACCTATGTTGCTTATGGCTTTCTAGCACTTCAAGCGCGTATCTCCGGCGGAATTTTCCCGGCCTTATGCCATCTTGGCATCAAACAAAGCGCCAAAGTGCAGCCTGGCATTGCAGTTGGCTGGATGTATTTTTCTAATAGGCACTGTTAACAAACCTCAAGTTTGATAAAGGCAAGGGCAAGGAATGCCATGAAAGTGGAATCGAGTTTGTCGACCCTCAGTGCAAGCCGTCTATTTTCCTTGATTTTCTGGAACATATTTTCAATGCGTCTT
>CAIJLX010000092.1 GCA_903821695.1 uncultured Alphaproteobacteria bacterium | reverse complement strand
TGAGATGATCATGCCAGGTGATAACGCGAAAATCACCGTGAAACTCATTGCTCCAATCGCGATGGATGAAGGCCTACGCTTCGCAATCCGCGAAGGCGGCCGCACCGTCGGCGCTGGTGTCGTGGCGAAGATTGTTAAATAAATAAGAGTCTGGGGGCGGGAAGCAATTCTTGCCCCCATTTTCTGCCAATAGGGGTGTAGCTCAATTGGTAGAGCGTCGGTCTCCAAAACCGAAGGTTGCAGGTTCGATGCCTGTCGCCCCTGCCAAACACTCTAGGAGAGAACATGGAAGAAGTTAAAAAACCCCGCACCTCCCCCCTCGAATTCTTTAAACAGGTTCGTCAGGAAGCTGGCAAAGTTGTTTGGCCTTCACGCAAGGAAACTGGCGTGACCACGATCATCGTATTCATCATGGTTATTGTTAGCTCTCTCTTCTTTCTCGCCGCAGACTTTGTAATCTCACATGGAATTCGGGCGTTATTGGGTCTCTAATTTGAGGCATATTCCGTTGCCCTGGCGGATTGAATAATGATCTCGCCGAAATCGGGTCTAATGATTTTTTGCCCGACCATTACTTTTAATGATTCTATAAAACTGTCGATCCGCCCCTCCTCACGCAAGGTGCGGGCGTTATAGCTGGTTTGAGTGAAGGTCTCGCGTTCCGGGGTGGGGCTCATACAGGTCACCTTGTCGCCATCGATATGGAAATATTGATAGTAATCTAAATTATCATTCATAAATCCCCTCCGGTTAGGAAGGGTTATAGCCGGTGTTTGTTACAGGATGATGACAGAGGGCTAACTTATTTTTTGGTACGTATTGAAATGAAGGCTAAATTTTAGATCATGTGCTTGGTTTTATGCGGTTTTCCTGGAGAATAAACAAAGCTGAACTTTCCCCCTTGACTTTGTTTTCTTTCTCATCATTATACGCGCTCCAAATTTCTAATATTAGGTTGTTAAATGGCTATGGCAGCACGTTGGTATATTGTGCACGCGCATTCGGGTTTTGAGAAGAAAGTGTCTCTCGAAATCATGAAGCAGGCAGAACAGAAAAATATGAAGCAATTCATACATGAAATCTGTGTGCCTACAGAAAGCGTCACAGAAGTAAAAAAGGGCAAAAAGACCCAAGGCGAACGCAAGTTCTTCCCGGGCTATGTGCTTGTTAAGATGGAATTAAACGACGAGACCTGGCACTTGGTGAAAAGCACACCGAAAGTGACCGGATTCTTGGGCGGTGGCAATAAACCACAGCCAATTTCAGATAAAGAAGCCGATCAGATCTTCCAACAAATGAAGGAAGGTGTGGTGGCGAGCGCGAAAGAGCTCGAATTTGAGATTGGTGAACAGGTGAAAGTAATTGATGGTCCGTTCGATTCATTCGTCGGAGTTATCGAAGGGCTTGACGAAGCGCGCAAAAAGTTGAAAGTGGCCGTTTCCATTTTTGGCCGTGCGACGCCGGTGGAGCTCGAATTTAATCAAGTTGAAAAAGTAGTGGCGTAAGGGATTTATATGGCAGCACCGCAGAAAAAAGATAATAAACCAGCCACAGGTGGTGGCGGCAAAGGCAAACAAGTATTGGGTCTGATTAAGTTGCAGATCCCTGCTGGTAAAGCGAATCCATCGCCCCCAGTTGGTCCTGCTTTGGGCCAAAAAGGCTTGAACATCATGGATTTCTGCAAACAGTTCAATGATGCAACGAAAACACTCGAAGCTGGTATGCCAGTTCCGGTAGTGATCACGGCGTTCTCTGACCGTACGTTTACATTCATCACACGCCTTGCGCCAAATACATACTGGATCAAGAAAGCGTTGAAACTGGAAAAAGGCTCAGTCGCTCCTGGTAAAACGACCGCTGGTAAAATTACCCGCGCGCAGATTGAAAAAGTAGCCGAGCAGAAAATGAAAGACATGAACTGCGAGAAAAAAGAATCGGCTTATCAAATTATTCGTGGATCTGCGATTTCGATGGGTCTGGAGATTGTGGAGTAATTATGGCAAAGAAAAAAGAAACAACGACCGAAACTGCGGTTGAAGCGACAGAACCAAAAGCGAAAAAAGCTGCGGCTCCTAAAGCTAAAAAAGCGAAGAACCCAAAGAAGATTGCGGGTCCTGGTGGCAAACGTATTAAAGCTGCTCGTCAAGGTGTTGAAGCTGAAAAAGCGTATGACCTGAAAGAAGCATTGAAATTGGTGCGCGAGCGCGCTTCTTCCTTCCCAGTTAAATTCGACCAGACATTGGAAGTTTCCGTGAACCTGGGCGTTGATGTGAAGCAATCAGACCAGCAAGTGCGTGGTACGGTTCCTATGCCAAACGGCTTGGGCAAAACCATCCGCGTTGCCGTGTTTGCTAAAGGCGAAAAAGCGAAAGAAGCTGAGAAAGCTGGCGCTGAACTCGTTGGCGCTGAAGACCTCGCTGAGCGAATTGAAAAAGGTGAAAGCGGTTTCGACCGTTGCATCGCTACCCCTGATATGATGGCGGTAGTTGGTAAACTTGGTAAAGTATTGGGCCCACGTGGCTTGATGCCAAACCCTAAACTCGGCACCGTAACCGCAGATGTTGTTGCAGCGATTAAAGCAGCAAAAAGCGGCCAGGTTGAATTCCGCACCGACAAGGCTGGCATTGTACATGCTGGCGTTGGCAAGGTGAGCTTTGAAGATAAAAAACTGCTCGAGAACGTTCAGGCGTTCCTCAAGGCGGTGAATCAAGCGAAGCCATCGGGCGTCAAAGGACATTATGTTAAAAAAGTCACTTTAAGCTCCACCATGGGTGTGGGTGTTAAAGTTGATCTTTCCACTTTAGCGGCCTAGGGGATTTTTTATGGCAGTAAGCAGAGCAAAAAAACAGGAAACATTAGAGCAGCTGAAGGGTGCCCTTTCGGATGCGCAGCTGGTGGTGCTGGTGCATAATAACGGTTTGACCGTAGCGGAAGTGTCCGAACTGCGCCGTAAGGTGCGTGCTGCGGGCGCTGGTTATAAGGTTGCTAAAAACACGCTGACCAAGCGCGTGATTAAAGACACCCAATTTGCGAGCCTTGACGGTTTGCTCAAAGGCCCAATCGCGATCGCTTATTCGAAAGATGCGGTGGCTGCGGCGAAAGTTGTTTCCGAATATGCTAACAATAATGACAAAATCACTATTGTTGGTGGCGTGCTGGATGGACAGGCTCTGTCTCTGGCTGCAATCAAGAATCTGGCGACTCTTCCTTCACTCGATGAACTTCGTGGGAAGATTGTTGGTCTGCTTCAGGCTCCTGCAACAAAAATTGCTGGAATTCTGCAAGCGCCCGCAGGTCAGCTGGCTCGAGTAGTAGGTGCTTACGCTGCGAAGTAACCAAAACTCGAACAACCTCGTTTTCGCTTCTAAAAACGAAATTTTTTAACGTTTATTATAATCTAAGGAGACTAACATGGCTAACTTACAACAACTCGTGACTGATCTCTCGGCTCTGACCGTTCTGGAAGCTGCTGAACTTTCGAAATTGCTCGAAGAGAAATGGGGCGTTTCTGCTGCTGCTCCTGTAGCTGCTGCTGCACCTGCTGGCGCTGCTGCTCCTGCTGCTGAAGCTAAAACTGATTTTGATCTCGTTATCACCAAAGCTGGCGATAAGAAAATCAACGTGATCAAAGAAGTTCGCGCAATCACCAACCTGGGCCTCAAAGAAGCGAAAGACCTGGTTGATGCTGCAGAAAAAGAGCCAAAACTCGTAAAAGAAGGCATGGCGAAAGCTGATGCTGAAAAAGCGAAAAAACTGCTTGAAGATGCAGGCGCTACTGTCGAACTGAAATAGTTTTTAAGTGATTAAACTAAGAGGAGTGCCTTCATTACGAAGGCGCTCCTTTTGGCGTTTTATTCTGACTCCGTTTGAATTGACCTTGTAAGGAACATCATGGCGCACACCTATACCTCCCGCAAACGTATCCGTAAAAGCTTCGGCCGTATTCACACCGCAGCTCCTCTGCCAAACCTCATCGAGGTGCAGAAAAATTCTTATGATAGCTTCCTGCAAATCAATGTAGCGGCTGATAACCGGACCAATACTGGCCTTCAAGGCGTATTGAAATCCGTGTTCCCGATTCATGATTTCGCTGGAACTTCCACACTGGAATTCGTGAAATACGAATTCGATGAACCTAAATATGATGTAGATGAGTGCTTGCAGCGCGATGTTAGCTTTGCTGCTCCTCTGCGCGTTACCCTCCGCCTGATCGTTTGGGTGGTGGATGAAGATACCGGTAGCCGCGAAATTAAAGGCATTAAAGAACAGGAAGTGTTCATTGGCGATGTGCCGCTGATGACCAACAACGGAACGTTCATTATTAATGGTACCGAGCGTGTAATCGTTTCCCAGATGCACCGCAGCCCTGGCGTGTTCTTTGACCATGACGAAGGCAAAACACATTCGAGCGGCAAGTTCTTGTTCTCGGCTCGCGTAATCCCTTATCGTGGCTCATGGCTTGATCTGGAATTTGATGCGAAAGATCTGCTCTATTTCCGTATTGACCGTCGCCGTAAATTGCTCGCTTCTTCGTTGTTGCGCGCACTTGGCCTGAGCACGGAAGAAATTCTGCATACCTTCTACAAAACCACGCACCTGAAAAATGGCAAGCGCGGTTGGTCGATTCCTTTCAACCCAGAAATCTACAAAGGCTTCCGCCTCGATAAAGATATTCTGGATGCGAAAACTGGCAAAGTAGCGATCGAAGCGGGCACGAAAATGACCCCTCGCGTTGCACGCAAGTTGGAAAAAGAAGGCTTGAGCGACATTTTGGTAACGCCGGAAGATGTAAGCTATCTGCACGTTGCTGTTGATGTATTCGACAATGAGACGGGCGAAATCTTGGTGAAGGCGGGTGAACCACTTTCGGCGGAACGTCTTGAGCAACTCGAAACTGCAGGCCGCAAAGAAATCGCGGTTCTGGAAGTCGATGAAATGGCGGCTGGCCCTTATGTTCTCAACTCGCTGATCGCTGATAAAAACATTACGCGTGAAGAAGCGCTGATTGATATCTATAAAGTAATGCGCCCAGGTGAGCCGCCAACGGTTGAGGCTGCTGACAATATGTTCAAAGGCTTGTTCTTTGATCTGGAGCGTTATGACCTTTCGGATGTAGGCCGCGTAAAAATGAATGCGCGCTTGAACCTGAACCATCCTGAAGCAACCCACGTGTTGACCCATGATGACATCATCGAAACCGTTCGTACCATTGGTGCGCTCAAAAACGGTATCGGTGAAACGGATGATATCGATCACCTCGGAAACCGTCGCGTTCGCTCGGTGGGTGAGTTGATGGAAAACCAATTCCGCATCGGTTTGCTGCGTATGGAACGCGCAATCATGGAGCGTATGAGCAGTGTTGAAATCGACACCATCATGCCACATGATTTGATTAACGCGAAACCACTCGTTGCGACGATCCGCGAATTCTTCGGTTCTTCACAGCTTTCGCAGTTTATGGATCAAACCAACCCACTCTCGGAGATCACGCACAAGCGTCGTCTGTCAGCTTTGGGACCTGGTGGTCTTACCCGCGACCATGCTGGCTTTGAAGTGCGCGACGTACACACCACCCACTATGGCCGTATCTGCCCAATTGAAACACCGGAAGGTCCGAACATTGGTCTGATCAACAGCTTGGCAACTTATGCTCGTGTGAATAAATATGGCTTCATCGAAAGCCCATATCGCAAAGTGCATGAAGGCAAAGTGAGCGATGAAGTGGTTTACCTTTCCGCAATTGAGGAAGGCAAATACATGATCGCTCAGGCGAATGAATTGCTGGATGAGAAAAACCAGTTCACCGCTGATCTCGTAAATTGCCGCCGTAATGGTGACTTCGTGATGGCTGAACCTAAGGCGGTTGATTTCGTTGACGTTTCACCAAAACAGGTTGTTTCGGTTGCAGCTTCAATGATTCCATTCTTGGAAAACGATGATGCGAACCGCGCATTGATGGGCTCGAACATGCAACGTCAGGCCGTTCCTTTGCTGCGTAGCGATGCGCCGTTGGTTGGAACTGGCATGGAAGGCATTGTGGCGGTTGATTCCGGCGCTGTGGTTTCCGCTCGTCGTGGTGGCTTCGTTGAGCAGGTGGATGCTGCACGTATCGTTGTTCGCGCAACGGAAGATACGGAAGGCAAACGCACAGCCGGTGTAGACATTTACAACCTCAAAAAATTCCAACGTTCGAACCAGAACACTTGCATCAACCAGCGTCCGCTGGTGCGTGTAGGTGATCGCGTTGAGACCGGCGATATCGTAGCAGATGGTCCATCGACGGATCTCGGCGAGATCGCGCTCGGCCGCAACGTGCTCGTAGGGTTCATGCCTTGGAACGGTTATAACTTCGAGGATTCGATCCTTATTTCTGAGCGCATTGTGAAGGAAGATATCTTCACCTCCATCCACATCGAGGAATTCGAAGTGATGGCCCGCGATACGAAATTGGGACCTGAAGAGATCACCCGCGACATCCCAAATATCGGTGAAGAAGCGCTGCACAGCCTCGATGAGGTTGGTATCGTTCACATCGGTGCTGAGGTAAAAGCTGGCGATATTCTCGTTGGTAAAGTGACTCCAAAATCCGAATCACCAATGACACCGGAAGAGAAACTCCTCCGCGCGATCTTCGGTGAGAAGGCGGCTGACGTACGCGATTCTTCATTGCGTGTGCCACCAGGGGTTACTGGAACCATCGTGGAAGTGCGTGTATTCTCACGCCGTGGTGTTGATAAAGATGAACGCGCAATTTCGATTGAGCGCTCAGAAATCGAACGCCTCGCGAAAGATAGAGATGACGAGATCACCATTCTGGAAAGCTATGTGTATGGTCGTTTGGAAGAATTGTTTGTCGATGAGAAAGCGACAGGCGGTTATGACAATAAGAACAAAACCATTACCCTGGAAGGCCTACGTGCAATGCCTCGCAAAAAGTGGTGGGACATTCAATCTGGCGACGCGAAGAAGATGACAACGGTCGAAACCCTGAAAAAAGAATATCAGGAAAAATCGAGCATCATCGAGAAGCGTTTCAAAAACAAGGTTGAGAAAGTTCAATCGGGTGATGATCTGCCTTCTGGCGTCTTGAAAATGGTCAAAGTATTCGTTGCGGTGAAGCGTAAACTTCAGCCCGGCGATAAAATGGCTGGCCGCCACGGTAACAAAGGGGTTGTTTCGCGCATTCTGCCGGAAGAAGACATGCCTTATCTCGAAGATGGCACGCCAATGGATGTGGTGTTAAACCCACTCGGCGTACCTTCACGGATGAACGTAGGTCAGATTCTTGAAACACACTTGGGCTGGGCTTCGGCAAACCTCGGACGTCAAGTTCGTGAGCTGCTCGAAAAAGTTCAAGCGAAAGGCAATACAACCGATCTGCGTAAGAAGTTGAATGATCTCTACCATGACAAGCTTGATCAAAAAGAGATCAAAGGCATGGAAGATGGCGCAATTGTTGAGCTTGCTGGCAACCTTTCCAAAGGTATCCCGTTTGCAACACCAGTATTTGATGGCGCGAAAGAAGAAGACATTAACGACATGCTCACACTTGCAGGCGTTGATACTTCGGGTCAGATGACACTTTATGATGGAAGAACCGGCGAACAATTCGCACGAAAAGTGACGGTTGGATATATCTATATCCTCAAACTGCACCACTTGGTGGATGACAAAATCCACGCGCGTTCGATTGGACCATACTCGCTCGTTACGCAGCAGCCGCTTGGTGGTAAATCCCACTTCGGCGGTCAGCGCTTCGGGGAGATGGAATGCTGGGCACTCCAAGCTTATGGTGCTGCTTATACCTTGCAGGAAATGCTCACTGTGAAATCCGATGACGTGGCAGGACGCACGAAAGTGTATGAATCCATCATCCGCGGAGATCACCGTTTCGAATCAGGCATTCCTGAGTCGTTCCACGTGATGGTAAAAGAGCTTCGCTCGCTTTGCTTGAACGTCGAACTTGAAAAGGATGCTGCTTAATTGAAAATCTGGGAGCTAGGATCTAGGGGGCTGTAAGCCTTCTGATTCTGGCTCCTAGACCTAGAGAGATACACTATGAAGCCAATTTTTAAGTTTATTATTATCGCGTTTTTTATTTTTGGAATATTCACAGCTTTTGGGATTTGGCAAGAGTTTGAGAGAAAAAAAGAGCGTAAAAATTTAGCAGATCAGTCGATTCCAGTTATCGTTTCGGATTGGGATTTTAATAAGTTTCTAGGGTACTCAGATTCGAATGCAGCACTTGGAACATTTACTGAGGGAGGAATCGAATCTTTGCAGTTAAGCAGTAGTCATGATGCCGCACTAAAGTTTTTTGAAAAAAAGAATTCAACCTATGGAAAAATGAAAACTTACAGTGGCGCAGAGTGTGCAGATTTCAAAGACAGTTGTGAAGCAATTGTTGTGTTTGAACGCGGAAGCGCAAAAATCGTAATAAAAGTAAGGGATAATAAAATTTTGGCTTTCTTAGTTATAGATACCGCTTTGTATAAAAACAGAATAAATAATTTTTAAGGAGATTTATGAACGAACTCGTAAGCTTTTTTGGCCAAACAAACACACCAGTTGAAGAATTTGATCAACTGCGCATTTCCATCGCTAGCCCGGAAAAAATCCGTAGCTGGAGCTATGGTGAGGTGAAGAAGCCGGAAACCATCAACTACCGCACCTTCAAACCGGAGCGTGATGGTTTATTCTGCGCACGTATTTTTGGACCAATCAAAGATTATGAGTGCCTTTGCGGTAAATACAAACGCATGAAATATCGCGGCATCGTGTGCGAAAAATGCGGCGTGGAAGTCACCACTTCTAAAGTTCGTCGCGAGCGCATGGGCCATATCGAATTGGCTTCGCCAGTGGTTCATATCTGGTTCTTCAAGTCACTACCCTCACGTATTGGTTTGCTGCTTGATCTGCCACTTGGCGATATCGAGAAAGTTCTTTATTTCGAAAGCTACATCGTAACCGAGCCTGGTTTGACCAGCTTCAAATATGGTGAGTTGTTGAACGAAGACCAACTTTCCAAAGCGCATGAAGAATTCGGTGAAGATGCTTTCACTGCACAAATTGGTGCGGAAGCGGTGAAAACCATGCTTTCCAACATCAATTTGCAAAAAGAAAAAGAACGCATGCGTATGGATCTCGCGGATGATCCATCCGATGCGAAACGCAAAAAATTGGTGAAGCGTTTGAAGCTGGTTGAATATTTGATCGAATCGAAAAACGATCCTGAATGGATGGTTCTGTCGGTTGTTCCAGTTCTGCCACCAGAACTGCGCCCACTCGTTCCGTTGGATGGTGGCCGTTTCGCGACCTCTGACTTGAACGATTTATATCGCCGCGTAATCAACCGTAACAACCGTTTGAAACGTCTGCTCGAACTCAAAGCGCCTGACATCATCGTACGTAACGAAAAACGTATGTTGCAGGAAGCTGTAGATGCGCTGTTTGATAACGGTCGCCGTGGTCGCGTGATTAAAGATGCGAACAAGCGCCCATTCAAATCCCTCTCCGACATGCTCAAAGGGAAACAAGGTCGTTTCCGCCAGAACTTGCTCGGTAAGCGCGTGGATTATTCTGGCCGTTCGGTGATCGTAGTTGGTCCTGAATTGAAACTGCATCAATGCGGTCTGCCAAAGAAAATGGCGCTCGAATTGTTCAAGCCATTCATCTATGCGAAATTGGAACTCTATGGCATGGCAACCACCATTAAGGTTGCAAAGCGCATGGTAGAATCTGAGCGCCCAGAAGTGTGGGATATTCTTTCCGAAGTGATCAAAGAACACCCAGTGTTGCTGAACCGCGCACCAACCCTTCACCGTTTGGGCATCCAAGCGTTTGAACCGGTGTTGATCGAAGGTAAAGCGATTCGCCTGCACCCACTCGTGTGCACCGCGTTTAACGCTGACTTTGACGGAGATCAGATGGCTGTTCACGTTCCGCTTTCGATTGAAGCGCAATTGGAATCACGCGTTCTGATGATGTCCACGAACAATATCTTGGCACCTTCAAACGGTAAGCCAATTATCGTTCCTACGCAGGATATCGTATTGGGTCTCTACTACATCACCCAAGAACTCGAAGGCCAGCCAGGCGAAGGCATGTCCTTCATCGATGTTGCAGAAGTGCAGCAAGCTTTGGATAACAAAGCTGTAACGCTCCATGCAAAAATTCGTTGCCGCTTCAAAACCGTTGATGACAAGGGCAAAGAAATCGTGGAACTGGTGCAAACCACTCCAGGACGTATGCTGCTTTCGGAGCATCTGCCACGCAACAAAAACATTAAATTCGCGGCTATCAATAAATTGATGACCAAGAAAGAAGTGGGTGGCTTGATTGACTTGGTCTATCGTAACTGCGGCCAGAAAACGACGGTGATTTTCGCCGATCGCATCATGGGCCTTGGTTTCGCACAAGCATGCAAAGCGGGTATTTCGTTCGGTAAAGATGACATGGTCGTGCCACTTTCCAAACAAAAACACTTGAACCACACCCTCTCTGAAGTGAAGCAATTCGAGAAGCAATATGCTGAAGGCTTGATCACATCCGGTGAGAAATATAACAAGGTTGTGGATGCTTGGTCACAATGTACGGACCGTGTTGCTGGCGACATGATGAAAGAAATTTCGTCGATGCAGGAACATAAAGTAACCAAACTCCGTCAGGTAAACTCGATTTACATGATGGCGCACTCCGGAGCACGTGGTTCGGCTGCACAGATGAAGCAGTTGGCTGGTATGCGCGGATTGATGGCGAAACCTTCGGGCGAGATTATCGAAACACCAATTATCTCGAACTTTAAAGAAGGTTTGACCGTATTGGAATACTTCAACTCGACCCACGGAGCACGTAAAGGTCTGGCTGATACTGCTCTTAAAACCGCTAACTCCGGTTACCTCACCCGCCGTCTGGTGGATGTGGCGCAGGATTGCGTGGTTGTTGAGCGTGATTGCGGCACAAAGAAAGGCCTGATTGCGAAAGCGGTGATCGAAGGTGGTGACGTGATCGTTCCATTGGCTGAGAAAATCTTGGGTCGCACATCGGCGAAAGATATCCATCACCCATCGACCAACGCGATGCTGATTGCTGCTGGCAATATCATCGACGAGCAAATGGTTGAGAAAATCGATGCTGCTGGTATCGAAACCCTCTTGATCCGCTCTGTTCTGACTTGCGAAACCAAAGGTGGCACATGCTCGAAATGCTATGGCCGTGACCTTGCAATTGGTGGCGAAGTGAACACTGGCGAAGCAGTTGGCGTAATCGCTGCTCAATCGATCGGTGAACCTGGAACCCAGCTGACCATGCGTACCTTCCACATTGGTGGTGCGGCGCAGCGTGGTGCGGAACAGTCAAACGTTGAAGCAAGCCATGATGGCGTGCTCTCGATTGCAAACCGTAACGTCGTAGTCGATAGCCAAGGCCGCCATGTAGTGATGAGCCGTAACTCTGAACTCGTAATCACCGGCGATGATGGTCGCGAAAAAGCGCGTTTCAAAGTTCCATATGGCGCACGTTTGCCAGTGGATGAAGGTGCGAAAGTGAAGAAGAGCCAGAAACTTGCGGAATGGGATCCATATACCCTCCCAATCATCACTGAGCGTTCGGGCGCTGCCGTTTACCGCGACATGGTTGAAGGCGTTTCCTTGCGCGAAGTGACCGATGAAGCAACCGGCATTTCAAACAAAGTAATCGTCGACTGGAAACAGCAGAAACGTGGTGCGGACCTCAAACCTCGCGTAACATTGCGCGATGAAAAAGGCGACCTGATGATGCTCGCGAACGGCTTGGAAGCACGTTACTTCCTGCCAGTAAATGCGATTCTAAACGTTGAAGATGGCCAACAGGTGCATGCAGGCGACGTATTGGCGCGGATTCCAAAAGAATCGACCAAAACACGCGACATTACCGGTGGTCTCCCACGCGTTGCCGAATTGTTCGAAGCACGTCGTCCGAAAGATCACTCGATCATCAGCGAAATCGATGGTTACATCGAATTCGGCAAGGATTACAAATCCAAGCAGCGCGTGATTCTGCGTCCGAAAGATGCAACCCAGGAGCCAGTAGAATACATGATTCCAAAAGGCAAACATTTGACTGTGAACGAAGGCGACTTCTTGCAGAAAGGTGATTTGTTGATGGATGGCGCACCAGTGCCGCATGATATTCTGCGCGTCATGGGCGTTGAAGCGCTCGCGACTTACCTCATCAACGAGATCCAGCAGGTTTACCGCCTGCAGGGTGTAGGCATTAACGATAAGCACATCGAAGTGATTATCCGCCAGATGCTGCAGAAAGTTGAAATCACTGAACCAGGCGAAACCACCTTCTTAGGCGGCGAACAAGTGGATCGTGAAGAGTTTGAAGAGATCAACGCGAAAACCATCGCCGAAGGCTTCAAACCGGCACAATGCATCGCGGTTCTCCAAGGTATCACGAAGGCGTCTCTGCAAACCCGCAGCTTTATTTCTGCTGCGTCGTTCCAAGAAACCACCCGTGTGCTCACTGAAGCTTCGATCGCAGGTAAAGTCGACCGCTTAGTAGGCTTGAAAGAAAACGTAATCGTCGGCCGCCTGATCCCAGCCGGTACCGGTGCTTACGTCAACCAAGTGAAAAAATTGGCTGCTAGCCGCGACTTACAAGTCGACGTAGCCAACCAAAACCACGCCGTCTCCAACGAAGACCACAACACTCCGTTAGCCGGAAACGCGTAAGGTTTTTAAGTAGCCTAAAATGCAAACAGGCGGGAGAAATTCTCCCGCCTGTTTTTTTTCTGATGCGCGAACAGCTTTTTATTACGCTGCTGTCCTGGTATCTTCAACTGGCCCCTCTTGCAGGTGGACTCCAATTCCCACCACATTTAGAGCCTTTTTTGCCACCTCCAGTTTGACATGCGCCCAGTAGAACTGAGTAAATTCATCGCAGTCGCCGTACCACCATTCAACTGTCTCGAAGACACTTTTCAATCCCTCCAACTGAGCGCAGTAATAAGTGGTATGTCTGGACGCCTTCCACTCAAAGAGCAACTGCCCCTCCAGTGAATACCTCATCCCGACTTCCTTGTCGCTGAACACTCGAGTCGCCACAATCGTCACGGTCTTTTCGGACATTTTAGCCTCCTTTGGCCAAAAGAACACTGACCGCCCTCATTGCTCTGCAAGCGGCCACAAGGCTGCTTCGATACAAAATGAGTCGCGCAGCGGCCAGATATGGCTGTAATTATAACGCCTCTTTGTGAAATATTTATGACAATCCACCCCATATCGTCATGCTCTGGCTTGACCAGAACATCCATCTTCTTATTAAGGATGGATCCTCGGGTTAAACCCGAGGATGACAAAGAGGGTGGCGTTATGCTAACCTCACCTTCATGCGATTGTTTTTCCTGGCTTTATTGGCGGTTTTGTGGGCTTTTCCGGGGTATGCGGAGACGACACCTTGGGTAAAGCTCGATAATTCGCAGGTGCGGGTGGTGGCGGGCGCTGATGATGCTGGAAAACTCGGCGCTGGGCTTGGTATTCAGCTCGATGAAGGCTGGGACACCTATTGGCGCACACCAGGCGATGCTGGCATCCCCGTCGCGATTGATACCACCGGTTCCACCAACCTAAAATCCCTCACCATCCTATGGCCCGTGCCAACACGGGTGGTTCAGTTCGGCAACCTAGAAACATTTATATATACGCATAATGTTATGTTTCCGCTGACGGTCGAAGCCGAAAACAAGGCCGCACCCGTTCACCTTAAAATGAAAGTGAAATATGCGGCCTGTAAGGAAATTTGCACCTTCTTAAGCCATGAGTTCGAGCTAGACCTCGCCGCTGATAAAAAACTCTCGCCCGAAGAAACCAAATTATTCAAAGAAGCTGACGCAAAACTAGCCACCCCGCTCAACCAACAAACCGACATCACCATTGTCAGCAATGCTTTAGATAAAGACGCCTCCCACATCCGCATCGAGGCAACCTCGCTCAAAGGCTTCACCAAACCGGATCTATATATAGAAGGCGGCACCAGCTTCCGTTTCGCCGAAAACGAGATCACGCTCTCCGACGGCAATAAAAAAGCCGTGTTCCTGGCGCCCGTGCAGGCGCTCATGTCCACACAAACCATCGCCGATAAAGAGCTGACATTCACCTTGGCTGATAAAGGACAGGGCGTGGAATGGAAAGCAGTTCCCGTAAACGTGGCGAGTTATGGATTCGGCCATTTCCTGCTGATGCTGGGCTTCGCGATTATCGGTGGGCTTATCTTAAATATCATGCCCTGCGTATTGCCGGTGCTGTCGCTCAAAATTCTCGGGGTGATGAAAAAAAGCGGCAAGGAATCACCCATTGTTCGCCGCAGTTTCCTGGCCTCCGCGACAGGGATTATCACCTCGTTTATGGTGCTGGCTACCCTTGTGGTGGGGCTGAAGGCGGCAGGCCAAACGGTCGGTTGGGGCTTCCAGTTTCAGGAGCCTTATTTCCTGATTGTGCTCTCCCTGATTCTGACCTTTTTTGCCGCGAATTTGTTTGGTTTCTTTGAAATCCGCCTGCCCCAATTTTTGAGCAATTTTGAGCTTACAAAGTCACATAAATCTGAAGGCTATCTCGAGCATTTCCTAACGGGCGTGTTCGCCACCTTGCTAGCAACCCCCTGCTCTGCCCCGTTCCTCGGCACGGCGATTGGCTTCGCATTTAGCCAGGGTGCATTTGAGGTTTTTGCCCTATTTTTCGCAATGGGAATTGGCCTTTCCCTGCCCTATTTAGCCTTCGCCGCCTTCCCAAAATTGGTCAAATTATTGCCAAAGCCCGGCGCGTGGATGGTGAAGGCGAAGTTAGTGTTAGGTGCATTATTGCTTGCCACAGCTGTGTGGGTTTTATGGGTGCTGGCGTCGCAAGAGGGTGTGATCACTAGCCTCGCAATTACAGTGATGCTGGCGATGCTAATTATTGCATTTAAACTGCCGAAAAAATTGAGACTCGGCACTGTCGCAGCGCTTACCATTGTTTGCCTATTACTGCCGATGTTACTGATGGAAAAGCATGAGGAACAACAACCGGCGGAAGCGGCTGTCTCCACCGATCTATGGCAAGATTTTGATTTGGGCCGAGTCAAAACATTGGTCGCTGATGGCAATGTGGTGCTGGTGGATGTTACCGCCGATTGGTGCCTAACTTGCAAGGCCAATAAGCTTCTCGTGCTAGATACGGCTGTCGTTGTTGATCTGCTCAAAATGCCGCACACAGTCGCGATGAAAGCAGATTGGACCAATCGCGATCAAGCGATTGCAGATTACCTCAAAACCTTTGGACGTTATGGCATTCCGTTCAACGTAGTTTATGGCCCGGGTGCGCCAAAAGGCATCGCCCTGCCAGAATTATTGAGTGAAGATAAACTGCGTAAAGCGCTCGAAAAAGCACGCGGTGGCGCTGCAGCAAAAGATGAACAGCGCCCCTCTGAGTTACCTTAAGGCCGATCTATTTTAAAAAATTATCCGCGTAGGATTTTGGCTTAACAGCTGGAAGATTTGGCTCTTCCACATCCGCTTCAAACCTGCGTTTGGTGGCATAGGCGATGGCTTCTTCTTTGGTTTCGAAGCGTAATTTTAGCTGTTGTTTGGTGTCGTCGGAGCCCGTCCAACCCATGATTGGCTCGATAAAACGGCCGATTTCTGGCTCCATTTCTAAGACCCAGCGTTTAACACCAGCTTTACCAGATTGCATGGCGGTCTTGGCGGGGCGGTAAATCCTTACTTTCATGGGATAAATTATGTCTTAGCCCCATAAAAAATACAATCGAAAAAATCTTCTTGGGCATTAACCTTTTATTAGTGATTGCGGTGTTATTCTCAAACCTAGGGAGAACACTACATGGAAAAACAAAAAAATAGCCTACAGTCTCAAAGTACAAATGCAAAAGCGCATACACTGCGCCGCGTGCAAAGCATCATTTTAAATGAGACACGCCACCTGGCACAAAAACCTGCTTGGTTTGAAGTGACGGTCGTGAATGACCACACCACTCCGGCCGATTATGTGGTGCAGATGTTGCAAGATAATTTTTACCAATCACTCGATGAGGCAACCGCGTTGATGACCAAAATTCATAACGAAGGCGAAGCAGCGTGCGGCAAGTTCACACGCGAAATCGCCGAAACCAAAATCGCCAAAATCATCGAAGACGCACGCCGATATAATCATCAGCTTAAGTGTGTTATGAGAAAGATAAAGTAGAGGGGAAGGAAGATGCCTACCATTGACCAAAACATTGCTACATTTGTTAATAAGTATACTGAGCACCATAGTAACAATCCTGATGCACCAGTTGATCTATTTAATGACAGCTTGAGAGTGGGTGGTATTACGCTTGCTTCTTTTTTCATGTATCTGGAAGCGGACGATAAACAAAAAACGGATGAAGCTTTCCGTAATGCGGGCCTTGGTAAGGTTTCTGACGAATTTGTTAATGTGCCTACACTTCTTGCTGATGCGCACGTAAAATCATATGCAGATTATTTTCGGGCACATTATGAAGCTGCTTCTAAAAATAGATATGAAGGGACAAAAACACCAATCGATCTTGCGGATAATATAAAGGTCGATGGAAGAACCATAAAAGAATTTTATGATCAATCTGGTTCTGTTGAAATTAAAAACGAAATCATTGCAGGCCTCGCGACTGCTGGTGTCAAAAACAACGAAGTCCCCGATCTTACAAAGGCAGCACTCTCTCTTGGCGGAAACAGCTCTGCCGGCTTTATTCGTGACGTAAGAGAAGAGGCCTTAAAGGCTACTTTAAAGACCATTACTACAAATAAATAAAAATAATTTTAATCTGATATTGGAAATATATGCTCTCTAAAAATCTCGAACGTTCGCTCCACCGTGCATTAACACTAGCTCGTGAATTGCGTCATGAATATGCAACATTGGAGCATTTGCTGTTAGCGCTGGCGGAAGATCCGGATGCTTCGGGCGTGATGAAAAATTGTGGCGTGGAGCTTGATAACCTTAAAGGTGATTTGCTGCAGTTTTTGAAATTTGATTTACCACCTATGCCGCTTGAAGGGCGTTTCGAAACCAAGCCTACGGCTGGTTTTCAGCGGGTGATTCACCGTGCGGCGGTGCATGTGCATGCGGCGGGCCAAGCAGAAGTAACGGGCGCGAATGTGCTCGCGGAAATGTTCTCCGAACGTGAATCGCATGCGGTTTATTTCATGCATCAGCAGAGCCTCACCTGCTTGGATATTATTAATTACATGTCAACCGAGGCACCAGCTTCTACTGCTACACAAGATATTATTCCCGCGAGCCGCCCTGCGAAGCCACGCAAAGAAAAAATCGAATCGTATCCGCAACCGGAAATGCCGCAATCTGATGCCACGCAAGATCCGCTGACACAATATTGCATTAACCTGAATAAACGCGCTTCCGAAGGCAAAACCGATGTGCTGATTGGCCGCGAGGATGAAGCAGAGCGTGTGATTGAAATTCTCTGCCGCCGTACAAAAAATAATCCGCTGTTGGTGGGTGAACCGGGCGTTGGCAAAACCGCGATTGCGGAAGGCTTGGCTTATCGTATTACGCGCGGGATGGTTCCTGACATCCTTAAAAACGCGGTCATCTTTTCTCTCGATATGGGTGCGTTGCTTGCCGGCACCCGTTATCGGGGGGATTTTGAGGAGCGCCTCAAATCCGTTATCAAAGCGATTGAGAAATTGCCATTCGCTGTGCTGTTTATTGATGAGGTGCATACGATTATCGGTGCCGGGGCAACTTCCGGTGGCTCGATCGATGCTGGGAACTTGTTGAAGCCTGCCCTCGCCCGCGGTGCATTCCGCTGTATTGGCGCGACCACTTTTAAAGAATATCGCCAGCAATTTGAGAAAGACAGGGCCCTCGTCCGCCGCTTCCAGAAAATCGATATCAATGAACCTACTAGCGAAGATGCGATCAAAATTCTGCAAGGCTTGAAACCTTATTACGAAGATTTCCACCGCGTGAAATATACGCAAGCCGCAATCAAAGCCGCTGTGGAGCTTTCCAAACGCTATATCTCGGATAAGAAATTACCCGACAAAGCGATTGATGTGATTGATGAAGCCGGTGCTCGCCAATCGATCTTGCCTGAAAGCAAACGCAAAAAAACAATCGGCGTAACGGAAGTCGAAGAGATTGTGGCGAAAATCGCACGAGTTCCAGTTGGCCAAGTTTCGGCGGATGATAATAAAAATCTGATGACACTCGAAAAAGACTTACGCGGACGCGTGTTCGGCCAAGACCCGGCGATTGAAGCATTGGCAAGCGCTTTGCTACTCTCCCGCTCTGGCTTGCGCCGCCCGGAAAAACCAGTCGGCTGTTATTTATTCACCGGCCCAACCGGCGTCGGCAAAACCGAGCTGGCATTGCAACTCGCGGACCTCATGACCATGCCGCTCAACCGTTTTGACATGAGCGAATATACCGAACAACATTCGATCGCCCGTTTGATCGGCTCGCCCCCGGGCTATGTCGGTTATGAGCAAGGCGGCTTGCTCACCGAAGCGATCGAAAAAAATCCGCACACGATTTTGCTGCTCGATGAAATCGAGAAAGCGCACCCGGACATTTATAACGTGCTGCTGCAGGTGATGGATTATGGCGTGCTGACCGATAATACCGGTCGCCGTGTCGATTGCCGCAACCTGATTTTGATCATGACCAGCAATGCCGGTGCATTCCAAATGAGCCAAGCACCGATCGGTTTCGGCCGCGAAGCAAGAGTTGGCGAAGATACCGAAGCACTCAAAAAACTCTTCACCCCTGAGTTCCGCAACCGCCTAGACGCGATCATTCCATTCGCATCTCTCACGGAAGATCTGGTGCTCAAAGTGGTCGATAAATTCCTCTGGCAGTTACAGCAACAGCTGAAGGAAAAAAACATCACCCTCACCATCAGCGAAGCTACCCGTAAATACCTAGCCGAAGCCGGCTTCGACAAACAAAACGGCGCCCGCCCACTCGACCGCCTAATCGAAGACAAAATCAAAAAGCCATTGGCGCACGAGATTTTGTTCGGGAAGTTGAAGAAGGGCGGCGAGATCAATATTGATTGGAAGAAGAAGGCACTAGAATTTGCTTATGATTAATGAGCAGCAAATACTAGCAGAAAAAGTAGAAACTCTACGGCTTAATATCGCTTCTTTAGGGATAAAACCAGCGCTCTGGGAGCGTTTCAAGGCTGGCGAAAATAGCCTGGAAACCAGAAACGCACTTCAAGCAGTTATTACATATTATTCATTTGCAACTTTTGGTGGTCAGGAATTACTCGTGAGTATGATGGCCACATCAGCTTCTAATATTGAACCAACCTCCCGCCATTCTCCTGCACATGAAAAAGAGCCTTCTCCGCAACCAACAAGTGACACCAGTTCACACCCACACCTTGAGCAACCTAAAACGGAGAATACACCACAAATTATTACATCTCCTACAGTCAGCGTTGAACAACCCACAAAAGCCGCATCACCGATTTCTAAGCCCCAAAAAGCTCAAACGAGTGATATTGATTTTCAAACTGTAGGTGCGGCAGTTGAAGTTGTGCGTGAGCATAAGAAGATTGATAGACGTGCATTTTCTAATTCTGCAGGTATAGATCCCCATACACTCTTAAAATTAGAGCGTGGCGGTGAGGTTGCAGAAAAAAGCTTGTCAAAAATTCTTGCGCAACTTGAACTCAATTCTGTCCAAGAGTTATTACTTGAAGCACAAAAAATAAAGGCACAAAAACCCCAAGAAGACGAAAAAAACAAAGAACTATACCAACAACTTATAAGTGCGATTAGAACTGTTCGAACATTTTATAATGTCTCGCAGCCAGCATTAGGAAAAGCAGTACACAGCAATATCGTCCAGATTGAAGAAGGAAGAAAAAAAGAACTGTCTAAAGAACTTGTTGAAAAAATAGCAAAATATTTTGGCTTAGAGTCAGAAGTCGATTTAATCTCAAGGACTGCTGCTATTAATGAAGTAAAATCTCATCTTCGTGAAGATGAGGGCGTTAAATTTGCAGAATTAATAAAGCATTTTGACTTGGAAACGGCGGAAGAATTATTACTAAAAGCTGCATTGATTAAGGAAATTAATCCCAGCCTTGAGCAGCTCGAAAAGAACTATTTAAAAACCCTTGGCACTGCTATTCGCCTAGTTCGACAAATAGATAAAGAAAAAAGCCAGGCGGAAATCGCACAAGAATTTGGTGTAGCAACCAGCAAAATTAGCGCTATTGAACTAGGCAATAATACGATTGAGAAGGACGGAAAAACTATAGTATTCTATGGTAAGGGCCTATTAAATAAGCTTATTTCTGCACTTGGTTATGAATCTGAATTAGCCATTCTTCAGAGAGGGCGAGAACTTATTGCTTCTGGCGCTGATGTTTCAAAACAAGTGCCAAAAAGAGGTGCAGGTGCAAAAAAGTCTATAGAAGAACCCGCCACTAAGCTTGAAAGTCGCCCTGCTATTAATATGGCAAAACCAAGTGAGTCTCAGATCACTGTTGCAGAAGAAACATTGCCTCCCATTGTCTCCGCCCCAGTAATAAAAAAAACTGCCCCAGCAGCTATAAAAAAAGATCCGGCGAAGCCTATAGCTATAACACGCGAACTAATAGCGGCTGTAGAAGCGCTTTGTGAATCCACCCCATATAATGACTTGACTCTATATAGAGTTAAAGGTCCGAGTAATATTCGTGTAGGTAATATTGTTACTTATGAGAGCTGGGACCGCATTATAAGGGGAGAAAATGAGCCAAGTGATCAGGCTGCCATGGGGGCAATTTTAAAACATCTTGGATATCCCAATGAGAGAACCGCCATAAGCGCTGCTGCTTTAAAGGCAGCAACACAAAAACCCATCACAACAATTGCTCCTCCTGTTCAGGAAACTTCCGTCGCTGCCACAGAAGGACTAAAGCAATCTGCTCCAAAAGCAGCAAATAATCATACAAAAACCGAAGTTATTGTTGAACCTGTACCTGCACCGAAAGAAGCGACATCAGCTGCGCAAGAATATCCTAAAGATAGGCGTGCAGTTTTGGGAGGGTTAATACTTCAAGCCATGCGAACTCTTTTGGAAAAAGATATTTCTGATTTTCCTGAGCTTGATAGGGAAATTATTGCTCACATTGAACAAGGAAATATTCCTATAAATGACAAAACAGTAGCAATTTATGCTCAGTCGTTAACACCAGAGATACCTGAGGCGTCTCTTAAAGAGAGGATGAATCACATGATTAGGATTATAGAAGAAAAGGATCCAGATGCTTATGGCCCCCTTGAAGCTATGTCTAATGAACATAATAGGTTAAAGAATTCTGGGAAAAAGCGCTCTTAAACTGCACAGCAACAACAGCAACGCCCCCATCTGATGCGCCGATGCAAGTGGGATTGGCACCACGAAAATTAATGCAGAAATACCCAATATAATTTGAAGCGCTAATGCCGCGAGCATTAGGTTTGCGGCTTTGGGATTTTGTTGGCGGGTGCGATACCAAAATATAATTACCAAGACTGCCACCAACTTCGCCATCCAACGGTGTTGGAATTGGACCATTGTTACATTCTCGAAGAAGTTGAGGTACCAGGGGGAGAGGTGGAATAGGCCGCTTGGGATGAGGTGGCCGTCCATGAGGGGGAAAGTGTTGTAGGTAAGGCCGGCATCCAAACCCGCGACTAGGGCGCCCATGAATACTTGGAGGAAGATGGCGGCTATTACGATCCAGCCAAACATGCCATCCCGGCGAAGGCCGGGATCCACGGCAGGCAGCGCTAAGGAAGATGGATCCCGGCCTTTGCCGGGATGACGATAGTAGAGAGTGAGAGCCTGCCAATAGACCATCGCGAATAGCAAAAAGGCCAGGGTGAGGTGGATGGCTAGGCGATATTGGCTGACATCGGTGCGGATGCTGAGGCCGCTTTTTACCATGTACCAACCGATGACGCCTTGTAGGCCACCTAAGCAGAAGATGCCGAACAGGCGGAGGTTTAAATTGCGGTTGGTATAGCCTTTGGCGGCGAAATAAATCCATGGCAATAATAATACAAAACCGGTGATACGGCCAAGCAAGCGGTGGAAAAATTCCCACCAATAGATGGCCTTATAGTCCGCAAGGCTCATACCGCGATTGATTTGCTTATACTCAGGAATCTGTTGATATTTTGCAAATGACTCCTGCCATTTTTCTTCGCTGAGCGGCGGGAGAATGCCGCTCACTGGTTTCCATTCCGTGATCGAAAGGCCGGATTCGGTGAGGCGGGTGACGCCGCCCACGAACACCATCAGCGCGATAAAAGCGCAACAGCTGAATAACCAAATAGATAATACGCGATTAGGATTTGCGCTCATGCGTTTTGTTTATTAAAACTCTTGGCATGAAAAAGCAAACCCTGAACCCAATCGCAAAACTTTGGTTATGGCTCGGCATGTTCGCCCTTGCCGCCGGTGGCATTTACGCAATCATCTTAGTCGGTGCCCGCTCACCCAAAGTGCAAGACATGCTCCCCTTCGGTGATTTTTTCCGCACAGCCTTAATTGTGCATGTGAACCTAACAGTGCTGGTCTGGATGCTCTCGATTACGGCAATGCTGTGGAGCCAATATGCAAAATCCTCCTTCCTCATTTCCCGATACGCAGCCTTACTCACCTGTGCAGCAGGAACAGTATTGATGGCGATTTCACCCTTCACTTCCGAAGGCCATCCGCTGCTCAGCAATTATGTTCCCATCCTCGCCCAGCCCGTATTTTTATTCGGCCTCAGCTTATTTTTCTTCGGCATGATTTTGCAGGTTACGCTTACGTTATTCGATAAATCTGCTCCCGATACCATCATCCCTTACGGTCTAAAATGCGTAGCGGTAGTCACGGCGATTAGCGTCCTTTGTTTCCTCCTCAGTGGCTATACACTGCGTGGTAGTGGGCTGTTACCCACCGATTATTACGAGCATTTATTCTGGGCGGGCGGTCATACATTACAGATTGCTTATACGTTGGTGTGCTTAGTGGCATGGCTGATGCTAGCCAGCGCCATTGGCTTAAAATTGCAGCAAACCTGGCTGAAATTATTTTTAGGTGTTAGCGTTTTCATCGCCCTCTTTAATCCGCTTATCTATGGCGGATGGCCTCCCCTTACTGCCGAGCATCGCTTATTCTTTACCGATCAAATGAAATGGGGTGGCGGTATTTCCGTTCTTCTCATTACTTATGTTTTGCTGCGCTCAGTCGCCAAATCGCGCTTTCCGAAACCGACTGCTGTACGCAATGCATTGATTGCTTCGTTCTTATTATTCACTGCAGGCGGCGTGATCGGACACCTCATCTCCGGCGTAAATGTTGTCATTCCGGCGCATTATCATGGCTCTATCGTTGGTGTATCGCTGGCGCTAATGGGTGTGGTTTATTTATATGTGCCGGTGCAAGGTAGGCTCGCGTTGCTGCAGCCTTATCTCTATGGCGGCGGGCAGTTGCTGCATATTGCGGGGCTTGCGTGGAGCGGTGGTTACGGCACCTTGCGAAAAACGCCTGGGGCGGCGCAGAGCATTGAGGGCCAAACCGCGATGGGGCTGATGGGGTTTGGCGGCTTGCTTTCCATTATCGGCGGGCTATTATTTGTGATATTGATTTTGCGTAGTCTTAAAAAAGGAATCTAACGATGTTTAAAGGTAAAAAAATGCTGCAAGTTATTGGAAATTATTTTACATATCTGCTCGCTTATTTAGGAATCATTATGGGCTCATCCAATTCTGCTAACGCTATCGATTACGAAAATTCACTTTATATGGAACTGCCGCAAGGCCGCGTGGTCATCGAACTGCGCCCCGATGTTGCACCAAAAACCGTCGCGCGGATTAAAGAACTCACCCGCAAACATTTTTACGACAACACGCCCTTCCACCGCGTGATCGAAGGCTTCATGGCACAAGGCGGCGACCCAACGGGAACCGGCACCGGCGGCAGTGGCCAAAACCTGGACGCGGAATTTAATAGTCTGCCACACACCCGTGGCGCTGTCTCGATGGCGCGCGCAAGTGACCCTAACAGTGCTGATAGCCAGTTCTTCATCGTGCTCGCGGATTCGCCATTCCTCGATAACCAATATACCGTATTCGGCCGCGTGATTTCCGGTATGCAGTTTGTGGATGCCATTAAGAAAGGTAATCCAAACCAAAATGGTACGGTAAAAGATCCAACACGCATTAAATATATGGAAGTCGCGGCAGACGTAAAAAACAAAACGCCAGAAGAACGGGATAGAGACACCAAAAAATAATGCAGGTTTCCGCGTTTAATTTTAACCTGCCACCCGAACTCATCGCCCAACACCCGGTAACCCCGCGTGACAGCGCCAAGTTGCTGGTAGTCAAGGATGACTTTTCACTAAACACTATAGCCGACCTGCCTGATTTTTTGCAGGAGGGCGATGGGTTGGTGTTCAATAATAGCAAGGTGATCCCTGCCCGCCTGTTCTCCGGCAATATCGAAATCTTGTTGCATAAATTGATCAAAGGCTCGACCTGGCAAGCCTTCGCCAAGCCCGGCAAAAAACTTAAAGTCGGCGCGATGATTTTCTTCGGTGATAATGTTAGCGCCTTGGTGCAGGAAAAATTACCCAGCGGCGAAGTAATCCTACAATTTTCTCTCAAACCAGATGCTTTCCGCGAGTTCCTAGAAACCCACGGTAACATCCCGCTTCCGCCCTATATCCGAGGAGGCACCGCCGAAGAAGCCGACAAAAAACACTACCAAACGATTTACGCTGAACCCGAAGGCTCCGTCGCCGCCCCTACCGCAGGTTTGCACTTCACCGAAAAACTCCTGCAACAACTCCGCGCAAAAAATATCGCAACCGCTTTCGTTACATTACACGTAGGCGCAGGCACATTTCAGCCCGTAAAAGTCGAAGATACCAGCGAACATATAATGCATTACGAATATGGCGAAATAACGGCAGAAACTGCTGCTATTATCAATCGCGCGAAACGCGTAATCTGTGTCGGCACCACTTCGCTGCGCTTAGTCGAATCCGCCGCAAAGGAGGATGGCACACTCTCTGCTTGGTCTGGCGAAACGAATATCTTCATAACACCGGGTTATCGCTTCAAACGTTGCGATATCTTGATGACCAATTTCCACCTTCCGAAATCCACCTTATTTATGCTCGTCTCTGCCTTCACGGGCTTAGAAAAGATGCAGGCTGCCTATCAATTCGCGATTGAGCAGCGTTTGCGGTTTTACTCTTATGGCGATGCGTGTTTATTATATCGCCATGTTTGAACTTCTTAAAAATTCTCCGCGCCTTGGTAAATTGCATACGCCGCATGGTGTCATCCATACGCCTGCCTTTATGCCCGTTGGCACTGCGGCAACGGTGAAGGCGATGAAGCCGGAGGATGTTGCGGCGACAGGTGCAGAAATTTTGCTTGGGAATACGTATCACTTGATGCTGCGGCCTGGGGCAGAGCGGGTGGCGCAGCTGGGTGGGCTGCATAAGTTTATGAATTGGGATAAGCCGATTTTGACGGATTCTGGCGGGTTTCAGGTGATGTCGCTGGCGGGGTTGCGGAAAATTACGGAGGAAGGTGTTTCGTTTCAATCGCATATTGATGGCAGCAAACATATGCTTTCACCGGAACGCTCGATCGAGATTCAGCATCTGCTCGGCGCCGATATCACGATGATTTTTGACGAATGCACGCCCTACCCTGCCACGTGGGACGTTGCCAAAAAATCGATGGAGCTTTCGCTTAGATGGGCGGAACGCAGCAAAAAGAAATTCACCGAACTCAAAGGTAACACGAAGCATTTATTGTTCGGCATCGTGCAAGGCAGCGTCTATCCGGATTTGCGCAAAGCGAGCGCGGAGGCCTTGATCGCGATGGGGTTTGATGGCTATGCGATTGGTGGGCTTGCGGTGGGTGAAGGGCAGAAAAAGATGTTTGAAACATTGGAATTCACCATCCCGCATTTGCCGGAAAACAAACCGCGCTACCTCATGGGCGTCGGCAAACCGAAAGACATTATCGGCGCGGTCGAACGGGGCGTGGATATGTTCGATTGCGTGATCCCTACCCGCTCCGGCCGCAACGGCCAGGCCTTCACCAGCGAGGGCGCCATCAACATCAAAAACGCCCGCTTCGCCGAAGACCAGGCCCCACTAGACCCCACCTGCCAATGCTATAGCTGCAGCCATTACTCAAGGTCCTATATCCACCACCTAGTAAAATCCAACGAAATCCTAGGCGCCATGCTAATGACAACGCATAATC
This sequence comes from uncultured Alphaproteobacteria bacterium, assembly GCA_903821695.1. Lineage (GTDB taxonomy): Bacteria > Pseudomonadota > Alphaproteobacteria > Rickettsiales > CAIJLX01 > CAIJLX01. The sequence goes on along the minus strand of CAIJLX010000092.1, from coordinate 2,666 downwards.
TCTATTACTATCAAGAGGTTATGCGGAATCTGCGAAAGTAGTCCTGTCATCATATTGTCATAATTCTCAGCTATATTACTCTTAGTTCTCCGCGCTTGTCTGGAAACGTTTCAGCAGCGGGTATGGGCCTGAAGCGTTCAAGCGTGGAGTGGTTCGAAGAAGCTCTTATTGAAAGGGAGCTGAAATGCCAAAATTTGTTATAAGAAAAGGCGATATTGGTATTACCGCAGGCGCGAAAGTACGGGGATGGCATTTGGTCTCCTACTTGGAGGACGGAAGTGAGGAGGCCCTAACAAAAGGGAATCTTACAAAATGCCTGATAACCGCACATAGGTGCGGTATCCTCGAAAGAGTTGTTTTTGAATAAAAAGTGTAAACCTGCTAGAAAGGAAAAAGCACCGGGGTTTCCCCTCGGTGCTTTTTTTGCGTCTAAATTCTAATTAATTAAGCAGCAGCTTCAGCTTGTGCAGCGGCAGCTAAACGCGCGCGGTCTGCGGCGCCTTTTGCGGCTACGTCGCGGTCAACGAATTCGATGATTGCGATTGGAGCTGCGTCGCCGTAGCGGAAACCGGCTTTAACGATGCGGGTGTAACCACCAGCGCGGGCTTTGAAGCGTGGAGCGATGATGTCGAACAGGCGTTTCGCTTTTTCTTCGCTTTGCAGCTGAGCGATCGCTTGGCGGCGAGCGTGCAAGGTGCCTGCTTTGCCGAGAGTGATCAATTTCTCAACGTATGGCTTCAGCTCTTTCGCTTTTGGCACAGTCGTTGTGATCTGCTCATGTTCGATCAGCGAGCATGCCAGGTTAGCGAGCAACGCGCGGCGATGCCCTTTCGTACGATTTAATTTTCTCTGACCCATGCCATGACGCATAAAAACTCCACTCTTTTATAGTATTAAATTGTTCAATAAGGATCTTCGAATTTCTTCGCGAGTTCCTCGATATTTTCCGGCGGCCAACCATCAATTTCCATGCCGAAACGCAGACCCATGTTGGTCAACACTTCTTTAATTTCGTTCAAGGATTTACGGCCGAAATTTGGTGTTTTGAGCATTTCTGCTTCGGTTTTACGAACCAGATCGCCAATGTAAACGATGTTGTCGTTTTTCAGGCAGTTTGCCGAACGAACAGACAATTCCAACTCGTCTACTTTCTTGAGCAGATTTGGGTTGAATTTCAGTTCTTCAACTGGGCGCTCTTTCACTTCTGCAACTTCTTCGAAGTTGATGAAGGTTTGCAGCTGATCTTGCAGAATGCGCGCCGAGAATGCCACAGCGTTATCTGGGGTGATGGTACCGTTGGTTTCAACGTTCAACACGAGTTTGTCATAGTCGGTGACTTGGCCAACGCGTGCGTTTTCAACTTTGTATGCAACTTTGCGAACTGGGCTGAAGAGTGCATCGATTGGAATCACGCCAATGCCAGTGCCTTCTGGGCGGTTTTGGCTAGCAGGAACATAACCTTTGCCCATTTCAACGGTCAATTCCGCAACGAAGCGGGTGTTGCCATCGAGTGTGCATATCACGAGATCAGGGTTAGCGATTTGGATATATGCACCCGTTTCGATCATGCCAGCGCGAACTTCGCCCGGGCCAGTGACATCGAGGGTGAGACGTTTTTTCTCGCCTTGGTGCATTTGTACGCACACAGTTTTGAGGTTCAAGATGATGGTGGTGACATCTTCACGAACGCCAGCGAGCGATGAGAATTCATGCAACACGCCGTTGATTTTGATCGAAGTGATCGCAGCGCCTTGCAGCGAAGAAAGCAGCACGCGGCGGAGGGCGTTGCCCAGCGTCAGACCAAAACCACGCTCAAGCGGCTCGACTACGATGGTTGCTTTTTGCGTGCCATCCAGTTGAACGTCTACTTTCGAGGGTTTAATCAATTCGCGCCAATTACGTGCAATACTCATATCCAAAAACTCCTGATGAAATTCAAAAAAGCTTAAAACTAATTAAACGCGGCGACGCTTCGGAGGGCGGCAACCGTTGTGCGGGATTGGGGTCACATCACGGATCGAGGTGATGATGAAGCCAACTGCTTGGAACGCGCGCAGAGCCGATTCACGACCAGCGCCCGGGCCTTTCACTTCAACTTCTAATACTTTCACACCATGTTCTTGTGCCGCGCGGCCAGCCACTTCAGCAGCAACCTGTGCCGCATAAGGGGTGGATTTGCGTGAGCCTTTGAAGCCCTGTGCGCCAGAAGAAGACCAAGAGATCGCGTTGCCTTGTGCATCCGAAATCGTGATGATCGTGTTGTTGAAAGAAGCATTCACGTGCGCGGTTGCGGTCGCGATATTCTTTTTGCCTTTGCGTTGTTTCGCAGAGGATTTCTTCTCGGTTTCTGCTGCTGCAGATGCTTGTTCTTTTGCCATATATTCCTACTTCGTTACTTTTTTCTTGCCGGCGATTGCAACGGCTTTGCCTTTGCGAGTGCGAGCGTTGGTGTGTGTGCGCTGGCCACGAACTGGCAGGCGCTTACGATGACGCAGGCCGCGATAAGAGCCTAAATCCATCATACGTTTAATGTTCATAGCAACTTCACGGCGAAGATCACCTTCAACCTGATAGTCGGTATCAATAATCTCGCGGATTTTACCCACATCGCTTTCCAGCAACTGGTTTACGCGTTTTTCAGGGGAAATGCCTGCTTTTTTGAGGAT
>CAIJLX010000091.1 GCA_903821695.1 uncultured Alphaproteobacteria bacterium | reverse complement strand
CGAAGACGCATTGAAAATATGTTCCAGAAAATCAAGGAAAATAGACGGCTTGCACTGAGGGTCGACAAACTCGATTCCACTTTCATGGCATTCCTTGCCCTTGCCTTTATCAAACTTGAGGTTTGTTAACAGTGCCTAGTTTTGGCTTATTCATAAATTACGTTAATTCCGCAATGGTTTAGACGTTTCCAGCATATGCTCAATGCGATCCAATGTTGGTTTCAACCGTACAAGTTGCATAAATTCTTGGCGTTCTAGATCCAACAATTGTTGTTCGGTTAGCGTTTTGGTGATGTCCGTATTGCCGCCGGAGAGGACATTTGCCAAATGGCCAGCGATGGTGGCGTCGTGGGGGCTGGCTTTGCCGGATTTTTCGAAGCTGCGGATGGCCATATCGAGTGCGACGCGCGCGGTTTTGCCGGGCAGGGCAACGACCGGCGAGGTTGGCGCAACGTAGCCTTTTGCGAGTTCCAGTGCGCGGGCTTTGGCATCGGCCAGCAAGCGGGCGCGGTTCATGGTGATGCGGAATTTATCTTTGTCGAACATCAATAATTCTTTCGCATCATCCGCAGATTTGCCAACTTTCGCCATCACGATGGTTTCGAATGCACCGGTGACGGCAGGCATTGCGTTGAGCGATTTAATCGGCGAGAGGAAGCTGAACATATGACCCATTTTCGCCACGGTTTTCTGCGATTCCAAGCGGGCTGCGGCATGGCGCAAGATCAATTCTTTACATCCGCCCCAACCAGGGATTACACCAACGCCGACTTCGACAAGGCCTGGATAAGATTCGCAATGCGCTTGCACGGCGGCGCAGTGGAGCATCATTTCACAACCACCACCAAATGCCATGCCGGCGACTGCGGCAACGACAGGGAAAGGTGCGTATTTAATAGCCATATACGTATCTTGTCCGCCCTTGATCGCATCTTCGAGCATGTTCCATGCGGCGAGGTTTGCGGCATAAAGGAAGAAGCCAAGGTTCGCACCGACGCTGAAATTTTCAGCATCATTCCCGATGATCATCGCGACGCCATCTTTCTTCACTTTCTCAAGCGAAGCCATGATGGTTTCCATCGTGGTTGGGTCGAGCGTATTCATTTTGCCGGTGAATTCTAAACAGAACACGCCATCGCCCACATCCCACAGGCTTGCGGTTGGGCCTTTGATGACGGGTTTTTGCGTGAGTTTAATATCCGAAAGCGCCCACGCGGTTTTATCGAATGGCAGTTTTTGATAGGTGCCTTGTGGATCCAATACTTGTTTCGCAGCATCGGCGGTTTTGTAGAAATTTTGGCCTTTCGCGTTTTTCAAAATCGCTGGCGCTTTATCGCCTAATTCTTTGGTGAACCATTCAACACCTAAGCGATCGATCAATTCAAACGGGCCGTATTTCCAGTTATACCCCATCTTCATCGCGTCATCGACATCCTTCACGCTGGCCGAAATTTCCGGCACAAGCGAAGCGGCATAACGCAGCACTTCTAACAACACGGCGCGCGCATATTGCCCGCCTTTGTCTGGATGATTCACCAATGTTTGCAAACCATTTTTCGCGGCTTCGACAGATTCGAGTGTTGCTTTTTTCTCCGCGCGATATTCGCCGGTTTTGAGATCGATCGATTCTTTTTTCTTACCACCACCTTCGGTGTTCAGACGATAAAAACCGCCTTTACCTTTGCGGCCGGTATAACCATCCGCAATCATTTTCATCACCAGTGGAATTTCTTTGTAATTTTGGCGGAAGCTATCGCTTTCCGGCAAAGTTTGGCTGAATGCTTTCGCAATTAACGGCAATAAATCGATGCCGATCAAATCCATCAAGCCGAATACCCCGGTTTTTGGAATGCCGACGGGCTTGCCCATCACGGCATCCGCTTCTTCCACCGTAATACCGAGGCGGATTGCTTCGTTCAAACCAACAGTCAGCCAATAACAGCCGATGCGGTTGGCGATAAAGCCGGGTGTATCATTACAAATCACGACCCCTTTGCCGAGATTGATATCGCAGAATTCATGAATCGCGCGCACGCTTTCGGGTTTATTTTCTTTCGTCGTCACCAATTCGAGCAAGCGCATATAGCGTGGCGGGTTGAAGAAGTGGGTGATCATGAAATCACGACGGAAACTATCCGGCATGCCCGCAATCAAATGATGCAGCGGCAAAGTGGAAGTGTTCGAAGAAACGACACTATACGGTTTGCGGTGCTGCTCTAATTTTTTATAGAGCGATTGTTTGACCTCGATTTTTTCGACGATCGCTTCGATGATCCAATCAACTTCTTTCAGTTTATCGAGGTCATCTTCCAAATTGCAGGGGGTGATCAATTTCGCGCGGCGTTTATGGGTGAGCGCGGCTGGGTTGGTTTTGAGCAATTTCTCGATCGCATCTTTCGGAAGCTGGTGACGGTCCGCCGCACCATTGGGAACGATATCAAACAGTAAAACCGGTGTGCCCGAATTGGCAATATGTGCTGCGATCGCCGCACCCATCACCCCTGAACCACAAACCGCAACCTTCTGAATTTTTGGCATGAAATGCTCCTATGAATCCACCCATCATACCAGAACCGCAATCAAAAACCAATGTGCGGTGCATCCTAAGCTTTTCCGCCAAAAAATTCGCTTAGCGTAACGATTCGTTAACCTATTTGTGCTAAATTGTATTGAAATAGGAGACTATGCATATGCACGAACCGCGCGATATTATTCCCATTTCCGAAGGAAGACCACCAAAGCTCGATTGGAAAGATTTGGCACTTGGTGGTGTAGTGGTGGCTGCTTATCTTTATAATATTATCGGTATGTCTAAAACAAATCCGAGACCCTCGGAGGCGCCACATAAAAATATTCAGTCAGAAGCTGCGCCAGAAAAAACTAAAGAGGGCTTAGGTAAAGTACGCGAAGATCAAAATGGTCGCTTGCGTTAAATTAAATACACACACATTTCAGCGGCGGGAAGCCGTTGAAGCCGACGCTGGAATAGGTCGTGGTGTAAGCGCCTGCGGAGAGGAAATAGAGTTTATCGCCGACTGCGAGATTATTCGGCAGATAATATTCTGCCTCTTCGTAAATCACATCGATCGAATCACAGGTTGGGCCAGCTAAAATTACGCGGGCGGTGTCTTCTTCTTTGTCGGTGTCTTTCTCGCTGATGATGCGATATTGGATGGCTTCGGCTTCGACTAGGCCGGAGAATTTGCCGATATCTAAATAGACCCAGCGGGTGGCGTTGATTTCTTTGTGATAGGAAATGAGGACGACTTCTGCGCGCAACACACCAGCATCGGCAACTAAATAGCGGCCGGGTTCCATTAATACTTTGAGTGGGCGGCCTTCGAAATTGCGTTCGATGCTTTCGATGATGGTTTCGGCGAAATCTTCGATCGGTGGAATCGCATCGCGATATTGTGCCGGGAAACCGCCACCGATATCGATTGCTTCTAATTGAATGCCTTCTTCGACGAGATCATCAAACACTAATTCGGTGAGTGCAATAGCGGCGAAATGGGGTTCAACCACAGTTTGCTGTGAGCCGACATGGAATGATAGCCCATAAGGCACCAGGCCTTTTTCTTTCGCGCGGATCATAATCTCGCATGCCACATCTCGTGTGCAGCCGAATTTTTTTGAAAGCGGCCAAGCAGCGCCCGCTTCACCACCCACACGTAAACGTGCGAAAATTTTAGAACCAGGTGCAGCAATAGCTAATTTATCTACTTCGCCTACGCTATCGCAGACGAACATACGGATGCCTTGGCTGTAAGCCCAAGCGATATCGGATTGTTTTTTGATCGTGTTGCCGAATAAAATACGGTCAGGTGTAGCACCGCTTTCCAGGCATAATTGAATCTCTTGTGCGCTCGCCGCATCAAAACTCGAACCCAGGCTCGCGAGCAATTTGACGATCGCCGGGTCGGGATTCGCCTTCACCGCATAATGGCAGGCTGCGAAGGGGAGGAGCCCCGTCAGCTTCTTATAGCGCCGCTCTACTTCCGCTAGCTCCACCACTAAGAGTGGTGACTCATCCGGATGGGCGTCGAGATAGGCCTTAATTTTAGGCGAGATATCCAGTTTCATAGGGTTCTTTTTAAACACAAAATGGATTTTGTCTATGGGTATAAAACTGAAACAGCTTGCTTTTTTGCAATGTTATAGGGTAAAGCCCCCTCCTGATGCAGCTTGTAATTGTGGAATCTCCGGCCAAGGCGAAGACGATTAACGCTTATCTTGGTAAGGATTATAAAGTAGTGGCCTCTTTCGGTCACGTGCGTGCGCTGCCCTCAAAGGATGGCTCGGTGCGCCCCGAGGAAGACTTCGCGACGACCTATGAGGTTTCGGAAGATTCGGTAAAACACGTCGCCGCGATGGTGAAAGAAGTTAAAGCTGCCGATACCCTCATCCTCGCAACTGACCCTGACCGCGAAGGAGAGGCAATTTCCTGGCATATTCTCGAAGCGCTGAAAGATAAAAAAGCCCTCGGTAAAATTAAATCCATCCAGCGGGTAACCTTCCACGAAATCACAAAAAAATCGATTCTGGATGCGGTGGCCCACCCACGCGAAATCGATATGGATCTCGTGCAGGCGCAACAAGCCCGCCAGGCACTGGATTATCTCGTAGGCTTCAAATTATCCCCCGTACTCTGGCGAAAATTGCCGGGTGCGCGTTCAGCGGGCCGTGTGCAATCGGTGGCGCTGCGGATTATTTGCGATCGCGAATCTGAAATCGAAGCCTTCCGCGCCCAAGAATATTGGTCGATCGGCATGGAATGCAAAAACGTGGCTAGCCAGCCCTTCCATGCGCGTCTGACACAATTTGATGGCGATAAAATCGAGAAAATGACGATTGGTAATGAGGCGCAAGCAACCGCGATTACCAAGGCACTCAACACGAAACAATTTATTGTCGGCAGCGTCGAAGCAAAACAACAAAAGCGCAACCCGTATGCACCATTTACGACTTCTACGCTGCAACAAGAAGCTAGCCGCAAACTCGGTTTCTCAACCAAAAAAACCATGCAGCTGGCGCAGAAACTCTATGAAGGTGTCGAACTTGGCGGCGAAACCGTTGGTTTGATTACCTATATGCGTACCGATGGCGTATCAGTTTCAACCGAAGCCGTGCATAAAGCGCGCAATGTGATTACAGCGGATTTCGGCGCGAATTTTGTGCCGGAAAAACCGCGCGTTTACCAAACAAAACAAAAAAATGCGCAAGAAGCGCACGAAGCGATCCGCCCGACGGATCCTGCACGCGAACCAAAACATGTCGCCAAACATTTGGATAATGACTCCTTGCGTTTATATGAGCTCATTTGGAAGCGCATGCTCGCCAGCCAAATGGAATCCGCGATTATGGATATCGTGCAGGCGGATATCGTTTCGACCGATGGCAAAGCGACTTTCCGTGCGAGCGGCTCGACCGTTAAATTCGCAGGCTTTTTGGCGCTTTATATCGAAGATAAAGACGACGATGAGGATGAAGAAAGCCGCCGTCTGCCAGAACTCAAAGAAGGCGAAACCGTCAATAAAGATAAGATCGAGCAAAACCAACATTTCACCGAACCACCACCACGTTTTTCGGAAGCATCGTTGGTCAAAAAACTCGAAGAACTTGGCATCGGCCGTCCTTCGACCTATTCGAGCATCATCAGCGTATTGCAAGATCGCGAATATGTAAAACTTGAGAAAAAACGCTTCATGCCAGAGCCGCGTGGCCGCATTGTAACCGCGTTCCTTTCGAGCTTTTTTGCAAAATATGTAAGCTATGATTTCACCGCGAAACTGGAAGAAGAGCTCGATAACATCACCACCGGCGATGTAAATTGGAAACAAGTATTGCGCGATTTCTGGAGCGATTTCTCCAAGCAAATCGGCGCCTCGAAGGATCTCGAAATCCCAGACATCATGCATAAAATGGAAGTGTTGTTGGAGCCAATGTTGTTCCCGAACGGCGCTTCGCACGAATGCCCAACTTGCAAAACCGGCAAACTCGGTTTGAAGATGAGCCGCTACGGCGCGTTCATCGGCTGTTCGAATTATCCAGAATGCCGTTATACCAAACCGCTCGATGCGACAAATACCGGTGAAGCGGGCGCAGGCGATGAAGTGAAATCGATTGAACTTACCGAAACCATCGTGGTTAAAAAAGGGCCATATGGCTGGTATGTGCAAGAAGGCAGCGGCAAAGAAGTAAAACGCGTTTCCGTTCCTGCCGGTTATGATCCGTTAGTGTTGAAATTAGAGCAAGCGAAAGCGCTCTTAACGTTACCACGCATTGTCGGTAACCACCCAGAAACGGGCAAGCCCATCACCGCCAGCATTGGTCGTTTTGGTCCTTATATCGAACATGAAAAGAAATACGTAAATTTGAAAACGGATGATGTATTGGCAGTTGGCATCAACCGCGCGGTCGATTTGCTCGCGAGCAAACCAGAGCGTGGTGGCGGCCGTACCGCTGCGGCTCCATTGCGTGTATTAGGCGCACACCCAGATGGCGGTGATCTTGCAGTAATGGCTGGCAGTTATGGCCCTTATATTAAGTGGAGCAAAGTGAACGCCACGTTGCCAAAATCGACGACTCCGGAATTAATTACGCTGGAAGAAGCAATCGAACTGGTGAACAAAAAGGCCGCCAGCCCAACCAAGAAAAAACCTGCGCGCGGCGGCCGCAAAAAGTCGTAAATTGCCTGAAATTATTTCGATCAAACTGACGCCGAAAGCTTCCAGTGATAGAGTGGGTGAAGTGCGCAATGGAGTGTTGACGGTCTATGTCACCGCACCGCCAGATAAAAATAAAGCAAATGAAGCGATGCTGAAATTATTGGCGAAACATTTTGATGTAGCGCCTTCGCGGCTAACGTTGCTCAAAGGCCATACAAGCCGCAATAAAACGATCGAAATTAAATAAGCGTCGCTAATTCTTCTTCGGTGGCTTTGATATCTGGCTTTTTGGTTTTGAGCCATGCGTTGCCGCGCGCGATGCGGGCGAGGGTTTCTTTTTTCGTTTCCGGCAACACGCTCGCGATTGGCTTCATTTCTGCCATATCGCCATTGCAATGCAGCACAATATCGCAATCCGCATTCAGCGATTCGGTGGTGCGTTCCGCGAAATTTCCGGTAAGTGCTTTCATCGATAAATCATCGGTCAGCAGCAATCCATTAAAGCCAATCTCATTACGAATAACCGAGATCGTTTTGCTCGAAAGTGTCGCTGGTTTGCTGTCAATCGCGGTGTAGGTAATATGTGCTGTCATCGCCCACGGAATATCTTTGAGCGCTTTAAATGGCACAAAATCCGTCGCCGAAAGTTCAGCATGTGACGCACGCACGACAGGCAGCGATTCATGGCTATCCACCATCGCGCGGCCATGGCCAGGAATATGTTTAATGATCGGCATCACGCCGCCTTCGCGCAGGCCATCGGCCATCGCTTTACCGAGGCGGATAATTTGCTCTGTCGTCTCGCCAAATGCGCGGTCGCCTACAATGTCGTGGGCTTCGGGGAATAAAATATCGAGCATCGGCGCGCAATCGACATTCACTCCAATTTCAGTTAGCTCCGCCGCAATCAAGCGTGCATTTAAATAGACCGCGCGGGTCGCTTTTTGTTCATCGCTTTTGCACAAATCTGCGAATACTTTTGCGGGAGGGCATTTGCGCCAGATAGGTGGGCGAAGGCGTGCGACTCGGCCACCTTCTTGGTCAATTAAGATCGGTGTATCGACGCGACCGGTGATGCTGCACATTTCAACGCAGAGTGCGTTAACTTGCGCTTTGCTTTCAATATTACGTGCAAATAAAATAAAACCGAAGGGCTGAACATCTTGGAAAAACGCCCGCTCTTCCGCAGACAGCGTCGTTCCCTTCACGCCAAAAATTGCAGGACGAAACACCATTACTTTGCAATGAAGCAGCCTTGACCTGCCGCAACCAACTCTTTGCACAAAACTTTCGCTGCATCTTTGGATTTCACCGGCCCTGCTTGCAGACGGAACATGGTTCCTTTGCCTTCGATCTCCACTTTCTGCACCATCATTTTGAGGCCCGCTAGCTGTGTTTTATGCTTTGCCACGGCTTTTTTCCACTCGCGTGTTGCTTCCGCATCGCTGCGATAAGCGCCAAGTTGTACTCGCAGACCGGTTGCTTTTGCAGCAGTTGCAGCTGGTTTTTTCGCAACTTCTTTTTTGACGACTTCTTTTTTCGCAGGAGTGGTTGGCTTTGCTTTTTCAACCGTGGCTTTTTTTACCACTTGTTTTTCAGGCTCCGCATCGTCCTCATCAGGTTTCAGCATTTCGACTGCTTTTTGCAACGCAGCTTCATCACTTGCTTGTTTTTCTTCTTCCTTCGCGACATCCATTTTTTTCACGACTTCCACACCACCCGTATTCGGCGTTGGCAATGCTTCATTTACTTTAGCGAGAGGTAAAGGCTTTGCTTCGAGCGTTACATCTTTCGCATCGGCCTTTTTATCGCCAAAAGTGACCGATTCTTGTTTTACGGTGCCTGCATCATCTTCACCAGTGCCGGCGAATTGTTTGAGGAATGAGCGATCGATTGGACGCTCTGCTTCAGGAATTGCCTGTGCTTTTTTGTCTACGGCAGGCTTATCACTGCTGAAGCTATTATAGACTTCTTTATCCGCATGCGCTGCATCTTCGCTATCGGCATTATCGGGCGCATGTTTGAAGGGTTCTTGGTCTGCTTTGATCACCGGTATATCATCTTCAGAAACCGGGTTCTTGCCTTCCTGATAGGCAAACCAAGCCAATACGGCAAGGCCACCAAAGGCAGCCAGCGTAATCATTGTCGGCAGTAAGCGAGCGAGGCCTGTTTTTGGCTTTACGGTGACGGTTGGCTCTTCGCGGTAAGGCGGAGGTGGCGGCGGAAAATGCGGCGGCGGCGCATATTGCTGCTGTGGCTGGGGCGGGTTGCCCAAATCGAGGCGTGGAGGAGGCTGCATAAGAGACCTATTACATTGATTCTACAGGTTGAACACCAAAAACATCAAGACCGGAAGCAACCACTATAGCAACCGCTTTCACCATTGCAAGTCGCGCCTGCGTTAAATCCTTATCTTCGGGCAGAATAAATTTAACCAATGCCCATAAACCATGAAATTGCGCGGCCAGTTCATATAAATAATACGCAATCCGATGTGGCTCATGTGCCAACGCCGCCTGCTCTACAATCCGCGGCCATTCGGCAAGCTTACGAATCAACGCTAATTCCGCCGGATGGTTTTGTGCGGTCGAGGGAGCTGCTGGCGCAAACCCTTCTGCCGCCGCATTACGCAACACCGAATGTGCTCTGGCATGCGCATATTGCACATAAAATACGGGATTATCTTTGGTTTGCTCTTTCACTTTCGTGAAATCAAAATCGATCGTCTCGCTGTTTTTACGCGTCAGCATCAAAAACCGCGCCACATCTTTACCAACCGCCTCAACCACATCGCCCACTTCTAGGAATGTGCCTGCGCGTTTGGACATTTTAACCGGCTCGCCATTTTGCATGAATTTGACGAGGGCATAGAGCTGAATATCAATATGCGCATTGCCGTTTGAAAGCGCATTTACCAAGGCGGAAAGACGTTTTTGATAGCCACCATGATCCATGCCAAGGGCGATAATCAAATGGTTAAAGCCACGTTTGATTTTATCGTAATGATAGGCCACATCGCCGGCAAAATAAGTCCAGCTGCCATCGGACTTTTTGAGTGGGCGATCGACATCATCACCAAATTGGGTGGCGCGAAAAAGTGTTTGCTCGCGTGCTTCCCAATCATCAGGCAGTTTACCTTTTGGTGGTTCTAATGTGCCCTGATAAATGAGGCCTTTTTGCTCTAAAATACCATAGGCGATATCTTGATATTTGCCGACAACTTCTGCTTCGGACGTGAAGATATCATACGAAATACCGAGCAAGCTCAAGTCGGTACGGATCAAATCCATCATCGCATCGACCGCAATTTTCCGGATCAGCGGAAGCCATTCGGATTCTGGTTTTTTCAGCAATGTATCCTGATATTTATCCTTCAATTGCTGCGCGACGGGAATGATATAATCGCCCGGATAATAGCCTTCGGGAATGGTGATCGTTTCGCCAAATAATTCGCGGTAACGCAGATAGACAGAGTGTGCCAGTTTTTGAACCTGACCGCCCGCATCATTCACATAATATTCTTTGGTAACAACATAGCCCGCTTTTTTCAAAAGCGAGGCCAGCACATCACCATATACCCCGCCACGCGCATGGCCGATATGCACCGGCCCCGTCGGGTTGGTCGATACAAATTCCACATTCACCTTTTCGCCGCCACCAAGCTTAGAATCGCCATAAGTGGTTCCAATTTTTAAAATATCGGCAATCACTTCCGGCCAAATTTCAGGCTTTAATGTGATGTTGATGAAGCCTGGCCCCGCCACATCCACTTTCGCAATTTGGGAATTTTTCTGTAGTTCAGCCGCAATTTTGGCCGCGATTTCGCGTGGATTTTTACCCGCTGGTTTGGCAAGCACCATAGCGGCGTTGGTCGCGATATCACCATGCGCCGGATCTTTTGTCGGCTCGGCATTGATCGCGGAAATTGGCAGGTTCGCTGGCAATTCACCGCTTTTGACGAGGCCTTCAACAATGCCCGTGATGATTTCGTGGAAATGTTTAAATAAATGCATAGGTGTTTTCTATCGTAGTATAATTTTTGTTAGGATCTATTATTTTCTAGAGGCTGGATTTTTTTCTTTGAATAGTAGAAAAATAGCTATAATTGAGAACGATCGTTGATAAAGGTAAATAATGTAATGCGAGTCTTATATGCGGGGAATGGCAATGCCAAACATTATGGTGCGCGCTATTATGATGTAGGCCGTAAAATTATGAATGGCCTTATTCGCAATGGATGTAACGTTTATTTTTTTAGCGATAGGGACGTAAAAAGGGCGGCTAATATTTTAGGCAGCGGTAAGTTTGGAAAATGGCAGTGTAATCGTGCTTTTTTGAAAACATGTGCACATTTTGTCCCCGATTTCATTATTTTAGGCCATGCTGATATCATCACTCCAAAAACCTTACAACATGCTCGGAAAATGTTACCTAATGTACGGATTGCTCAGTTTAATGTTGATCCTGTTTTTAGGCAAACGAACGTTTTAAAAATTCAATCTAAGTTGCCCGTGGTGGATGCAACTTTTATTACAACGGCCGGTCCCATATTGAAAAATTTTGCATGCTCTAGGGGTGTGGTAAGTTATATGCCAAACCCAATAGATAGTTCTATTGAATGGCCTGAAAGTCATCTGCATAGTGACCAGCCACATGATGTGTTTTGGGCATTGCGCGCGAATAATCCTACTTATCCTGGTAATCCGCGCATTGATTACCCTTTGTATTTGGAAAGAAGTGGTCAGATATCAATCGATTATTACGGTATGAACGATAAACCAGAGTTGTTTGGTGCACGCTATTATCAAGAGATTTCCAAATGCCGTATGGGCCTCAATATTAGTGTCAATCGTACGTGGAGCGATTCGCCGCCAGCAAAACCTGAGGAACTTTATCTTTATGCTTCCGATCGTATTTCCCATTATATGGGTAGTGGACTGTTAACATTCACTCCACGGGAAAACCGTCTTGAAGAACTTTTTAAAGAAGATGAAGAAATGATCTTTTTTTCAAGCAAAGAAGAGTTATTGGAAAAAACAATCTATTATAAAAAAAATGATCAGCAGCGTCGTAAAATTGCAAAAGCAGGTTGGGAAAAATCTCATCAGCAACTGAACGAACGTTTGGTCGCACAATATATTACAGAAGTAACGTTCCAACTACCTCTTAAGGAAAGCTATGCTTGGCCAACAGAATGCTATTAAAACCTATGTGCCAACTCTTTTTTTCTGGGTGTTTGGTTTTTTTATTCTGGTCCAATATCTTGTAAGCGCGCCCTTTGTTACAACCTTTTCCTTTTATGCTCTTGTGCTGCCACTACTGGCCTGTTTTATCTACGTAAACCGAGCGCAGTTTTTATTCCGTGAGCCCATAGTTTTAGGCTTTTTATTGTTATTCACTTTTATTGTAGTACATGTGGCAATTTTTTCGGAAGGCCCAAAAGGAAAGTGGATATTAGCTGGTTTTTCTACAGCATTATTTTTTTTTAGTTCGGTATGTTTTTTCTCTTTTGTGGATCGACGATTTTTCGATCGATTTTTATTATTAGTAGTGTGCTGCGCAGCGGCTGGATCCGCATTTTCAGTTGGACGCTATGTTCTACATGATCATGTGCTCTATCCCCGACTTCTACCAATTGGTCGTGCGGACCATGAAATTTTAGGAGCGTTAGTGTACGGCCTGGCTGGTATCACTTGCCTTTATTTGTGGCAGCGAACAGCCAAATGGTATTGGCATAGTATGTTGGTCGTTATTGTATTGCTAATCGGAATAATGATACTATTAACGCAAAGTCGCACGCCTATTGCGGTATATGGATTCTGCATTAGCGCGGGATTATTACTCTTCTCAAAAAAACCAATTCGTGTGCTAGGATTAGTAGCTATCGCCAGTCTTGGATTTGCTATTTTTCTGTTATTTAACCCTTCATTGCAATTGCCACTGAAGCATATTTTTGTGTCACTTTTAGAAAGAGGAGATTCTTATCGGTTGTTTTTATGGCAACAAGCGATAGAAAAAATTCAGCAACATCCCTGGTTTGGAAATGGTATGCAAACACGGCTTATCAGCCCTATTGGTTCACCATCAGCCTATAACCCACATAATATTTATTTAGCCACTGCACTTTATTTAGGCATACCATGCGCCCTCGTTTTTATTTTTCTTATTGGATGGTGTGTATATTTTAGCCTACAAGCAATTCTAGCAAGAAGGAAAAAGGGAATATTGGCGGCACTATTCCTGTGCCAAGGACTGCTCTCTGGAATTACAGATCACGCACAGCTGGTGAAAGTTCCAGGGCCTCTCTGGTTGATTTTTTGGCTGCCTATTGGTTTTGTAATAGGCGAGCATGTGCGTGCTTTACGCACCAAGTAATTTATAGCTCGTATCAAATATTCGGCGGTGTTCGAGGAAGGCGTAGCGGTCGGTCATGCCGGCGAGGTAATCGGCGATGCGGGCGGGGACATTGTCGCTTTGTTGCCATTCGGGCGGCAGGCATTCGGGTTCGGCGAGGAAGAAGGTAAACAAATCTTTCAATACACGCCGCGCTTTGCTGGTCATGCGGTTGACTTTGTAATGGCGGTAGACGCTCTTCATCAGAAATGTTTTGAGCGCTTTAAGATTCGCCTGCATTTCGGTTGAGAACGCGGCGACCGGTTTGCCAGCTTTGCGGATATCGGCGGCCGTTTTATATTTGCCGGCAGCGATATTTTTTGCGGTGGTTTTGACGAGATCGGCGCAAAGCGTATTGATAATCCGGCGTTTGGATTCATGGATCAATCGACCTTGCTGCAAATCCGGATATTTCTTCGCGACTTGTTTAAAGATGTCACCAATCAAGGGCAGCTCGCGCAGTTGCTCAAACACAATCAACCCCGCGCGCAAACCATCATCAATATCATGCGCGTTATAAGCAATATCATCGCACAGCGACGCAATTTGCGCCTCAAGGCTGGCATAGGTATTTAATTCTAAATCCTGAATTTTGTTATATTCCACAATCGCGCGCGGATAAGGTTTTTTGAGCGGGCCATTATGTTTGACGATCCCTTCCAACATCTCCCATGTCAGGTTCAGGCCATCAAAATCAGCATAAATCGTTTCGAGTTTGGTGAGAATCCGCAAGGTCTGCGCATTATGGTCAAATCCGCCAAATTTCGTCATCGCCTCTGAAAGCGCATCCTCACCCGCATGGCCAAAAGGCGGATGCCCTAAATCATGCGCCAATGCAAACCCTTCCGCCGCATCCTCATTCAACCCTAATTCACGCGAAACGGAGCGGGCGAGTTGTGCTACTTCCAGCGTATGCGTCAAGCGCGTACGATAATAATCACCTTCATGATTCACAAATACCTGGGTTTTATACTGTAATTTGCGGAACGCCCCGCTGTGGATGATGCGGTCGCGGTCACGCTGGAAACAGCTGCGGGTGGAGCTTTCGGCCTCAGTAATCAGCCGCCCACGGGATTGACTTGGATCAAGGGCATAAGGTTTCATAGATTCATACTGTGCTTTTTTATGAAATATGCAATATGAACGCGACTATGTGGCAAGGATTTCAATTTTCAAAGCGTGTAGAGCGGCTAGCCTCCAGCCCAATTCATGATGCGGCCGCCAAAAGCAAAGTGCTGCGCTCGACGGGGAAAGACATCATTAATCTCGCCGTTGCCGTGCCCGAATTTACCTATACTGCCGATCTCGAACGCAAAACCCACGAGGCAATGCAGCAAGCGACGATGAATTTCGGTGCGGTTGAAGGTGAGCCAGATGCAATTAATGCCGTTATTCAGAAATTCGAGCGCGAAAACGGGCTGAAATATGCCGCCGATCAGGTGATTATTTGCAATGGCGGTAAGGAAGTGCTTTCCGATGCCGTGCAGGTATTGGTCGATGAAGGCGATGAAGTGATTTTATTCGCTCCCTTTTGGCCAAGCTATCTGCAATTTATTCTACGCGAAGGCGGTAAACCGGTGATTATTACACCGACAGCGCCGGATTTTCGCATTACGCCCGAGCAGCTGGAAAAAGCGATTACACCACGTACAAAATGGTTCATTTTCAACAACCCGCAAAACCCATGTGGCGTGGTTTATAAATCCCAAGAAATCGCGGCATTTGCGGCAGTGATCGCGAAGCATAAACATGTGGCGGTGATGGCGGATGAATGTTTTGAATTATTCAGTTATCAGCCCTATAAATTGGCCTCTTTTGCCAGCTTCCCACGCATGATGGATCGCACGTTTACGGTGAATGGCATCGGTAAATCTTATGGTAAACCGGGCTTACGGATTGGCTATGGCGCAGGGCCCAAACTGCTTATCGATAAAATGAAAGTGCTGCAATCTTCTGGCCCTACACATGCCAATACGCCGGGCCAGGCTGCAGCGGCCGTGATGCTTTCGGAAGTAGGGCAGGCGCATGTGCCGGAACTCTGTGCCGCACTCAAAATAAACCGCGATTATATGATTTCGGCCATAAATTCGATACCTGGCTTTCAATGCCATATACCTGAAAGTGGCTATTTCGCATTCCCGAATGTGACCAATGTTCTGCCAAGCACAGAACTGCAAATTTATTTTCTGGAACAAGGAGTTATGTGCCTAGATGGCAAGCATTGCGGGCTTGAGGGTCATCTGCGTTTTGCCTATACCCAGCCGTTGCCGGTGTTGGAACAGGCGATCATGCGGATGAAACAAGCAGTTGCGGCATTGAAAAACTAAACTATCAGGCCTATATTTGGCATATGCAAACCGGCACACATGGCGAATCCTCCAATCCTCCGATTCTGGAACCTCTGTTTCAAATTTCGGATAACGCTGCAAAACGCATCAGCTTCCTCGCCGCGCAAGAGCCTTCACCGAATGCCAAACTGCGCATCGCGGTTGATGGCGGCGGTTGCTCCGGCTTCCAATATCGCTACGAATTTACCACCACCGCGAATGAAGATGACCATGCATTCAGCAATGGAGCTGCGACTGTGTTGGTAGACGATATGTCGCTGCAATATCTCTCCGGCTCAATGGTCGATTATGTCGAAACCATGGCCGCCGCCCATTTCGAAATTAGAAATCCTAACGCTTCTGCCAATTGCGGCTGCGGCAATAGTTTTGCAGTCTAGTGAAAATCGCCACCTATAACGTTAACTCTGTCCGCGCGCGTTTGCCGCAGTTGTTGGAGTGGTTGCGTGAGGCAAAACCAGATGTGGTGTTGTTGCAGGAACTGAAATGTTTGGAAGAAGCGTTTCCGAAAATGGAGATTGAGGAGCTTGGCTATAATCTCGCGATCTCGGGGCAGAAAACGTATAATGGTGTCGCGATTCTTTCAAAGTTTCCGATTGAAGATGTCGTGAAAAAATTGCCGGGTGATGACGCGGATATTGAGGCGCGATATATCGAAGCCGTGATCAATGGCAAAAATGGTATTGTCAGAGTGGCGTCGATTTATGTGCCGAATGGGCAGGATGAAGGCAGTTTAAAATTCCCGTATAAATTAAAATTCCTGGATCGCCTTTATGCACATGCGCAAGAGTTGTGGAAGCTGGAAGAACCGCTGGTGTTGGGTGCAGATTATAATGTCGCGCCACAGGCGATTGATGTGTGTGATCCCAAACGAATGGAGGGCATGATTTGCTTTCATCCGGAAGAGCGCAAACGTTTCCAGCGTTTGTTAAACCATGGTTTTGTCGATGCCTGGCGTACGCTGCACCCAAATGAGCAAGCATTCAGCTGGTGGGATTATCGCGCAGGTGCATGGGAAAATAACAAGGGCATGCGCATTGATCATTTGCTGCTTTCACCAGAAGCCGCAGACCGCATCAAAGCTTGCAACATCGACAGCCAAATCCGCGGCCGCGATAAAGCCAGCGACCATGCGCCGGTGTGGGTCGAGTTGGCTTAAATTACTGCCTCAACCATAATTTCGACATCATAGCCGGGTGCAGCGAGTTTTGCTTCGACCGTGGCACGCGCGGGCGTTTGGCCAGCGACGACCCAGGCGTCCCACGCTTTGTTCATTTGATCGAACGTGGTGATATCCGTCAGCCAAATATTCGCTTTCAGAATTTTTGTTTTGTGGCTTTTGGCTTGAGCGAGGATGTTGTCGATTTCCGCGAGCACTTCTTTGGTTTGCTCGAACACGGATTTACCGACCATCTTATCGGCAACCACACCGGCGAGATATACTTTTCCGCCATGCACTACCGCATCGCTCATCCGTGGGCCGGCACCAATTCGTTTAATGTCTGTCATATTATTATCCTATCCATTCTTTTGCATCACGCGCACCATATGAAATAATCATCGACGCACCCGCCCGCACAAATGCTTGCCAGCATTCTAGATGCGCCCGTTTGCGATCCATTAATCCTTCACGTGCCATTAATTCAATCGCCGCATATTCACCACTCACTTGATAGACTGCCCAAGGAAGAGGAATTTGTTGCGATAATTCTTTTAAAATATCGAGATACGGCAGACCCGGTTTCACCATCAAAATATCAGCACCTTCCGCCGCATCGCGCTCAGCAGAACGCAGTGCATCGGTCGGATGTGTCGGGTCGATTTGATAGGTCGCGCGGTCGGTCAATTTGCTTTTACCTTTTGGTGCGGAATCGGCGGCGACGCGGAATGGGCCATAAAAACCTGAATGAAATTTCGCGGCATAACTCATCAACACCGTGCGTGATGGAATCGCCGCACGAATCGTCGCAATGCGGCCATCCATCATATCGCTTGGTGCGACGCAATCTGCACCGGCTTCGGCGAATGCTTGCGCTTGCACAGCGAGTTCGGAAACTGTTGCGTTGTTTTCAATATGATCACCTTCCGGATTTAAAATGCCGCATTGGCCATGTGTGGTGCTGGAGCATAAACAGACATCCACCGCGAGCCAGATATCGCTGCCGAAACGTTTTTTAATTGCAGCGATTTGGTTGGCGGTGAAATCATATTTCAATTGTTTTTTTGCGCTGACGCCGAATAACAAAAATTTGCTGATGCCTTTTTTCAAATCGCTTTCGATTTGTTTAAGCAATGTGTCGGGCGTATCGCGGAATGTATGGCTGAGGCCTGGAATCTCTTCACGTTTTTTAATGCCTTCAACCGCAAACAATGGCTGGATAAATTGTTTATGTGAGAGGCGTACTTCGCGCACGAGATCGCGGATGTGGCCATCTTGCCGTAATCTCCGGAGAGTTATTTCTGCAGTGCTTTTCGCCATAATGCCACGCTTGGGAAAATATCCGGTTTAATGTTATGAGCTCGTAATAATTCTGCCGTTTTACCAGCACCGCACGCATGGTGTGTAGCATGTTTAGCATAGGATTTCAGCCGTAAAAACTGGCTGCCGCTGCCCCACCAAATATGCGTCGCTTGGCTCAAACCTTCTGGCACATCTTGTGGTTCGACGATGCGATATGTCGCGATAGCATTTTCCCAATCCTTCACCGCATCTTCATGGGTCAACACACTCCAATCATTAAATGGCGGGAGCTGCAACACGGGCTCCTCCAACATCTCGCGCATCGAAGCGAAACCCAAATTCTCGCCGCAACCTTCCACCCATAAACCCATCGCCGCTAATTTTTGCATGCTGGTGGTGCCCGAAGTCCAAATACGTTTGCCTTTGAGTTGTGGCAATATTTCCGGTGTAACGGCACGATGATGCGTCACAAAAACTGTGTCGCGCAATGTGATATTGATAGGCAGCGGAAGTGTCTGCGTTTTATCGGAGCGATATTGTGAGCCATCCCATGCAACCACATTTCCGGAATAAACAGGCGCAGCGAAATGCACCTCATTTAGCAATTTGCCAGCATCGCTTTTGCCGTAAATAAATAAAAAATCATTCACGACGGTTGCACCAAAAGCCTGATGGCAGCCACCGCCATATTGCTTCAAGATCGCACGTTCTTTTGCGACTTGCGCCGCAGTTGGTATGTCATGCAAACCCGATAATAACTTTTTTGTTTCCGCATCCTCTTCGCGGCATTCAACTGCGAGTGCCCCTTGTGCGGGCGCAGCGGGGCATACATCCAGTGGTAAAATAATTTTTGGAAATTCGGCGAGGTTTGCTTCGAGGCGAATCAAGCCGGCGAGTGCTAAAATGATGCCGTCATATTCGCCAGCTTGTAATTTTTTGATGCGCGTATTGACGTTTCCACGTAAGGATTTCACTTCAATTTTAGAGCGGCAATTGGGTAATGCAGCCTGCAAAAACTCCGGCGTATTTTCAGCGCGGCGAGGGGAGGAGCTACCGATAATTAGCTTTTTTCCTTGCGCGAGTTTCTCGTGGATGTGTGGGTGAAATAAAACAATATCGCGTGGGTTGGCGCGTGGTGGAATCGCGGCGATGATAAGGCCTTTGGGGCGATCAAGACTTAAATCTTTATAGGAATGGACAGAGCAATCGGTTTTACCTTCTAGCAATGCGTCATCTAATTCTTTGACGAAGAAATTTTTACCATCGAGTGATTGCAGTGGCTCAGTCGAGAACTTGGTTTGGTGAATTTCATCGGCTTTGGTGTCGATGCCCACTAATTCGACTTTGAGATTCGGATGCGCTTTTTCTAGGGCTTGTTTGATCTGACCAGATTGCGCCAGCGCGAGGGCGGACCGGCGTGTACCAATGCGCAGTGTTTTCATACGGTGGTGAGCGTAGAGATTTTGGCGTTAGCGCGCTCTTGTGTGAGTTGTTCGATCGCGGCTTGTGCTTGTGCAATGCGCGGTGCTTTCGCTTTGCCTTGGATATTTTGCAGCGCCATCACATCGGCAAGGCTCAGGAAATGTGGCAGATCATTCCATGCTGTATCGTTAAAATGCATTTTGCCGAAATGAATCAGTCGGCCGGTATGTTTCTTTTTCCACGCGGTTTGAATGCGTGTATCAAGTTTCAAATCCTGGCCCGCCGGAATGCACACTAGTACATGATCGGCTGCGTGCATTTCTTCTTCCAAGCTCTCCCAACCGATCACGGTTTCGAGCAATGGATGTTTTTTAGAGGAGCGATTAATGAGCGTGACATGCGCCGCGTTGGGCAGCAATTTTGTGGCGAGCATCGCACCGAATTGCCCGGCGCCGATCACCAATACGGACTGATCTTTTTTCAAGCCCAATAATTTTTGTGTCGCGCCGGAATAAGATTGGCCGCCGATACCTTGCAGGAACTCAGTGCGCACACGTTTCGTATCCGCAAATAATTGCTGCATCAGTGCATCCAATGATTTTTTCTCCGGGTACTCTTTCCAAGCTTGCTTGATTTGGCCAAAAATTTCGGATTCGCCTTGGATTTTGCTGTGTAATCCGCAGGCAAGTTCCAGCATGAATTGATAGGCCGCAGCACCTTGATATACCTCTGCGCCCATGTAAAATTTTGTCGGTAGTTTACGGCTCAGCGCGACAAAGCGCAGGCAGGTTTCCATGGAGAAACACTCCATTTCCGCAAACGGATTGGCAAACACTCTGCCAAGTTTCGGCATGTGAAAGGCATAAAAAGGTTCGATACTCACGCGCCGCAAGTTATAGAAAATACTACGGCATTTGTCATGAAATTGTCATCAGAGAGGCGACTAAATTTCTTTGAGAACCCGGTAAGCCTCTGTAATCTCTTTGAATAATGCCTCTGCTTTTTTATCGCCGCCGTTGGTATCGGGGTGGTATTTTTTGACCAATACGCGGTAACGGGCTTTGAGGTCCTTTTCGGTGAAGGGGTAGGCGAGGTTCATCACCGCCATCGCGGCGCGCTGCGGTTTGGTCAGTTCGGGCTTTGCTTGTGGCTGAGCGGGGGAGTGAGTGCTAGTATCGAAGCCAAAAAACCAGGCATCTTGCTGGGCGAAAAAGGGGCTGTTATTACGCCCGCCAATCGGCTTGGTTTTACGATGTCCCACCACTGCATCTCGTTGAAAACGTTCGATTTCATCATGGCTCATTTGGGCGAAATAATCCCACTGTTTGTTATATTCGCGCACATGTTCTAGGCAAAAATGGAGGTAGCGCTCGGAGAGTTTTCCTTCCTCGACATGTTGGCGTGATTTTGGCGCGCGATATTCGCCTTCTTCCTTGCAGCCCGGATGATCACACGGAATATGTGCCGGTTTGGAGCTAGCGGTACGTGCTTGTTTGCGCATAGGCGAATTATGCCAGTTTCCTCAACAATTCTCACGCGGAGAAACGGCTGGATGTATAAATATTACGCTTGCGCGGTGCGTAATTTTTCTTCCCGTGCGGTTTTGAGACGGGCGAAATCATCACCTGCGTGATAGGACGAGCGGGTAAGCGGTGTTGCCGAAACCACCAAGAAACCTTTGCCACGCGCCATAGCGGCATAGGTCGAAAATTCAGCCGGATCGACGAAGCGATCAACGGGGGCGTGTTTAGGGGTTGGCTGCAAATATTGGCCGATGGTGAGGAAGTCGATTTCGGCGGAACGCATGTCGTCCATTACCTGGAAAATTTCCTCCTGCGATTCGCCGAGGCCTGCCATCATGCCGGATTTAGTGAAGATGGAAGGGTCTAATTCCTTAACACGTTTGAGCAAATTGATGGAATGGAAATAGCGCGCGCCGGGACGGATGCTGGGGTATAAACGCGGCACGGTTTCAACATTATGGTTAAATACATCGGGGCGGGCTTTCACCACCATTTCGAGTGCGCCGTCTTTTTTCAAGAAATCTGGTGTTAGAATTTCGATCGTGGTGCCAGGCGAAGTGGCACGGATTTTTTCGATGCATTGGACAAAATGATCTGCGCCGCCATCGGGCAAATCATCGCGGTCTACCGAAGTAATGACGACGTGTTTGAGGCCCAGTTTTGAAACTGCTTGAGCGAGATTTTCCGGCTCATGCGGATCGAGTTTATCGGGCATGCCGGTCGAGATATTGCAGAAGGCACAGGCGCGTGTGCAGACGCTACCGAGGATCATGACGGTCGCGTGTTTTTGCGCCCAGCATTCGCCGATATTGGGGCAGGCGGCTTCCTCGCAGACGGTGGTAAGTTTATGAGCGCGGATCAGGTCGCGGGTCGATTGATATTCCTTGGAAACGGGCGCTTTAACGCGGATCCAATCCGGCTTTTTCCCCATCGGGCGATCAGGGTTGGCCTGCTTCTCCGGATGGCGGATTTTGACCGGTTCTGTGATTTGGATAGGTTCCATAATTCCTGGGTTATAGGCTATTATGCCACATCATTCAAGGCAACGACAACGCCGTGAAAATCCTTTGACTTACAGTAACTTGGCGAGGCGTTGACGTAGAAAGCGGGTGAAGGGTTTTTCTAGCCCATAATAAAAAACGGGAATTAGGCCCGCAAAAAACAACATCACGAGGAGGAGTTGCGGGTAGCCAAAATGGTTTGGGAAAAAATAATGGATAACAAAATAGCCGAGCGTTTGGTGCAATAAAAAAAGCGGATAGCTCAACATGCCGAGCTGATAGAAAAACGGACGCTGTAAACTTTTGCAGGGATAGGTGATCAAAACCCAGAAGATGCCAAAGAAAAGAGCCAGCATTCCGCGCATGATCCGCACATCAAACAATGTGTTATGCAAATTAGTATAATGGGTTGCCTGCATTCCAGCGCTATGCCAGCAGAGCAAAAATGATCCCGCCAGCATCACATATGCGAGTATGTCTTTTTTGTTTTGCTGCAACAGATAGAAGCAGGAACCCGCAATAAAAAAGCCGGACCACACTGCCATAAACGGCAAATTATCAAACCGCTCAGGCGGGCCAGGCATATAATAAAGACTAATGCCAAGCCATAACAGCAACAGATAGCGGTAATAGTGAAAACGGCCAGAGAGGCAGCATAAGAAAATCATCGCATAAAATTGTAATTCCAGTGCCAACGTCCAGTAAGAGCCATCCATATCACCGAAGCCGAAAAAACTTTGCAGCATGCTCATATTGACCAGATAAAACTGAAAATAGACCCCGAAAGGTGGATAGCCAAAAAAATGGATGGTGAGATAGGTGATTGTACAGGCCAGCCAATAAGCAGGAAAGAGCCGCAAAAAACGGCGCGATAAAAATTGGATAGCAGTTTGAGAGGCAGCGCTCATGCTAATCACATAACCGCTGATCATAAAAAAGAACGGCACACCCCAATAACAATAACGCGACCACTGGAAAAAATAAGGCGCCTCGGCATGTTGGATTAAGCCACGGCTGGGGCCAAAAAATCCGAAGTGATAAAACAAAATACACAGCGCGGCGAGGAAGCGCAGCAAATCCAGAGGATAAAGCCGAGAGTGATTATGCGTCAGTTTCACCAAGGGTCGCCTGCAATTCTGCCCACTCGCGTTTGGTGAGGCCACTGGATTCTTCCGTCACTTTTTCACCAGCGATCATCCGTTTGATCACCGTGAAAGCCTGCGCGGAAAGGTTCTGCGCATTTTGGCGATAATCCAGGAAGGATTCATGCGTAATGGGCACCCATTTTTTGAGCACATCGATCATCACATTGGCATATTCCCGGATTTCATATTGCGCATGGCCATCCGCACGCAGGCGCAGGAAATGCATCAAATTATGCAGGTCAATTTTCCAATACCATTGGGTGTAATAATTGAGCGTTAAATTCATCCGCGCCAATTCGCGGGCGAGTGCCGTGCCTTCGGGGTTCAGCATTTCTTCATAGTGATCATAAACCTGCTCAGCATCTTCTTTAAGCAACTTCAACACGCGCTCTGCATCTTTACCGGTGAGTACCTCACCGCGGCCTTGGCGGTTGCTGGCCGACTGCACCGCTAAATTTTCAGCCGCAGGAATATAAAATTCTTTATCCATCACCGAATAACGCGCCGAATATTCATTCACGTTTGCGGTGCGGTGGCGGATCCATTGCCGCGCAATAAAAATAGGCACTTTAATATGGAATTTAATTTCGCACATCTCAAACGGCGTCGAATGCCAGTGGCGCATCAAATAACGAATCAAGCCACGATCTTCATTCACTTTTTTCGTGCCTTTGCCATAGGAAACGCGGGCTGCCTGCACAATCGCCGCATCATCGCCCATATAATCCACCACGCGCACAAAGCCGTGATCGAGCACTTTCAGCGGCTCATATAAAATTTCCTCAAGCGCCGGAACGGTCGGGCGTTTGGTGGAAAATTTCTGGGAGGTGAGTTCTTTAAGTTCGTGCTGTTGATCAGATGTAAGTGACATAAAAATTCCTTTGTTCTCTGAATAGAACATAGGAGGTTTATAAGAGATGTCATTTGGTTTTTTAGAAGATCTAATACAGTTAGGCTGCTTGAGCGTTATCCCAGATCTTTTCGTAAGTCTCCAACATTACATGAAAAGCATCTGTAATTTGAGTTAGTGTCGTTGGCGCATTTTTTGCGCCATCTTTAAAAGACGCACCTGATTGGTAACATGCTTTTTTATCAACAAATAAAAATCTATCGTGATGTTCACCTGAAGAGCGCACTTCAATTTTTTGATTGTACTGTTGCTGTGCATATAATGCAGCTGATTTAAGTGCCTCAATTCCCTTACTGCGAGCTAGAAGCCTAATAGCGATCCCTTCTTTTACATGTGGGAGATAATTTTTTACAAATTCTGCATCAAGATAAGGATCTACAAAAAAAACATCCGTCAGCTCCGTATCAATTATCTTTCTTATCTCATCAAAATAATCAAAAACTTTTCCTTTATCGACAGCTATCGTTGTCTGCCCTGTTTTTAACTGCAAACTATATCTAGCCTGACTTAACATAACGGAAAGTTTTTTGAGACCCGTCTGAATATGGGCGCCTATCCCAGAATTGATATTATCTATATGATGTTTAAATACAGGTCCTTGAGTATAGTCCCATTCGGTCAATATTGCGGCTGTACGCCCAAGCCAAGCTGTTGAATATGAAGAGCCGTTGCCGGCATCCAAGGCCGCTGGCATTGTTCTTACAAGATCATCAATTTCAGCTAATAACTGTTCTGGAGAGATATTGATATTCATAAAATCACATCGCTAATTCTTGTTGTTGCGTAGTGGTTAATGACATATCGTATCCTTACTGGCTTTGGATAAACATAGGGGGTTTTTGTGGTACATGTCACCGGATTTTTTGCAGGCATTCTTGCATTTATGTTTATCGGGCTTTCGTTTTTGGTGATTCGGCAGCGGCGGTTGGTCCGAACATCTTTGGGTCATGGTGGCGATGATGAGTTATATCGCCGCGTTCGTGCGCAGGGAAATTTTGCCGAATATGTACCTTTCGCATTAATTTTATTAGCCTTCGGCGAAGGCAAGGGCACTCCTGTTTGGATTATTGTTGTGCTTGGTATGGGGCTGATCGCGGGCCGTGTGGCGCATGCTTATAGCTTGCTGGTTGCCGAAGCCGAAAACCCGGAGAACTATCAATTGCGCACGGTCGGCATGATCATGACCTTCACCGTCATTGGCCTTGGCGCGCTACTTGCAATTTTCGGCTAAACGCGTTATAGTCACATTGCCTTTTTAGGCTATGGCGATAAACCCTATATAGAATAGACGTAGCGGACCCGGGGGCAGAACCCGGCGTCTCCACCACGCTTCGCCCTTATGGGCTACGCCTGGCGCAGCCAGGTTGGGCCATTAGGCCGAAGCAGTGTCCGGCATAGCTCGTAAGAGCGACGACGGACTGGATGAGGGGACGAATTAGACTCGACGTGCGTGATAAAGGTATAGATTTTTCCAGGTATGATACTGCCGTAATAGGTCATAAACTAAGTGCTAACGATAACGTTGCACCTGTTGCTCTGAAAGCTGCTGCTTAATTGATTTAAGCAAACGTGACTAAAGAGTAAACACGGCCCGGGGGGAGCCGGGTAACAGAATCCCCTCACTCTTTACATGTTTCCTCTCTCGCCTACTTGCTCGCAAATGAAACGGCGCTCCGCGCGCTCAGGGCTGGCTCGGCCTCCTTGCCTCGCGGTGACTGGAGCATAAAAAAAGCGGGAGATTTCTCTCCCGCTTTTTGTTTTAGATGAAGTCGGCAGTGGTTAGTGGATGGGTTGTCCAATCATAACCTTCTAACCAGACTCCTGTTCCAGATGATTGGTTGTGAAGAGGTACGAGTGAGACTCCAAAGGTAGTCATTCCCGGCAAACCTAAGCTATAAATAACAATGGTGTCAGTGGTATCGATATGGATCTTGTCTTCGCCTTGTTTGAAGTTATGGATAACATCTGTTACTCCGTTTTCGAATGCAACAACAAACACATCTGCCCCGCCAGTAGCGCCATAGAGAACATCTGCCCCTGCGCCGCCAATCAGTGTATCCGCGCTGCCGGTGCCATGAAGTGTATCTGCACCTGCGCCGCCATCAACAATAACTTGTGAAGTGGGTACGAGCGCATAGCTTCTTGTAAACAGGTCTGCTCCATCACCCAAGGTAACGTATAGTTGGTCTACCAAAGATCCGGTGATATAATTTTGTGCAGTGTCTTGGGCAAAGAGTGTAACGGTATCATTATCGGCACCCGCATCGATATTGTCTTGCTGGCCATTAGAGCGGAAATGGAAATT
The DNA here is from genome assembly GCA_903821695.1 of uncultured Alphaproteobacteria bacterium. GTDB lineage: Bacteria > Pseudomonadota > Alphaproteobacteria > Rickettsiales > CAIJLX01 > CAIJLX01. The sequence continues at coordinate 4,643 of CAIJLX010000091.1, read as the reverse complement.
GATGCGATCAGCACCACTACCGCTGTAGATTATTTTCTGCCCGGTTGAATCAACGCTGATTGTATCATTGCCATTACCACCATCGATATAGCCATTTTGCAATATTGCTGCATTGGTTGGTACTCCGTTGCTGTCAAAGCTGACAATACGATCAACAGCAACAATAGAATCATCACCATCGCCGCCAGCAATCGTTGCGTTCGTAACATTAGCTGCATACAAGTTGATAACATCATTGCCTGTCCCCGCATCGATATATAGCGAGCTGAACACATTGGCGGGAGGTATCAGATAAACGTAACTTGTGGCATCGGAGAAGGTATCTGCACCATCGCCGAGATAGGCGGTGATGGCTGCAGAAGAAGAACCCATCGTACTGCCAGCGACTACCTGATCATTTCCTGCACCGCCGGAGAATGTATCGCTACCACCTCCGCCGTAAAGCGTGTCGTTTTCAGTGCCGCCATCCAGCTGATCATTGCCTGTTCCACCGGCAATATAGTCGTTGCCAATATCACCCACGAGCAGATTGCCCGCAGTGCTTGCGATTAATGTATCATTGCCATAACCACCCAGTACAGCTTGAATGCCAGAGAAAACATCGCCCTGTGCTTCGCCGCCACTCGCTGTTTGCGTCGCGAGGTTGACGTTTACGCCAACGGTATCGTTGTAATAGCTCAACAAGTTGTAGCCAGTGCCGCCGACGATAGTATCCGCACCTACACCACCTTCGAGTGTATCATCACCGATGCCGCCATCGATGCTGTCATTGCCTGCGCCAGCAATCACATAGTCATTACCGCCGAGGGCGAGGATGGTGTCATTGCCTGCAGTTACTTTATCGCCATCCGTATCTGTATAAGTGGTGGTGGTAATAGTATCATTGCCCGCTGTGCCGGTTACAATGCCATCATTGCTGGTAACGCCAACAAAATGACTAAAGGTTAAACTCGCCAGCGTCACGTTTTTAAGCGTGATAGTTTCCGAGCTTGGCAGACCAATCTGCACATCTGCACCCACTTGTGTCATCAATGCTTTTATTTGCGAGAAACTGGTGTAACCAAACGCAGTTAGATCAATTTTTTCGCCAGCAGTGGAGGTGCTGAAATCGGTGATGATGTCTGCCGTGTTTGCTTGTGCGCCAAACACGAAGAGATCTGCGCCTGCGCCACCAGTCAGCGTATCATTGCCGGTGCCACCATCCAGTTTATCATTACCTGCACCGCCAATCAGCGAATCCGTGCCAGCGCCACCGAATACGGTATCATTTCCATCGCCTGCATCAGAATAATCATTGCCAGCGCCAGCCGTAATGCTGTCATTACCTGCCATGCCGTTTAATGTGCCGCCAATATTGCTGCCGACGATTGTATCATTTGCGGAGCCGCCAACGACGTTGTTGATGCTGTAGAGTTTATCGCCTTCGGCATAACCACCAGTGTTCACGTTGGTTAACAGATTGACGCTTACGCCAACTGTATCGTAGCTATAAGTGATGCCACTATTGCCTGTTCCACCGTTGATCGTGTCTTTACCAAGATCACCATAGAAAAGATCATTGCCGCCGCCAGCAACCATCGAATCGTCACCAGTGCCGCTATAAAACTGATCGTTGCCTGTGCCGCCGGTGATGATGTCGTTGCCTGCGCCGGCATCTAGAACATTATTCCCTGCGCCGCCAAAAATGGTATCATTACCCGCACCAGTCGCAATGGAATCACTACCCGCACCGCCGTCGGAATAATCATTGCCCGTACCGCCGACAATACTGTCATTGCCCGCCATGCCATTTAATGTGCCACCGAGATTGGTGCCGACGATAGTGTCATTGGCTGAGCCGCCCACTACGTTTTTGATGTTGTACAGCTTATCGCCTTCCGCATAACCACCAGTGTTCACATTGGTCAGCAGGTTTACTTTTACACCAACCGTATCATAAGCATAAGTGACGCCGCTATTGCCGGTGCCACCATCAATTGTGTCTTTCCCACCATCGCCATAAAAGAGATCATTCCCGCCACCGGAAATCATCGAGTCATCGCCACCATAGCTATAGAATTCATCATTCCCTGCTGTGCCGATAATTGTATTATTGCCTGATGTTCCTTCTAATATAGCCATAGTTTTCTCCGCATGAGGGTTAAGTTAAAAATTAACGCATTGTGTATAAATGGGGCGCAACCTTAGGGAAATTAACTTTTTGGTAAATCAATCTTAACTTGTTAAGTTGTTGGATTTTGACAATAAAAAAGCGGGAGATTGCTCTCCCGCTTTACGTTTTTGTTACAGTCAGAAGACAAAATCAGAGGCGGTAAGGGTGTATTGGTTTACATTTTCGAGGATAATGTAGCCGGTGGATGTGGAGTTGTAAGAGATAACGGTTTCGTTGCCGATGAAACTTTTTATGTTGAGTTCTTCAAAGCTTAAGCCGGAACCAGCAAGGCTTATTTTATCTTCACCTTTCGTGAAATCGGTGATGATGTCTACTGCGTTGGGGTGATTGAGGGAAATGACAAAGACATCGTTCCCTGCGCCGCCGGTTAATTGATCACTATCTGCACCGCCGATCAGTGTGTCATCTCCCGCGCCGCCGACTAATGAATCGAAGCCATCGCCGCCAATTAGTTTGTCGTTACCTTTGCCGCCAAAGAGCGTATCTTGCCCAGCACCACCGTCCATATAATCATTCCCAGTGCCGCCCATAATTAGGTCATTACCTGCCATGCCATTGAGCAGGTTGCCGGTATTACTGCCCATTAGCGTATCATTGCCTGAGCCACCAACTACGTTGCTGATATTTTTAAGTACATCGCCTTCCGCAAAGCCACGATGACCTATACCTTTCCACAGATCTACATAAAGACCGGTGGTGTCATAAGCATAGGTGACGCCATTGGTGCCTACACCGCCATCGATGGTGTCTTTGCCAACATTGCCATAGAACAGATCATTGCCGTCGCCACCATTTAGCGTTGCATTATTTCTGCTGCCATACATTGTGTCATTGCCAGCGCCGCCATCAACGCTGAGGGATTCTAAAATGCCTTTTCCTGATACAGAAAAAACATCATTGCCATCACCTAAAGTAACGGCGAGAGCTGAATCTTTTGTAGCATAAGCACTTTCGCTCTGCACTGTGACGACATCATTCCCTGCACCGGCATTGATAATATCTTTGGTGTAATCATTGGACAGATTAAACAGGATGGTATCATTTCCTTCGCCGCCATAAATAGCTTTATAGCCATAGGAATCGGTTTTGATCAGGTCATCACCTTTACCGCCATCGATCAATGCCTTTTCGACGGTTTCTCCCGCCGCATAAATGGTGTCATTGCCATCGCCACCGCTAACGGTTGCATTCTGGATCAAGTAGCCGCTTTTTTGAGTAAGAGACAGATTATCATCACCTGCACCGCCATCCAGATTGAGTGAAGCCATATTAGTGTTTTGGGTAGAGAACTCGTCTTTGCCATCTCCCAATGTGACAATCAGGCGAGCATTCATCGATTGATTATCATACGTGTTTGACAGATAGACTGAGTCATCACCCGCACCAGCATTAATAACATCTTTGACGTTGTCATCAGCAAGTTCAAAATAAATTTTGTCATTGCCAGCACCGCCGTAAACTGCCTTATAGCCCACTGAATCAGAGGCGATTGTATCATTCCCATTGCCGCCATCAATCAGCGCATTTTTAACATTTTCTGTTGCATTAATGTAGTCATCGCCATCGCCACCGCTAACGGTTGCATTTGCAACAGAGCCAGGGTAGCCACCCATTTGAGCAAGAGACACATAATCATCGCCAGCGCCGGCATTTAGATTGAGGGAAGCTAAAGTTGAGCGGTCAAGCGAGAAACGATCTTCACCGTCACCCAGCGCAGCAATCAGGTTGGTGTTAGTGCCTTGCAGCTCACCGTATAAAAACACCGTATCATTGCCTGCACCAGTATTGATCGCATGGGTTGTGTCATAGTTCCGGAGGGTAAAGTAGAGGTTATCATCGCCAGCAGTACCATAAACGACTTTAGGATCAGTGGAATCTGCATTGATATTTGTTCGTTGGGATGGTTGGCATATAATCTCCATTTAGTGTTAACCTGGAGCCACTATGCCTTCGAATTATGACAGTTTTGTTACAAAGGCAGAAATAATTAACTGCTTATTAACTTTTATTCTTATCCAATTGAAATATAAGGAAAATTATGTGCCTGTATTTGTTTCTTTATGCCCTCTATTCGGCAAAAATGTGCCTTAAGGTTGCATAAACTGGCTTCCGGATTAGCGGTTGCCGTGTCCTTTTAGGGCATGGATATGAGAATTGAGGGTCTGATTCAGGCGGTAATGCGGAAAGAGGGGGGATTTGTTGATCATCCGGCTGATAGGGGAGGGGCAACTAACCTTGGCATTACTCAAGCGACACTTTCGGTCTATTTGGGGCGTAAGGCGACGCTCACTGACATCACAACACTAAAGCCAGAAGTGGCACGCGAGATTTATAGTATTTCCTAATTAAATTGGTATTTATGATAATTCATATTTTGGAAAGCAATTTGTATTGCTTGTGAGAGATTTCTGGTTTCTTTTAACGCCGTTCGGATGTGCGTTTTGAGTATTGCCCACCAGTTTTCGATAGG
>CAIJLX010000090.1 GCA_903821695.1 uncultured Alphaproteobacteria bacterium | reverse complement strand
TGTCACCGCCTCAATAATCGGACGAATTTCAAGATCGAAAACCTCGCGAGACACAGGATATAAGCGCTTGTTCATGGCAAAAATCTCCCTTTCGCCATAACCTATATCATAAAAATACAGGTTTGTTAACAGTGCCTACTCTTATAAAAGGAATCGTAAGTGAATTAGAAAACGCAGTGCCTGGTCGCGGAAAATAAGTTATTTCCCTATCCGCTCGATAAATTGTGAGGAGTTGCCTTGTAACAGCAACGGCAGCTCGCTGGCAATGGCAACGTTGGTGTGATCGATGATTTTGCGCTCATCTTTCTTGAAATTATTGAGCACATAGCCCGTCACCAGATCTTTATCACCCGGATGATCGATCCCAATCCGCACCCGCCAGTAATTCTGCCCGATATGCTGATCGAGGCTTTTAAGCCCATTATGCCCCGCCGCACCGCCACCTAGTTTCGCTTTAATTTTGCCGACTGGTAACGCCAGCTCATCATGAAACACGATCACCTTCGCGACATCAATTTTATAAAACGCCATCAACGGCTGCACCGCTTCACCCGACACATTCATATAAGTCTGCGGTTTGACGGCGATGCATTTTTCACCTTCTATTTCACCCTCTGCGATTTGGGATTTGCCCTTCTTTTTAAAACTCGCAAACCCATATTTCTCGCAAATCACATCCAGCGCCAACCAACCGGCATTGTGCCGTGTGGCTTCATAATCTTTGCCGGGATTGCCTAAACCTACGAGGAGATACATGGCTGGGGTTTATAATCCATTTCTAAAACCGCCGCAAAATAAAAACCGGGGCAAAAGCCCCGGTTCTCATATTCGTTACTAATAAAAGGCAACTTATTTCTTTTTCGCAGGTGCTGCTGCAGGGGCCGCTTTGCCAGCTGCTGCTGGTGCTGCCTTGCCTGCTGCGGCAGGAGCCGCTTTGCCAGCCGCTGCTGGTGCTGCTGCACCGGCTGCTGGAGCCGCTGCATCGCCTTCTGCTGCTGCCACAACTGCGGTTTCTTCCTGCATACCCTTGCTGCTTGCAATGGTTGCGATGGTGAAGTTACGATCATGGATCGCAGGCTTCACACCTTCTGGAAGTTTCACATCATTAATATGTACGCTGCCACCAATGTTCAGGTTTGCAACATCGGCAAACAACTGATCAGGGATATTGTCTGGTGTGCACACCAGTTCAACTTCACGACGAACCGCGTTCAAAATACCGCCACGCTTCACGCCAATGCACTTATCCGCATTGAGGAACACAACTGGTACGAATACGTGCAGTTTCGCATCTTTCGCAACGCGCTGGAAATCAACGTGAGTGATGACATCGGTCACCGGGTGGAATTGGACATCGCGTGGCAATGCCAGAACGTTCTGGTTGCCAACTTTCAAATCAACGAGCTTCGAGAAGAAGCCGCCTTTGCTATATTCTTTTGTAAGTTCTTTGGTGTTCACCGCGATTTTAACATCTTCGCCGCCGCCACCATAAATAATCCCTGGAACTTTGCCATCACGACGCAAAGAACGGGAAATGCCCGTACCTGCAGTTGCGCGAGCTTCAGCCGGGAGTGTAAAACGTTGTGTCATATGAGTATCCTCTACCTTTCATCTATCTTGATACGATTATCAAAGAGGCGGGGTTTATAGCAGGAAATGGTGGATTTGCAAAAGATTTCTGAATTGTCATGGTAGTGTAATAATTCTCGGGTACCATAACCTAACTAAGCCTCTAAAATAGAGAGATTTTATGCGATCAGACAATCAACAACTAAAATCTATGCTCTTAGAAGATACGGATATTCTTTGGTTTTTAGGCACTGTTAACAAACCTGTATTTTTATGATATAGGTTATGGCGAAAGGGAGATTTTTGCCATGAACAAGCGCTTATATCCTTTGTCTCGCGAGGTTTTCGATCTTGAAATTCGTCCGATTATTGAGGCGGTGACAAAG
>CAIJLX010000089.1 GCA_903821695.1 uncultured Alphaproteobacteria bacterium | reverse complement strand
CTTTGTCAGCTTTCTCTTTGTCAGCCTTCTCTTTGTCGGCCTTGGCTTTGTCAGCCTTGGCTTTTTCTAGCTCACCCTGTCTTGTCGGGCTCTTACTGCCATCTGCCAGGTCATAAGCCAGATCCAGCTTGTCGAAGCTTCGTTTAATATCCTGTGTCAGTTTTGATTCTATATTTTTTCCATAAGTCTCTATGTAGTAATTACCGTCTGGACCTGTAGTAATATGAACTTTATTCTGGTTTTCTTTATTCAGGCCGGAAACAATCATCTCCGCCTGTGCCTTCGTCAACGGCGTATCTATTAAGAACTTATCGTTTACATTTTTGTCGCTTCTGGAGGTAATTTCCATCCCAACTTTTAGTGACAAATCTTCCTGCTTATGGAACACGGAAGAACCTGTTACTTCATTGATAGGCATCGGGGTGCTTGGACTGCCATCAACTTTATTATAGCTGTGGCCCATCGTATCCAAACTTTGTTTCACATTATTGGCAACGCTAAGCAGGTGTTTCTCATCTGTTCCAATATAATAATTGCCCTCTCTTTCGACGATCCGAGCATTATTTTTGTTTTCAGGAGTCATGTTCGCCAGAACAATCTCAGCCTCACCTTTGGTGAGAGGCGTTTGGATGACAACTTTGTCGTTAGCAAAAACCCAAGAAGTTTTTAACGGCCCATCCGATGTAATTTTCATCCCATTTTTCAGCGATAAATCATCTCGATCAGAGTAGAGAGGTCTTTTGGCCGCTTCCGCTTCTTGTCTTACAGCCTCTGCTTTTGCCGCCTCCACTTTCTGTTTTTCAACCTTAAACGCTTCTTCCATGGCCTCTCTATTGTCCGTACCAGGAACAGTCCTGTCTTTCAGATCACGAGTGCCACCTTTCGCAGCTATTGCCTCTTGTTCCTGTACAATGGCTGCGGCTATTTTAAAATCAGCGAGTCGATCCGCTGGCAAGTTATTAATATTTTTCAGAACCAGGGTATATTGGCCATTTCCCTTTTCTTTGATATCAGCATAGTTCGTACCAATCGAGTATGGCTCAAGCTTTGTCCGCAGAAACTCTGCCTGTTGTTCGCTAAGATTCCCTGCGATTCTGATATCTTCTTGCTCGATATGCTCTCCCATTCTACCCGTAGTGACTTTCTTCTCACTCTCAATGTTAATACCAAATTTTTCTGTCAGTGTTTTATCAACCATATAAATTCCCCTATTTTCCTTCATTCTGTTATCTCGTTTTCCGAAACTTTTGTCCCGTTAATGCTATTATTACGACCCAATTGTTAAGATTTCGTTACAGTTTTGTGAATCTTTTGTGACAGTTCGAAATCAAAAAAATTTGCAACGTTTCTGCTCTAATTTCCCCGCCCTCCGCCGTCTTTTGCATCAATCGCTTTAGGTTGGCTCGCCGTAGCAGTTTTATTATTGGAGCCTTCTTTGGCAATTTCGATGCCTGCAGCGCGCATATTTTTGATGGCCAAATCTGCACCATCATGCAGTTTTCCACCGCTCGTATAAATGCGTTTAATATCACCTTCATCCAGCACGCCATTGCCATTCAAATCTAATTCTTTTTCTCTTCCAAGAAGTGCTTTAAATTCCTTGTCGTCTATCCCATTTTTGACAACCACATCTTCCATAGTTTTACACTCGTAACCACGTGCATCCGTATGGTAATATTTAATTCCTTTTCGTTCCTTGTGGACCTGTTGCACCTCACCTTTATCCAATGAAGCAAATAATTCTTTCGCCGCGATCACTTTCTTAAGGTCTTCTGTGAATACAGGAGTGGTTGGTATCGATGTCGATACTGGTTTAGATGGCACAACTTCCGGAGTTATAACAGTAGAAGGCGCTGCAGGTTTGGTGGTTTCTTCCGCGGCATTTGCTTCTTCCCACTTGCGTACTTCCTCCATAGATGGAGCATCCGTTGCTGGTTCTTCTTTCGGTTTTGTCTTTGTTTCAGACTGCGCATTTTGGTTCTTTTGTCTCTGCATTTCCTCTATCTTTTCTATAAAAGCAGGCTCATATAGTAGAGCTAGTTCTTGCTGTGAAAAACCCGCATAGGCTTTAAATGCCTTTAGTTCCCTTTCTGCTTTTAGTGCTCTTGCTTCAAATTCATTTGCCATAAAATCTTCTCATTCTGGTTGATGTGGAACGAAGGCTTTGGGCCTATTATCGGGCCTAATCGTTAACAAATCGTTAGCCTCAGCGAATTCTTTGATTAGAGTGAGGTTTATGGGCAAAATTGTAACTATCCGGAAGCGGGGCATATTTGAGGCCGCACGCGCGAAGGGCAAGGCGGTAACCACCTCCGGCTTTATCATTCAAGCACTTGAAATGCCGGATGAATCTAGTTTTCTGGTGGGATATACGGTGAGTAAACGTGTTGGCAATGCTGTTGCACGAAACCGGGTAAAACGCCGCTTGCGGGCCCTAGTACGATTATTACTTCCCGCCAGGGCGAAGAACCATATGGCCTATGTATTTATCGGTCGGAAGGCCGCAATTGACCGCCCCTATGAGAAATTAGAGGCTGATTTCAAATATGCGTTCCATGCGCTCGATCGCTAACGCGCTCATCCGGGCCTATAAGCTCGGTATTTCGCCCTTCATCCCCATGGCCTGCCGCTTCACCCCCACCTGCAGCGATTACGCCCAGGAGGCTATTTCAAAGTATGGTGTGATGAAAGGGGGTTATTTAGGCCTAAAACGCATCCTCCGCTGCCACCCTTGGGGTGGGCACGGACATGACCCGCTGGTTTAGGTTGGAGGAGCGAAGCGAACGACTAGCGACCGACCGGGAGCGCAGCACTAGTGGCGCTTGAACGGTAACTTAAACTATCTTCTCTTCGTAAAACTTCTCGCCAATCACAATTTTCTCGCGGCCGTTTTTCTCGCGCCATTCATTGGTGTCGCGTAGGGAATAAATGCAGCCGCAATATTCCTGCTGGTAGAATTCCTCGCGTTTGGCGATTTCATACATACGCGCGCCGCCACCTTCTTTGCGCCAATTATAGGTCCAATATTTCACACCCTCGTACGCTTCGGCCATCCGCGTGCCACAATCATTAATTTGCTCCATATTCTTCCAGCGAGAGATGCCTAAACTACTGGTATAAAGCGAAAATCCATTCTCATAGGCATGCAACGCAGTGCGCGCAAACCGCATATCAAAGCACATCGTGCAGCGCACCCCACGCTCCGGCTCACGCTCCATGCCTTTCGCCCGCGCGAACCAATCCTGCACATCATAATCCGCATCGACAAACGGAATGCCGAGCTGCTCCGCATAGCGAATATTCTCATTCTTACGAATCTCATATTCCTTCTTCGGGTGTATGTTCGGATTATAGAAAAAGATGGTCAATTCCAGCCCACTAGCCACCATCGCCTCCATCACCTCCCCCGCACAAGGCGCACAGCAAGAATGCAGCAACACCTTCTTCTCGCCATTGGGAGTCTCTAAAACCGGCCGATTTTGCATGGTTGGGGAGTCGATAAAGGTAGATTTCATGAGGGTTACATAGTGGTTTTTATGTTTTTGGGCAATCGGAAATGAAATGTTAGTAAATCTTTAACTTTTTGATTGTATACTGATGTTAAGTTTAAACATCTAAAAGGACTTATTCCAAATGTTCGACTGGATTAAAAAAACTTTTGCCAAAAACGATCCACAACCTGAGACTAAACCTTCAGGAACTAAAAGATTTCGAGCGGCTATTAGTAATGATAGAGAAGACGCTGCCTCAGTAGCACAATATCAATTTGTCGAATATACGTTTTCAGAAGGCACTGAATTACTAGAGCTTTTAAAAAAAGAAAATAATTTGGCGTTTTCAGGTACAATCAGGGTATTAGAAAAATTATTATTACTTTTAAGAGAAACTAGGGATAAGACTGGCAATGCAGTCAGTGGTTTTACCTCCGACGATATCTCTAAATTAACGATCCTTGGTGACCAAGAAAAGCCACGTCTCACAGATCAATTTCCTGTAGATGAAAAAAATGCCGCCAATCTTTTGCGACATTTTTGTTGGCTGCGTATTCCTGGAATAAAATTTCATCTATTAGATAAAGAATTTGCTTTGCCTGGCGTGGATTTACGCACGATACACGGAGGTTGTGCTGTAAAAATAAATTCGAGAGACCACATGGGAGGCGGCCTCTAAATATCCAAATTCACGACTTTAAGCGCATTCTCAACAATGAAGTCACGGCGGGGTTCGACCAGTTCGCCCATTAACGTACCAAACACGTTATCAGCTTCTTCAGCGTGTTTGACGGTGACGCGCAGGAGTGTGCGAGCATCTTTATCGAGGGTGGTTTCCCAGAGCTGCTCGGCGTTCATTTCACCGAGACCTTTAAAGCGTTGGACGCTGGAGCCTTTGCGGCCGGCTTCCATGACGGCGGCGAACAATGCGGATGGGTCAGCGGTGCGGATGTCGCCTTGTTTGCGGCTGAAGGTTGCAGCGCCGTTAAACACTTCGCCGAGTTCGGTGCAGAGTTTTTCGAGTTCGACGGTTTCGGGCGAGGCGAAAATATTTTCGTCGATCGCCAGTTTTTCTTGCACGCCACGCACGGTGCGTTTCACGCCGATGGTTTTACCCTCGACGACACCTTCCCAGCGCTGTCCGGCCAGCATTGGCTGATTATTCATGCGTTGCTCAAGCATGGTGACGCGCTTCTTCAGCTCCGCTTCGTTTTGCCAGAGTGCGCGTGACAGCAATCCGCACAATGAAGCTGGCTCTAAAATAGCAGCCGGTGCACGACGCGAAATGGCTTGAATCAAATGGCTAAAGTTGCGGCACTTGCTAATGAGATCTTTCAGATCCGCACCCGCACGTTGCGCACCATTTGCGAGCAACACCGTGGCATCGGTCAATGCAGCTTCCATCAAGAATTCCTCGAGTGCTTTTTCATCTTTCAAATACACTTCCGATGTTCCGCGTTTGATTTTATAAAGCGGAGGTTGCGCGATATAGAGATAGCCCTTCTCGATAATTTGCGGCATCTGTCGATAGAAAAAAGTGAGCAGCAATGTTCGGATATGCGCGCCATCCACGTCAGCATCGGTCATGATGATAATTTTGTGATAGCGCACTTTTTCGATGTTGAAATCTTCATCGCCAAAGCCACCGCCAATCGCAGTGATCAACGTGCCGATTTCTTCCGAACCAATAATCCGGTCAAACCGCGCGCGCTCTACATTCAAGATTTTTCCTTTAAGCGGAAGAATCGCCTGCGTTTTGCGATCACGCCCTTGTTTCGCCGAACCACCCGCCGAATCTCCCTCTACGATGAAGATTTCAGAAAGTGCTGGATCGCGCTCTTGGCAATCCGCCAATTTTCCTGGCAGCGATGCGATATCAAGCGCACCTTTGCGGCGCGTTAAATCGCGGGCTTTACGCGCTGCTTCGCGTGCGATGGCTGCTTCCAACGCTTTCTGGATAATCATTCGCGCATCTTGCGGATGTTCTTCAAACCAGGTGCCCAGACGGTCGGTAACCAAACCTTCAACCACCGCCCGCACTTCAGAGGAAACAAGTTTATCTTTCGTCTGGCTTGAGAATTTTGGATCTGGCACTTTTACGGAAAGCACGCAGGTCATCCCCTCGCGCATATCTTCACCGGTTAGCGCTACTTTTTCTTTTTTCAAAATGCCTTGTGCTGTTGCATAGGAATTCACGACGCGGGTGAGGCCGGCGCGGAAGCCCATCAAATGCGTTCCACCATCGCGCTGACGAATGTTGTTGGTGAAGCACAGCATGTTCTCGTGATAGGAATCGTTCCACGAAATCGCGAGATCCATAGAAGTGCCGTCTTTGTCACCACGAATCGAAATAATGTGGTGGAATGATTTTTTGTTGCGATCAAGATATTCAACGAAGGCTTGCGTGCCACCTTCGTAATATAAATCGACGCGTTTTTCTTCTGCTTGACGACGATCAATCAAGGCAATCCGCACACCCGAATTTAAGAACGCGAGCTCGCGCAGGCGATGCTCTAACGTTTCAAAATCAAATTCGGTTTTGGTAAATGTTTCCGGCGAAGGCAGGAATGTTACCACCGTTCCCTTCTGCCCGTTTGCATCGCCGACAATTTTCAGCGGTGCTTCGGCTTCACCATGTTTAAAGCGCATGACATGTTCTTTGCCACCGCGCCAAATTTTAAGTTCCAACCAAATCGAAAGTGCGTTTACGACCGATACGCCAACACCGTGCAAACCACCCGAAACTTTATACGAGTTCTGGTCGAATTTACCGCCGGCATGCAATTGCGTCATGATTACTTCCGCCGCCGAAATACCTTCCGTTGGGTGAATGTCCGTTGGAATGCCGCGTCCGTTATCCGACACCGTGCAACTACCATCCGCATTCAAAATCACTTGTACAATATCGCAATGCCCGGCGAGTGATTCATCAATCGCGTTATCGACCACTTCATACACCATGTGGTGCAAGCCTGAGCCATCATCGGTGTCACCGATATACATTCCGGGGCGTTTGCGAACGGCCTCTAACCCTTTTAAAACTTTAATCGAATCCGCACCATAGGCGGCTTCTGCTCCGTCGATCAATTCTTGCTCTTTAGACACTGGCTTTACACTCATAAAAACTCTAATAATAATTGCTTTTTTATATCATAGAGCCAGTGCCTCAAATGGCAAGAAAATGATCTCATTTTCGAGCAAAATTTTGCCGCTATTTTTCAGGTGGTTACAAGAGTTATTCCGAGGTTTCGATTCTATTTCTCTCCAGCCTGCCCATTGCCTCGCGGGAGATGACAGGACTGACGGGTGGAGACACTTCGATATGCTGGCTGAAGGGAAGGAAATCGCGGAAGCTTTCTACCTCTGTTCCGGTCATCCACACTTGTGCACCAAGCGATTTTATTTCCGCCGCGAGCGCCGCCCGCCGCACTTCATCCAAATGTGCAATAATCTCATCAAATAATAAAATCGGCGCACTGCCTTGCCACGACGCACGCGCACGTGCCGTTGCTAAAATGAGTGAGAGCAATAATGATTTTTGCTCACCGGTAGAACACATCTCCGCCGGCATTTTTTTTGTGCTGTGGATCACCAGAAAATCACTCCGATGTGGGCCTTCTTGTGTACGGCCACTTTCTCTATCCGCTTGTCGACTTTGTTCCAGCCGCGCACAATAAGCTTCTTCGGCTTGTAATGCAGGCAGACTAGTTAAATCATTTTCGACTGTCCCATCCAATCCTAAAAGCGGACGCGGGAATGGACTTTCAATATGGCTTTCGAGTGCATCCGTAATCCGCTGGATCACTTCAAGCCGCGCAGCTGCTATTGCGACTGCGGAACCGGCCATACGTGCTTCCAACGCGGTGGCCCATACGCGATCATAACCACCATAAGTGGAGAGCAATTTCAACCGCTCCGAACGTGCGGTGTCATAAGCGGAGATGCGTTTACTATGTGCGTTATCAAACCCCGCCACCAAATGATCAAGTAAGTCACGTCGCGCAGTACTGCCATCCACAAACACGCGATCATTCAGCGGCGTCAGCGCCAAAATGCCAATATGGTTCTTCAGTTGCGAGGCAGTTTTCAACACCTCACCTTCCACTTTGATAATACGTTTATCACCGCCAGTGTTTTCGCCGCGCCCGGTGCCGATATTCACTTCACCCTGCGGCGTTTTCGCCAACGCATAGATCGCCCACTTCTCTTCCTCACCCCATTGGTCAATCTCCGCCAACTTCGCCGAGCGCAACCCACGCCCCGGTGCTAAAAATGAAATCGCTTCTAATATGTTGGTTTTTCCAACCCCATTATGCCCTGTCAAAATCACCGGCGCAGCACTACCCTTCCACTGATAGGCAAAATGGTTTCGGAAATAGAACAGGCGGAGTTCGAGAATGGCGTTCGGGTTCACGCCTCTATTACCATTTCACTTCAAACCTGCGCCGCAGGCGGAAATTCTTTCGCGTATTGATTCTCTGTTGGGCTTGCATTGAAGCCCAATCTAATAGGGCAGCGTTAGTGTGGCAAGCCTATCCTGCAAGCGGTAAATAAATGGTGAACGTGCTGCCTTTATTTACGGTGCTTTCGATAGTCATGGTGCCCAGATGGCGGTCTAAAATGCGGCGAACGATGGCAAGGCCAAGGCCTGTTCCGCCGATAGAGCGACTGCGGGCTTTATCGATCCGGTAAAACCGCTCGGTGAGGCGTGGCAAGTGTTCTGGCGAAATACCTTCGCCTTCATCCTGCACGGCAATCGCAACCGCTTTCGCCACACCCATCGGCGGCACCGCCGGGCGCACTTCGGCCAATACGGTGATTGTACTATTGGCATTGCCATATTTCGTGGCATTGATGATGAGGTTGGTCAGCACACGGAATAATTCGTTTTTATCGCCGATCACCTCCGGCAGGCCCGTTTCAACATGAAGCACAATTTGGATGCCGCGTTCTTTTGCGCTCCAGTTTGCGTGGCGCACCACTTCTTCGGCAATTTCGCGAAGATTTACCATTGCTGTTGGATGGGTTTTGACGTTCTTCTCAATTTCTGAAAGCGAGAGCAGATCCTTCACCAGGTTCGCCATCCGCGCTGCCTGTTCGCTCATGATTTTGAGGAATTCGTCGCGGGCGTTTGGGTCTTCCTTTGCTGGGCCTTGCAGGGTTTCGATAAAGCCCATCATCGAGGCGAGCGGGGTGCGGATTTCATGGCTGGCGTTGGCTACGAAATCGGAGAACATCTGTTCCGTGCGCTTCATTTCGGTTACTTCGTGCATTACAAGAATCAGCGCGATACCGCCGGGGGAATAGGTTGGGAAGCGCTCCACCCGCAACAGATAGTCCCGCTCTTGATCGGCGAGGTGATATTCGATTGTTTTGCCGTGTTTTGTTTGCTCTACCTCCGCAATTGCTGCCAATACTTCGGGTTCATTTAGCAAGGGAATTTGTTGATTGGTAAAAAGAAGCTTTGCGGGTGTGTTGGTGCGAACGACGCGATGTTGGTCATCAAGCATGATTAAGGCGTCTGGCAGCGTATCGATCAATATCTTGCTCTCGGTCACCATGGCTTCCAGCAGGTTGCGGCGTTTTTCCCAACTAAGCTGTAGGCCGGTTACTGCGGAAGTTAACTCTTCCATATTGTTCAAAAATGAAAGGTCGGGGGGGGCGGCCCGCTTATCGCTGCCTAGCAGTTCAACATAGTGAATTAAGGCTGAGAGATTTGCCATATAAGGCCAAATCAGAGGGATATGGACTAGATAAATAACCCCAACCAATAAGCAGGCTTGCTGCAAAGTGAAGACATCATAAAGAACTAGCACAGCAAGCGCGGTTAGCACCGGAATGGTGAGCATTGCTGCGGCTTTGAAAACTTTGCGGGGGGAAACCAGAACCCGTCCGCGTGGCAGAAAGAGATAGCGTAGTCTGCGGATAAAACGGTTGTTCATAGACCCTTCAGTTTACACCTTTTCCGCCATAGGCGCAAATGCTTGAAAAACAAAAAGAAAGGGCGGGTGTTTCCACCCGCCCTTCTTATTTTTGCCTTTCGGCAGGAAAGCTTACGCGATCCAGTCGAAGTTAGCAGCGGTGAACTCGCTTGCTTCAATTCCAGCGTTTCCGGAGAACGTTGCAATGTTTACAGCAGCCAATTCGCCGGTTGCGAAGGTTGCGGTGTTCGAATCGGTAACAACACGAACTGCAGCCAAATGAGAATCTGTACCATCGCTGTAAAGAACGAAGAAGATGTCGTTTGCAGCAACGTTAGCATGTACGCTGGAGATGGCAAACGTACCACCTGCTTGGAGTGCGGTTTGAAGTGCACCAACGCTTGCGATAGAAGTGCCAACCAGAGCAAAGATATCCGCACCAGCAGCAGCAGCAGCAGTTCCGGTCATCTCTTGATACACTGGGCTTTCGCCATGTGCGGTAGTAACACCATCAACGAGTGAGACCAGATCTGTAGCACCAGAGTGAACACCCGATGTGCCTGCAGTCTTAAGTGCACCAAGAGCAAGTTGGATTATGTCAGCACCGCTTGTTGCGAAATCGGTGATAACATCAGCTTCCGTGCCTACGCCCGAGTAGTTGAGAACAACGGTATCAGCACCGGTTCCAAGCGTAATGGTATCAACACCTTCGTTACCCGTGATAAGGTCAGCGTCTTCACCACCCACCAACGAGTCACCCAGTGCAGCACCAGTGATGGTATCGTTACCAGCACCACCAGTAATGGTGTGTGCATAGCCATCTGTGCTGTCGATAACAATGCTATCGGCGCCAGAGGTACCAGTTACACTGAACTTCACTGCAGAGTCAAAATCCGTAATTGCCAATGTACCACCAGAGACAGAAGAAGCAGTAATGGTAACAGTCGCACCAGCGGTGTTATCCGTACCATCCGTTGTGAAATCAGTCAGGGTAAGAGCAATTGCGCCAGTACCGGAAACGTTCACAGTATTGAAGCCTTCGATTGTACCGTTGTCGAATACGAAGGTTTCAGAGGCAGCACCAACGATATTGATTACGTTTGTGCCCGTACCGCCATCGATAACAGTTACACCATCATCAGCGATTGTAACGGTATCGTTACCAGCGCCAGCCGTAATTACGTCTGCACCAGCATCTGTACCAGCATCAATCAGATCTGCACCTGCACCTGCGATAATGGTATCTTGACCATCGCCAGAGGAGATGGTGTTAGCGCCATCGCCAGCCGAGATGTAATCTGCACCTGCACCTGAAGTAATGCTATCTGCAGCGCCGAGAGCGTAGAACACATCCGCAGTCGCAGTACCCGTCAGAGTAGCAGCAGTGGTCGTGTTGTTCCAGCCGATAACACCTGCAATGCTGTTAAAGGTTCCTGCAATCGTATCGCTGCTGGAAGTGCTGAGGATCAACTGATCCGCAGATGCACCGCCTGCTTCAGAAATGGTTACTGTGCTTGAAGTAACGCTAACAGTCAACGCTGCTACTGCAGCGGTTGTGGTCAGCGTAACTGCGTCTGCTGCTGCATAGTCCGTAACGGAGATATCGTCATCGTTACCAGCACCATGGTTGTTCAGAGTGATTGTATATTGATCAGCGTCTGCACCACCAGCAAGAGTGTGGTCGCCTGTGTTACCTGTAGCGATAACAAAAGTATCAGCACCATCGCCACCAAGAGCAGTGAGGTTATCAGTAGCTGCAGTCAGAACGATAGAATCAGCGCCAGCGCCACCGAAAACGGTATCAGCACCAGTTGCACCCGTACCAGCGGTTAATGTATCAGCACCACTGTCGCCATAGAATACATCAGCAATGCCATCAGCAGTCGAAGTCAAAGCATCAGCGCCCTGACCGCCGTGAATGGTATCAGCAACAGTTGTACCACCAGCGATATCAACGATGGTGTCGTTACCAGCGTTACCATTGATGTTTGAACCACCAACGCCAGCTGTAATGTTGTCGCCACCTTCTCCACCAGAAATGGTGTCGAGGCCAGCGCCGCCAACGATGGTATCATCGCCCAAATCGCCAGAGATCAAATCGCCGCCCGAACCAGCGGTGATCGAATCATTGCCCTGGCCACCATTGATGGTGTTCAGGCCAGAGTTACCAGCAATGGTATCATTACCAGCATTACCGTTTACGACGTCATTACCTGCACCAGCTGTGATGTCATCATTGCCGTTGTCACCCAACAGAGTGTCGTTACCAGCGTCGCCAGCAAGAGTGTCGTTGTCTGCACCGCCGCGCAAGTAGTCTGCGTCTGCGCCACCAGCCAAGTTGTCTGCACCGGCATTACCGTTTGCAACGTCGGCACCTGCACTTCCGGTGAGAGAATCATTTCCACCAAGACCGAAGAACAGATCAGCGCCTGCAGTTCCAGCATAGGTGTTCGCCAGATCATCCAGAGCGGTATCTGTGGTGTTATCACCAACAACGATAGCGCCACCGAGAGGAGTGCTTACATTGCTAGTTGTTAATGCAGCCAAAGCAACGCTGCTCAACGTGATGGTTTTGCCACCAGCGGAGAAGGTTGTGCCTGCAGCTGAGCTGCCAATGGTATAACCAGCAGCAACCGCGGTATCAAGAACCAGGATGTCATTTGCTGCGTCAAAAGAGACCAAAGCGCCATTGGAAAGGGTGGAAAAAATTGTACTAGCCATGTTGTTTATCTCCTAAACAGTTAAAAAAATTATAAGTAGCCTGCTGCGGGTCGAAAGTGGCTCCCCGAGCAAGAGTGACTCCACTTGAATCAACCCTGCTAATCCAAATAAAGACTTATATCAAGCACTTTCTTTTGCACTGCGAATTACCAACTATCAGAAATAACACAATGTTTTGGACTGTTGCATAAATGCAACGAAAGCTTGGGTTTTATTCTTGTTTGAGTGGTCGAGTGAACAATATTTATACATTTTATCACGCGTTGATACGACAGAAAAATTTACACGTGAGAAGTGTAACGTTTCTTATCTCGTCACTCTTGCTTCAGTGGTCGATCAAGCAATATTTGTACAGCTTGTCGTGCAGTGATACGGCCAGAAATAACTGCATGCACCGCATTGCATATCGGCATCTCAACATCGCATTGCTTCGCGAGATGTAACACAGCGCTTGCAGTTGGAACACCTTCGACCACACTGCGGCGTTGGTTAAGCGCGGTTTCTGCGCCCATGCCTTGGCCTAATGCTAAACCGAATGACATATTGCGGGAGGTTGGGCTTGAGCAACTCAACACTAAATCACCGAGCCCCGAAAGTCCGGCGAGTGTTTCTGCTTTCGCACCACGCGCGAGTGACAGACGTTTTATTTCCGCCAGGCCGCGCGTAATCAAAGCTGCGCGTGCATTTTCGCCAAGGCCCATGCCTTGTGCAATGCCACATGCAATAGCCAATACATTTTTGAGCGCGCCCGCAATTTCAGCGCCCACCACATCGTCACTGTGATAAAGGCGGAAATTCGGCGTCGATAACCATTCGAGCATTGCCAATTTTAACTCAGTATCTTGGCTGGCAATGACAGATGCAGTTGGTAATCCACGCGCAACTTCGCCTGCAAAATTGGGTCCGCTCAATATCGCAAGCTTACTTTGCGGAAAATATTGTGCGGCGATATCGCTCATTAACATACCCGTATCGCGCTCAATCCCTTTGCTACACAGTAACAGCGGGGTTTTTGTTTTCGGCAATTGTTCGCAAATCGCGCGCATGGCTTGCGCTGGCGTTGCGATAACCCAAAGATCAGCACTGTCGATCACAGAAGTAATCGCCAGATTTTCTGGCAGCGTGATGCCTGGCAAATACACCGCATTCTGCCGTTGATGCGTCATCATGCTCGCTTGTTCCGCCGTCCGCGCAACCAGACGCACACGCCGACCAGCATTCGCCCACAACACAGCAAGCGCTGTACCCCAGGCCCCTGCTCCGATAATGCTGATGGTCTTTTGGTTCATACGCTCTACTTGCCCGTCAGAGGCGGGAAGTCAAGCATCTATTGCCCAGGCGCAGGCTTCACCACTTCATTACGAATCTGGCCGCGCTGGTATTTATCTTGATAGGTTTGCAGGTCATTCTGAATCTCTGCCGCACTCTTGCTTTTATTTGGATCCAACTTGCTCGGATCAATTTTTTCCATCTCGATCGTATTTCCCGACGCCCGCAATTGTTCACGCAATTTTTCTACTTCTGCTGGCGACATGCGTTGCAATTCCTGCTGTTTAATCGCCGCTTGTTGCAACACTGCTTCACGCTGCTCCGGCGTCATCTCCCGCAACAGCCGCGCTACATCACCGAATCCAGCGGCGGAAATAGCATTGTAATTAATCTCCTGCGCATGTGCCGCAAATGTGGATAAAAATATTCCAACTAATAGTAATTTTCTAACGTCCATATTTCCTCGCTTAAAGAATTCACATTACCTTGATATTGGCTCTAGGTCTAGCAAAGAGGCCTTTAATGTTTTGTTAATAAATTATCTAAAATACGATCGCGCGATAAGACCGCCGCTTTGAAACGCATCATTTAAACAAATCCATTGCCTCGATCTTAAAGCCTGATAAAACAGATGCATGAAATTTGGTACTGCGCTTTATACATTATTTTTTGGTCAGTTGATTGGAAGTGATTCTTTCGGCAACCGATATTTTGAGCGCAAAGGCGGGCGTTATATGCGGCCGCAGCGTTGGGTGATGTATCGTGGCGTGGCGGAACCTTCGAAAGTGCCGCCGGAATGGCATGCCTGGCTGCATCATGTGAATGACACGCTGCCGAAAGATTTGAAGAAGCCTTATCTCTGGCAAAAACAACACCAACAGAATTTAACCGGCACCAATGGTGCGTATTACCCGCCCGGATCCATCCTTTCCGGCGGCAAACGCGACAAAGCAACCGGTGATTACCAAGCCTGGAAACCATAAAGGTCAAACAATGAAACGGAATGTAATTGAAACGATAATGGGCGGATTGGTATTAGTGGTCGCCTTTGGCTTCCTGTTTTTCGCCTTTAAAAGCGGCAACGTCCAATCCGCTAGCGGTTACACAATAAAAGCAAAGTTTGACCGCGTTGATGGCCTAGTAGTTGGCGCAGATATTCGAGTGAGCGGCATTAAAGTGGGTGCGGTAACGGAGCAAACGATTGATCCTCAAACCTATCAAGCGATCATAAGCATGACCGTGATTGATGATGTCAAAATTCCAACGGATTCCTCGGCTGAAATCGTGGGTGATGGCCTGCTTGGCGGTAAATATATCGCGATTGTGCCAGGTGGTTCTTCCGATATGGTCGCAGCCGGTGGCGAGTTGGAATACACCCAATCTTCCGTCAGCCTAGAGGCATTGATCGGCAAAATGATTTATGGCGGATCCGATTCCAAAAAAGGTAAGGATAAACAATAAAATGCCGGCAATGCGCCCGCTTCTGGCACTTTTATTTCTTTTGCTGGCCCCCTCGCTCCACGCGCAGGAAGCCCCCGGCGAAGACCTTCCCGGTATGCATAGCCGCCCTGACCTCACCGCCCCGAGCAAAGAGCTTTCCCCCGATGAACGCCAAGGCTTAAACAACCTATTCCAAGGCAAACTGGAAGAAGAAAAAGCAAAGAAACCCACCGTTCTCGATGCTGTACCGCTAAATCCCTTTCCTGCTTCTGAGCCTGTTGTAACGCCGCCCGGCGGCAGCAATATTTCGCCAGAACCTGCCATCACGCCGCTGCCTGATGCTAAGCTTTATATGAACACCGCACGTTTGCTCAAATTCACTATTTTGAACAAGCAAACCACCCGTCTCTATAATCAGGAACTAAACGCCGGTGGCAGCACGACTTTCGGCCCCCTCACCATCAAACTTATCGAATGCTGGCACTCCTCGCCCGAAACCACGCCAGATTCCGCGGCCCTCTTGCAAATCACCGAAAAACGCAGTGACGCCAAACCGAAAACAATCTTCCTAGGCTGGATGTTCGCCTCCACCCCATCACTCAATCCGCTAGAACATCCAGTATACGATATCACCGTCAAAGAATGCCGCTAAAAAAGAAACCCCGCCGCGCGCTTCCAAGCGCGGGCGGGGAGTTTTCATCGTGGCTTCCTCTTTTCTATAATTGCTTCGGCGAGCAATCCGGCAAAAAGGATACTTAGCGCCACCACCCACAGCCACGGCTGCAGGTGAAGTGGCCCGACTGCAACACAAATAGCAACAGGCCAAATTATCGTCCAAATCTTCATGTTATAGTATTTCCCAATTTAATTAGATGTGTTATGTTGCCATTTATGACACGAGCATATTCGATAGATTTGAGAGAGCGAGCGGTTGGATACGTGTCTAAAGGTGGTAATCGTGATGATT
>CAIJLX010000088.1 GCA_903821695.1 uncultured Alphaproteobacteria bacterium | reverse complement strand
GTCAGTAGTAGGCTGCGACGTAATAGCGTAGGGATCGAACTCACATATTTTACCCGTTTTATTACATTCCTGACCATCAAGGGTTTTATGTCGTAATTTAAGGCGTTCTTCCTCCAAAGTAGCAGGAATAGCTAAAATAGCGGGAGTATGTACGGAGCTAACTATTGCCTCAGACAAAAGCTTTTTTTGGATGAATTGGCGGAGCACTCCCATCTCACTTTTCCTTACCATGTATGCGCCAAGCTTCTCTAACAGCCTTGCCGTCTACTACTGGCTTCTTGTCTTCTGTCCTTGTTAACCAGCCATGATTTTCGAGAGTTTTTATGGCTTTTTTTGCCGCAGATGATGTTCTGATAGAGTTTGGGCCTCGTTGATATATCGGCACAAGTGCTATGTTGGACTCAGGCCAATAATTTTGTAGCCAGAAAAGAAGTTTTTCTGCCTCCACTATATCAGTGGTAATGTGGCTGGCCTCAAACTGTCGTAATGCTTCGCTCGCGTAAAAGTCTCCCAATAATGCTGCGCGACCCAAGCAGTCTGAATTAATTTCATCAGCCTCAGCATTTTCAACGATTGCAAGAACCGCTGCTATTCTTGCTATATTCTCAGGGAGTTTGTTGGCAAACCCACGTATTTGTTCGTAGGGCTTACCATCCGCAAGCTGTCTTTCAATTTCGTCTGTAAGGAGCTCAAACTCCCTTGTAGCTTTAGAGGAGAATGGCAAGCCTCTTGGATCTAAAGAGTTTGGCATGCCAATCAAACGTCTGGTTGGATATCTTAACAACTCAAGTAGAGTTTCCTCATACATTATTAGCGCGCTGAGTGTTCCCGCACCCAATGGTTTGTGAAATCTCGAGCCAGCAATAGATGTGGGCTGGCAAGCGAGAATCCGGGATAAGATACCTTGGTCCTTGGCCACAGGGTCTGCCAGAAATAATGATGCGGCAGTAGGTTGCATCATGAGATGGACAGAAAGCCTGCAGCCGTAAATCACACTCGCACCATCTCCGCTTCGTATTCTTCGGATAGGAGCGCCATCCCAATTGTTGGAAAGATTAGCTATAGATTTTAGCCGATTTTCCTTTTGGAATGCATGACCGCTTAAAAATGAGCCCCCTTCATCAGAAAATAAGGCAAGGGAAGGATGGCCTTTTTCAAAAAGCCTATGCATCCCCTCGATAGTCGGCTCATCAATGGTCAGAATTGGAACGCGAGGAGCTGATGGTTCATCGCCCACTTCTAGCAATTTAGTTTCTATTTCTTTGTTTTTTTCTGCTTGAGCTATTTTATAGTCATAAATTTTTTTAGCTCGCCGATAATCTACTATGTCCTGATCATATCTTTCCTTCAGCTCCTTTTCTCTCAACCGAATGGGCTTGATAGCCAAGCTATCCGCTGCGCTTTTCCTATCACCACTAGCAGCAACAGAAACAAGAAATAGAGAGGTCGGCCTTGCTCCTGAGCCATAAGGGAGAATGACATCCACTAAAGATTGCACAGCGTATGATGCGGCTGCCAATGCAGAGGCAGCTGCTATTGCATCTGGGCATTGAATCTTGTCCACTATAGCTTTTGCTGCGCCTTCTAAGATTGGACTCAGCCCATCTAAAGGATATGGTTCGGATGGCGGAAGCTCTCTTCGCAGGGGTATTGGTTCTTCAGACCCTCGCGATTTTTGCGATTCCTGCGATTCCTTATCAGCTTTGAAAATTGGACTTCTACTAGTTTGAAATACGCCTGAATCATTTTTTTCGCGAGGCTTTTTCCTTCCTGCATCAATCCCACTTTTTATAGTTCTGAGTGCCTCCTGTTGAGAAAGTCCAGATTTAAGTGCCGCATCCATCAATAGCGAAGTAATATTGGCCTCTGATAGATCACCAGAGCCCACAAATTGACCAAGGCTGTATGCCGCTCGATTGAGGGTTTCATTACGGCAGCCTTCAACGGCTGAAGCTACAGAATAAACTTCTGCGTCTATCGCGGCCTGCACATAAGTGGATGAGAAAGATTCTACAGGTGTATTTATTACCTCTGATTTTCCATTATCTTTTTTTACTCTATTTAAAATGATATCCTGAATATGTATGGGTAATTTGGGGATAGTGTTGTCCATATACGACTGACAAAACTCAGGTGATCCCTCTTCTGTTTTCCAACTTCTTCCGTCTGGCAATACCGCTCCTTCGGCAATAATATAGCCGCCACGTCCCTTAACATCGACACCGACTGGAAACCCGCCACGAGAACAACCCATTGGACTTTCTGGATCTGGCTGACAAAAAATATAATGGCGACCGTTATTTGCTGTTCTTATTCTCGGCGTTTCTGGAGGAAGGCCAATCTTATCGAAGAGATCCTCCAATAAAGCCACGCCGTCAGGACCGCCGTGTCTATCGCCATCAAGAACAACAAGACCTGCTTTTCCTAAATCTACTGCGGGTATGGCATCGGGACGCTGCGCTAACATTTTTTGTAAGCATTCAGGATCAGTTGTTGAATGGTCTTGCCAGTTACCCGGCAAAGCCGGGATTTTGTCTTTGGTGCATGGGAAAATAGGGATCCCCGCCTCAATTAGACGAGAGAAATGTTCAGGTAATTTATTCATTGTCGGACTCCTTTATTCAGGAGCCGCTCAACAGTTGGCTTTGACTGCCACAGATGCTATAGTGAATTTCCACAATCACATTGCATCTGCACAAGCCGCTCCGACTGTTGGGGCGGCGTTGTGTTATGTATTGACGATGCAAAAGAATTTTAAGCTGAGCTTTTGGCTGGTGATTTTTGACATCATTCACCAACCAGTGCTTTTACAGCTTCGCGTCGAACATAGGTTCTACGCCCAATGCGAACTAAATCTCCAAAACGACCCTCTCGCGCCCATTTCCAGAAAGTAGATTGCGCGATTTGGAATATTCCAAGGATATCATCAACACTATAAACTGGACTATTTGACATATCATTTTCTCCAATTAGCGCCTAGAAGCAGCGCCAATGGATGAGAGCAGATAAAAATTCCGGAAACTAACGGGATCGTTTTTTCTGTTTTTTTATTATTTTAACCAATAAATCATTTACTTCTTTAACTTTTTCTTGGTTTAGGTTTTTGGCATTTTTAGAGCTTTTTGCCTCTTGGAGACGAGACTCAAGGTTTTCAAGGCTGTGATCTTTCCACGGAGTCTTAAGCCTTAACCTTACAAGAATTTCTCTGTCTGTTAGGCCAGCAACCTTTTTAGCAGCAACTGCATTAGCAAGGGCTTCTAATCTGTCCCGGCTCCATTTTTCTGTGCGACCTTTAGCTAACATCGGTAGTATGCCTCCGACGGCCAAGTCACATCCATCATGACCGATCACGCCTGCTTCTGTTTTCAATTCTGGACGCTTATAATCGAACCCTTTGCAGTATTTAACCGCCATCTTAATAGCTAACATTTTGTTGGTTGGCGCATCGTAGATCTTGCGCAAATCTTCAATATCTCCTTTAAAACGACGTTCAAATTCCGCAGCAAGCTTCATGGCTATCCCAGCATAATTTTGCTTACCAACAGCGTAATGATCCGCCAGCAATATGAGTTTTTTTAATCTCTCATTGTGGATTGCGCTGTCGATGCTTTCAATGGCGCGCAGATTATAATCTGATAACTTATCGCAAGTGACGCGCCCGCCATGCATCAGGGAGCTTGCTGGTAGACGGCATATCACCGTGCCCAACTCACCCGGCCATTTAGCGCGAGGCTTCGTCACAGCGACTTTCCCTTAGGGAAAGAAACAACATTCCCCTCAATCGGCAGGCAATGGCGCTCCCAGTTATCCATTAGTAAACGGCGCTGATCTAATAAGTCTGTGTGACGATAGACGCGGTCAACTTGATTTCCCACAACCCGTCCCATCGCCTCTCGCAACACATTGGTTGGGAAGTTCTGCGTTTCTTCACACCATGTCGCAAACGATCCACGAAAACCGTGAACGACAATTGCCCGCCCGGAAGCCATGTCTGTCCATTTCGCAGGATTGCCATTTAGGGCGTTTAAATGATTGAGCATAAACGCATAGCTGAACGCCTTGCCGTCATCATGTGTAAATAAAAGCCCCGCTCCACTTTCAGGCTTGAATGATCGGGCGATCTCAAAAGCACGCTCAGTCAATGGAACGCGAAATGGCTTTAATCCACGTGTCTTTTTATCCTTCAAATGCGCCGGAGGGATAATCCAAACCTTGCTATCCCAATCAATATCATCAGCTTTAGCGAACCTGACGGCGTCCGTCCGAACATTGGTAAGAATGACGAGTTCAAGCATACGTGCCGCTTTATGCTTTGACGTTCTGATTGCCGCCATGATCTCAGGTAAGGCTTCATAGTGAGCCGACGGATGAGATCCCCGCGTCAGACGATCCGGCGCTGCGTAACCCATCGCTTTAAGATCATCCCAATTGGCCGGATTAACAAACTCAATCCCATGTTCGTCCCTCAGCCGGATCCGCGCGTTAGAAAATACCTTTTTAAGTGCAGGATATAACTTTCGACAGGCTTCCGGCTTTTCTTTACGCAGCGGCGCTAAAAGCTGCATCACGTCCACTGACGTAAGAGTGTTCACTGATCGATTGAACCATTGTTGAACATAACCGGGGCCGAGATAACGTTTGAGCTGAGCCAAGCTCTTAGCAGGAAGCCCCTTCGCCTCTTCTGCGGCGACTACCAAATCCGCAACCTCTTTGAATGTTGGGATACGCTTGTCATTCAATCGGCGGGCGGCACGGGCAGCAATTGGATCAGTGCCAGAGACAATCTTTGCCCGGGCCTCTGAGGCGAGGCGGCGCGCGTCAGCAATCTTGATCAGCGGGTATGAGCCTAACCCCATCTCTTTCCGACGGCCACAAACTTGAAACCGGAACACCCATCGCTTGTTACCTTTCTTATCAACAACCAGACGTAGTCCGTCGCCGTCTTCATACTTACCGGCTTTAGCGGCGCGGACCGTCGTATCTGAAAGAATGCCCATAATCTACATCCCCCACCGCATCCCCCATTTAAGGAGGCATCCTATCGCAGCGCATAGGATTTTGGTAGAGGCTATCATCCAGTATTAATAAATAATATCAATATATTGGATATAAATAATCCAGCAATAACAACTAATACCAAATCTTATTAAGCTCCTACTCGGGGAGCCATTATACTGTTTTAAATATCTGTTTTTAAATGAATTTATTTTATTAACGGCCTCCTCTTTTTGTTCAAAAGAGAGGCTAGTCCCAATGCACATAGCT
>CAIJLX010000087.1 GCA_903821695.1 uncultured Alphaproteobacteria bacterium | reverse complement strand
GAATTTCAAGATCGAAAACCTCGCGAGACACAGGATATAAGCGCTTGTTCATGGCAAAAATCTCCCTTTCGCCATAACCTATATCATAAAAATACAGGTTTGTTAACAGTGCCTAATGTCATAATACCTCGCGTTTTGTTCTTGCTTATTGGATGTATACCATATAATTATACACCGTTCAATATATTATTTTACACTGCATAATTGTTTGAGAAATAGGTATGGCGCGCCGCTCTGATCATAGTCGGGAAGAATTAAAGGAATTGGCCATCCGGGCGGGGCTAAAAATCATTAGAAATGAGGGTTTTAAAAATTTTAGCGCCCGCAAAGTAGCCTCAGAAATCGGCTATACAATAGGCACGCTCTACCATATTTTCGGCACATATGATGATTTTGTGCTGCACCTGAATGCCCGCACGCTAGATACATGGTATAGCGCCATGGAAGAAGCTCTGCATACGCATAAAAAAGGGACACCCATTCATGCTCTGGCTACATTTTATATTCGATATAGCAAAGAACATTACAACGAATGGGTGGCACTTTTTGAATATCATGTGCAGGAGGATAAGAGGGTACCAGATTGGTATTTGTCCAAAATGGGGCGCTTCTTTGTTTTGATTGAAAAACAATTGCTTCCAATTGTAAAAAATAATCGAAAAAAAGCCAGGCGTGCCGCTCAAATATTATGGGGAGGCATTCATGGTATCAGTATTTTATCACTATCTGGAAAGCTAGACTTAGTCGGCGCAGAATCCTCTGAAATACTAGCGAGCTCGCTTGTTGATAGTTATCTTTCTGGCATTAACGCTGAAAAGTGAAACTCTGCTACCTAAAAAATAGAAGGGTATTGGGCTCCCGCTTCCGCTATGACGAAAAAGCTGTAAGGAACATACCAGGGAAATTTAATTGGTCTGCCTTTCCTACCTTGAAAGTTACCGCAAAACTTGCCGCCCTTGGTACAGTCATAAAAAGAGCCAAATTATCATGGGTTTTTTTATCTAATCTTCCACTATCTCTATAGGGCTTTTTTTGCTTGCGTTCGGCTGTCCGATATATGAGATTTTCGGTTTTTTCAATTCTATGTAAAAAAAGCTCCGTTGGAGCTATGCCAAAACCAACGCCTTCTCCAGCAATTGACATTTGTATTTCATCTTCATGAAGCACAATCCCACGTAAATCTAAGTGTCTCTGAAAATTAACCTGCTCAAGTAAATCTCTCAATTCTTGCGCAATTTGCTCAGGTGGCTGCCCTGATAGAGCAAGACATATAAGTTTCTCTGCCTCCAACGGTAATTTGCAATCTAGCGCTAATGATGCAGCACTTCTCAATAAGACTGATCGCGTTGGTTCATCATCAGAGGCAGCCATATAGGCAGCTTTTTTCTCCATATCATAGGCTTCTCCAAATAATGCTAAAGCCTGTTTATGATCACCCATTTGTTGTGCATTTAATGCAAGGTCTGTCTTATCCATCGCATTTCTGTGTAGGGATTTTATATCAGTCATGCTCCCTCCACGTGAACAATAGGATTGCTGAATTCGATTATGGCGATACCAATGTTCGCTGCCGGTGAATGGTAACAGGGCGTTTTTAGTCAGTGTATTGTGCATCATAAGTTTTAACTCCTTCGTTGTGACCCCCACGGCGGGGGCGAAGGTTAAAAGGCTGGAGCCATAAGGCTGGCAGTCACACCCTCAACACGGGAGCGAAGCGAATGGAGCGGGCGGAGGGTTTACTGGCAGACGGCTTCAGTTAAAACCGAGCCATATACCCCGCCATGTGGTCACAATAAGCAGTCGGTATGATGCCAACTGAAATATCGCCTAAAATAAGGCAAGCTGTTCGCCGTCGTTCTCATCAGGCTCATCCAAACACGGCGTTGCATTCATCAGTGCCTTAACCACCATACGGGCATAAGCGATCATAAGGAAGGCACACCGCGCTCCGTGTCATAATTCAAGAATTATGATACAAAAATCCAGCCTGTGAAATCAACTGGTTGCCTACGTCATAAACCAGTGGCAAAAGTAACCTGTAAAATAAGATGGCGGTATGAAAAAAGATAGCCTTGCTGCTCCTACAAAAGCGCATTTAACTGCGTCTATTAAAGCCTGCATCTCTAATGGAGATAGGTTGCTCGCTGATGGCATGACACTGGAGTTTGAAAAGCCAGCCGCAACGAAATTGTTTCTGGCGATGATTGCACAGGAAGAATTTGCGAAGGCATTTCTTTTATTTATGGTTTACGAGGATGTTCTACCTTGGAGTAAAAGCCTGTTAAGAACGATGAATGACCATAGCTGTATGTTTCCTCCGCGTGGCATGTGCCGTGTATGGTTTACAAAACGTGCGCCTGCTAATCAGCCCGCGATTGAATCCTGCAATGGAATCAAGTCCCGTGTACCGGCTGGAGCTTATGTCATCTACGGTGGGTAACACTGGTCACACGCACAAACTATTATATTAACGGAAGGGAGAATACTTATGCTGAACTATATCATCACTTTTTTTATTCTGGCCGTGCTTGCTGCTTTTCTGGGTTTTGGCGGTCTTGCTGCTGACTTTGCCGGAATCGCGAAATTCTTGGCGCTTGTTTTTGTCGTGCTCTTTGTCGCAAGCCTGATCTATAGCCTGGTGACAGGCCACAGCCCGAGTCCACCGCTGTGATTCCAAATAAAATGACCTAGGCTAAAGGGGGGCATATGCTCGCGCAATTCCTGCTCAAAACGCGCCCTCAGCGCTTCTAAATCAACCGTCAACGTTGTCTGTTTGAATAACATATAATCAACTACATTCCGCTCGGATAGGTTTCAAACACTTCGCCTTTATGCCACAGGCCTTGGGTTTCGAGCGGCGTGAGCGCAGTGGTGGTATCCAGATGGATAATCGCATCAAATTGTTCGGGCAGGTGGGAAAAGAAATAATGGCTCATGCGTTCCGCCTGCGGCAGATAGAGTACACCGATCGCCCGCTGCAGACGAGAGAGGCTCAAATATTCGAACAAATCTTTATTCCCGCGCAGGAGTAGCAGAAAATTAGGAATCTTGGTTTCATGGAACAGATGTTCGTAACTTTCTTCCAATGAAGGGCGAACGATTCTTCGTTCTGCGATGCCATCCCATTTTGAAGCGGCTGTGACACTGCCATGATAAGTCGAAAATCCAATCAACCGCGTGTCGTGCATCCCATGCTGTTCACGCACCAACTGTCCGAGATTCCATTCGCCTCTTTCGCCCATCTCGGTCGCCCGCGCATCGCCGATATGTGAATTATGCGCCCAGATAATGATTTTCGCGGGCTCCTGCTGTTGCACGCTCAAATGATCGGTCAACGCATTCAGCGTTTCCATCATATGTCGATCGCGCAGGTTCCACGAAGAAGCGCGGCTTTGGAACATCGCACGATAATATTCCTCCGCACCGACAATAATTTTTGCATTTTGCTCGGCTTCAAAAAAATCTTCCGCCGCCATATAACCATCACGTTTCAGGTAACTATGTGCGCGCTGGTGAAGCTGTAAAAGTTGTTGAATCACCTCACGCTCGCAGCCCTCTGTCAGACCGAGGCTATTGGCGAGACCATAATTCTGCGGATCGCCGGAATCATAGTGATCAAAGCACGCATAACGTTGACGCGCACGTGTTGCAGCAGGCGGATCCACTTTATTAAGATATTCAATCACAGCCTCAATGGAGGCACGCAAACTGTATAAATCAAGCCCATAAAACCCGATTTTTTCCTGCGGCGATAATTTCTTTTCATTATGCTTTCTAAGCCAATCAATAAATTCGACCACGACTTCATTCCGCCACATCCAAGTGGGAAAACGGGTAAATCCAGAAAGCGCGCTCGGTACGTTACTGATATCTTCATCTCCGCGCACATAGCGGTTAATGCGGTAACTATCAGGCCAATCCGCTTCCACCGCTACGGCAGAAAATCCGTAATAGAGGATGAGCTGTTTGGTGATCTCCGCACGCATCCGATAGAATTCCTCGGTACCGTGGGTTGCCTCGCCAATCAACACAAATCGCGCCTCACCAATCATTTCGAGAAGCGGAGAA
Source organism: uncultured Alphaproteobacteria bacterium (assembly GCA_903821695.1). Lineage (GTDB taxonomy): Bacteria > Pseudomonadota > Alphaproteobacteria > Rickettsiales > CAIJLX01 > CAIJLX01. Next base: position 12,625 of record CAIJLX010000087.1, on the reverse strand, counting down.
AAATCACTGAGCCGCCCAGAGAGTGCTATGGCATGATTGCGGATGTTCTGGACAAGGTGCGCCCGCGCTTTCATGATTTTGCTCCCCGTTTTTTCTTTGGCTCCAGCTGCTTCATCAACGATTGAACTTCCACATCGCTCGTTTGTGAGAAATCCAAATACCATTGCCCAACGCCATAAAATGGTGACGGCGTTTGCAGCGAAATGACTTCATCGGCGATTTTTTCTATAGAGTTACAGGCCGCATCTGAAGACACTGGCACTGCAACAATAATATGCGCCGCATGTTGCTTGCGTGCTGCCATCACTGCCGCACGCATATTGGCACCCGTGGCCATGCCATCATCCACGAGAATAACCGTAAGCCCCTTTAGTTCTGGTGCAGCTCTGCCGTTGCGGTAAGCCTCGTTCCGGCGGAGCAATTCTTCGTGTTCCTCCGCCGCCACTTCCTTAATAGCAGCATCAGAAATTCCAAGAGTTTTTACAATATCCTCATTCAATATCTGCACATTGCCATTGGCGATTGCGCCCATTGCCAGCTCTTCATGACCAGGCACACCGAGCTTACGCACAAGCATTAAATCCAGCGGTAAATTTAGTGCCTGCGCCACCTCATAAGCCACTGGCACTCCGCCACGTGGCAGCGCAAGCACAATGGCATCGCGCCGATCACGGTAACCGACCAGCGCATGTGCAAGTTTTTTCCCAGCATTTCTTCGATCGATAAATTGCATAGATAGCCTCCCAGAAATGTATGTGCCCCCTCGCACCTGAGCAACCAGAAATGGCGCGAGGGAACACAATTCAAAAAGCTGTTTGAATCAACAACTGCCGCAAGCAGATTTGCGTTTAGCCGCAGGCTTGTCACCTTGCGATTTCAGAAGTGCGTGCAGCACCCTGTCACTTTTATGCTTATCACCTTTGTTTTTGAGCAGGCATGTCATGTTGACAATACCTGTAACTTTTTTGCCACGAGTGACAATCAGCCTTGCTACACTATGTTCACGCATGGCCTCAGCGGCTTCCTCAATATCAGCATCCTCATCGCAGGTACGCACTCTTTTGGTCATGACTTCCTCGACCAGAACCTTTCCTGGATCCCTGCCTTCAGCGGTCACGCGCAGTGTAATATCGCGGTCAGTGATGATACCAACGACCTTATCAGGATCACCAACTGGCAGCACACCACAATCAATATCCTTCATGCGCTTGGCTGCTTCCTTAACAGAAAGGCTGGGCTTCACCATAAAGGGATCGGGTGTCATGATGTCTTTTACTTTTAATGCTTTCATATAACGTTCTCCATTATTATTGTTTCGGTGGTGTTGCTAATAATCCATTCAAGAAGGCTTCTATGGTTCGACCAACGTGGGCTGCTAGTGCTGGTTGCGGCTTTATTGCGTTGTACAACTTACGGAAACAACTCGCGGCGATGAAAGAAAGCAGAAAAACTAACAACAGAGCCACGCCGCCAACAGTAAGCAACGCACCATCCGCACCCATGCCGTGCGTCAATAGCAGGTGGTAAATCAGGTATAATGCACCGAGTATCAACGCACCGCTCACCATACCAACGATAACAGCAAGCATCAGCAACCACGCCCAACTGAACATCAGTTGCCTGAACAACATTCTCTCCACGAAAACACTGCCCACCACCGCCGCCAGTTCGGTCATCCTCCCTATCGCTGGCATGGGCTAACGGCGGCTAAAAAGTGAGCCGAGCAGAAACCCAACGCCAGCGGCAATCGCGCTTGCTGCCAATGGATTGCTGCGGACTTGTTTTTCTACCGCCGCCGTGGCATCACGCGCTTTATGCGCTGCGGTGCCAATAAATTCGCGCACCTCGCGCCCAGTCCCCTCGGCAGTACAGCATGCATCTTCTGGGGAAACATTGTCGTTTTTACTTATAAGCGAAACCATATAAACCTCCTCTTTAAATTGTTAGATTAATCCGCAGACATCTCGTATGCTTCCTGCTCTTTTTGCAGAAGTGTGATGACTTCTTCCTCATCTGGCGTTACGAAATCATCAACATTATCGATGTCCCGAATATCGCTCATGATGGCGCGTGTTATGGCGAAGAAATCCAGCATTGCTTGTGCCGATTTCGGATAAGATGGCGCAAGCGTAAAATCCTCCCTCAATCCGTAGCTAGTTTGCGAACTTCATCTTCCCCTTCGGTCAGAAGAATCTGGTTCAGATGCGTCATAAGGTTTTGCTCCAGATGTGGGGAAAAAATATAAGGTGTCAAAGACAGCCTTGGTTTTTGTTTGTTTTCGTAAGCGTATGCATGGTTCATAAGCACTCCTCTCTGTTATAAGTTGGAGCTTCACCTTATGAGGGTTCTTGTAGATAACTTTGATCGCAATCAAATTATCGGACAATTATTTTAGGGGGCACCATCCTATTCGAAGGCTATGTTAATACAGCCCTGGGTTGTGTTTTTGGTCTATATTCCCTTAATTCTTACTTTTGCTGTGTTTTTTTCTTGGAAAAGGGCAATAATTCCCGTACCCTTTTTATATCCTTATACACTCTGTGTAGCTGGTGTCACTCCACTTGTTCTGCAATGCATACCATGAGGAGCCTATGTCGAAGGTAGTTTCACTAGCTAATATTACCAACATACCCTTGTTTTCGGGGTTGTCTGAGCAGGATAGGGACGCCTTCCTCAAAGGCGGACACATCCGCCACTGCCCGTGCGGCCAGATGTTATTCGCACATGGCGAGCCGGTAAAATATTTTTATATCATTGTCGATGGAACGATACAGCTTTTTCGTGGGAATTCGGATGGGCATGAAAAAACGATTGGCATATTGAAGGCCGGTCAGACAATGTGTGAAGATGAAATCCTCGATGCCTGCAATACCCATCGCGCGAATGCCACGGCGGTGGAGGACTCAACTTTAATGGAATTTCCGGCATCATGGCTCCGCGAGAGTGCAAAAAAAATGGCGCGTTTGCGCTTAATCTTCTTAATCTTATTTCCGATCACGCGCATGAGGCTGAACTAGAGGCCGAACATCAGGCCAGCATGTCTTCCACGCAACTTGTGGCTTGCTTCCTGCAACGTCTGTGCATGCTTTATGAATTCGATCCCCACGGTTTTGATTTGCCTTATAACAAAACGCTGATCGCTTCTCGCTTGGGCATGGAGCTGGAAACACTTTCGCGCACATTCAGCAAGCTTCGCGAGTATGGGATTACGGTTAGCGGATCGCGGGTGACAATTCACAACCACGACCATAGCGGCAAACACGTCTGCTCATCCTGCTCCATCGCTGAAGACTGCCCCACCCACCGCGCACTCCAAGAGAAAATTCGGGTTAGTCAAACAACCGCCTGAAGGTGTTTTTCTAATTCGATTGCATCGCAATGGACGAGATCTTTCTGCAATTCCGAAGTCACAAATTTAAGTACATCATCACCAAGGGCCGCCCGCAATTTACCTAACATTCTCGGCGCAGCCACCAGCACCAGATGGCCGAAGGTATTTTTCTGTGCTGCACCATGCAGTTTTTCTGCCAGCTTCTTTACCAACCTCTCCACCACAAGATCCTGCACAGTAATGTGCGGCTCACTCATGTGATGCGCTGGTGAAGCACTTTCAAACACTTTCCCAAGCTGATGACGCCCAGTTTGGAATGTATCCGCAGATTCTGCCTCCACCCGCATATTGGGAACAGGAGCCAACTCATATTCAACATGCTCCGTAAATTGATGGTGTTTGGAATTGCCGATGATCGGAACTATTTTTTCCACTCTCCGCCGCACATAAATCTGCGCCTGTCTTTCATCCGCTACAAGAATCCATGTCACGGGCACAGTGTGAGAGGCGATAGAAGGTTTGCTGTACATAAAAATCCTTTCTTTTAATGGGTTGTGATGAAGGAAACTTAATAGTCGCTCACGGAGCTGCAAAAATTACTGAGCCGCGCTACTTCTTAGGAGCTATCTCAAACTCACCATCCTTAGAAGGATTTTTGTTCGTTTTTGGTGTCTCTGTGCTCGCGCCGCGTGGGCATTTCTCCTTCAATTTTCGTTTTTTGGAAGGATGCTTAAGAGGCACACCCCCAGAAGAACTTGTCTGGCCACCCTGAGCGAGCGGAACAGCCACAGATGGCTTGCCACCATACTGATACTCATCCGTCCACGGCTTTACTGGTGTATTTCGTTCCTGCGCAACCGCTGCAGAAACACCTAAAGTCAAACATGTAGCCAATATCAAATATTTCATAAATCATCTCCTGCCTTCTCTCTTAAAATAAAATATGCCTTCACAGCTTGATCGCAGTCAAATCATGAGTCAAAAAATTATGCATGAGTCAGCAAGGCTTATATTAACCAATACGGAGGAGATTATGGCTGCTATCAAATTAAAAAATAAACAATCCAAAAAAACAAAGGAGAAAGTTCCTGCTTGTGTGCCTTGTAAGCCTAAACCCAATAATTTAAAGAAAGCCACAAGTTGCAAAATGGATGAGGCCGATCTCTGTCAAGCGATTGTGGATTAATGCTATGGCTATTAAATCCATACTTTGTGTTTTTGGTGGTCTAAAAGATGAACTGAATGCACTGAACACTGCTTTCACTCTGGGCAAGGCCTGTGGTGCGCATCTCCAGTTTTTGCATGTGTCACCTGACCCCGCATCTTATGTTGGTTTATATGGCGAAGGATTTGCGGCCAGTGCGCCTATCATTGAGGCCATTGAAAAAGAAAACGAGGTGCTAGCGCAAAAGGCAAAGCAATATGTTGTTTCGTTCGCGGCCAAACATCATGTGCCGCTGGATGTTCCAGATTCGCCGCTGCACCATGCCTCTGCACAATTTTCACACCTTATCGGTTCTGTCGAGGGCGAGGTTGCGCGTGAGGGACGATTGAGCGACCTTGTCATTATTAGCCAAGGCGCAGCGTCGGATTCTGCGGTAATTTCCGCTTTATTTGATACGGGTAGACCAGTGCTGGTGATGCCTGTAGAGAATAGATCGCTGCCATCGGAGTTGGTGGATAAAGTGATCGTGCTGGCGTGGGATGGTGGGCTGGAGGCCGCGCGCGCCATGTTCAATGCCATGCCGTTTATTGAAAAGGCGGAGAAGGTTCATCTGCTGGTTGCGCGTGAACATAGCAAGGCCTTTGACCTTGAAGCAGAAAGCGATGCAATTCAATATCTCCGCACGCACGGTTTCCAAGCAGATGCCGTTGTGGTGGAGATAGGGGATCGCGCAATTGGCAAGGTTCTGTTGACGGAGGCGCATAAGTTAAAGGCTGATATTCTGGTGATGGGTGCTTATGGCCACAGCCGTTTCCGCGAGATGGTGCTCGGCGGCGTTACCGATTACATGCTGGAAAAGGCTGATATTCCATTGTTGCTATCGCATTAACTGGAGGGTGTTATGACTGAAACACAGAGACTTGTTCAACCAGCGTCGGCGGTGAGTGCAGTGGACGCGATTTATCATCGCCGTGCTGTGCGTGATTATACACCGCAAAAGGTCGGGAGAACTTCTATTCATGCGCTCCTTGATGCGGCCGTCTATGCGCCCACCGCCATGCACGAAGAGCCGTGGGCATTTGCTGTTATTCAAGATAAAAATATACTGAATCGCCTGTCAGATGGCGCGAAGGGATTGGTGCGTAGCGAAATGCAGAATTCTGATGCACCCCAGAGCAAGCATGCGCTGGATCTAGTAAACAAACCTGATTTCAACATTTTTTACAATGCTTCTACACTGATAGTTATTTATAGCAAGTTGCAGGGGTCGTTTGTGGTTGCCGATTGCTGGCTGGCAGCAGAAAACTTGATGCTCGCCGCTTGTGCAGAGGGGCTTGGTACTTGCGTTATTGGTTTTGCTGTTTCAGCGCTCAACACACCAGAGTGGAAAGCAGAGCTAGAAATTCCGGCAGAGATGACAGCGATTGCGCCGATTATCGTTGGCATGCCTGCTGGCGAAACTCCGACTGTCCCGCGTAAGCCCCCAGAAGTTATTGTCTGGAGATAGTTGCCCGTGGCCAAGCAATCGTTGCCTCTTTCTCAAGTTTATAAACTGATCGAGCCTGAGCCAGTGGTGCTGGTTTCGACTATGAATGGCGGCCACTCGAATGTGATGACGATGTCGTGGCACATGATGGTTGATTTTGAACCGCCGCTGTTGGCGTGTGTCATCAGTAATGGTGATTACACGTTTGATATTATCAAGAAAACAAAAGAGTGTGTCATCAATATACCAACCGTAGAATTAGCAAAAGAGGTAGTTGGTTGCGGGAATACGACAGGACGGAATATTGATAAATTTAAAAAATTTGGTCTCACGCTGGTCGCCGCTTCTTGTGTGCGTGCGCCATTGATTGATGAATGTTACGCCAATCTGGAGTGCAAGGTAATTGATACAAAGATGGTGCCCAAATATGGCATCTTTATTGTGGAAGTGGTGAAAGCATGGATAGATCGCTCACAGAAAAATCCAAAGACAATTCACCATCAAGGTAATGGGGTTTTTGCAGTGGATGGGAAAATTATCAAGCTGCCTTCCAAGATGAAATAATCAGGTGGTTCCGGAAGCACTGCGCTTACTATTTTTCTGGGTGGCTTTTGATCATAATCAAAGTTTATTGCAAAAAAACATCATAGTTCAATCCCCCAACACTCAAAAAAGGGAACGTTATGAAGTCTGCTTCTTTTCGATTTTTACGCCATGCGATGTGGCTGTTGTTGGCGGCCTTGGTTGCCGCATATCTGCTGTTTCATAGCCATGAAGTTCGTGGAATGTTTTAGCGGTGGGGCGGCGGTTTAAGCATTTTCTACCCAAGCTTCACCAGCCTTGTGATATTTTTTCTTCACCGCTGCCCAAGCAACACGCCGAGCGGTGTCCTCCCGCGAACCTCCCAATTTACGTTTTTCGGGATCAGCATATTGCTGCCAAGCGTGATTAAATGCTTCACGAAAAATATCCTGCGCGTGTGACTGCAAATGATCACGCACACCAGATGGCAAATCTTCATTGGTACGGTATGGCATACTACACTCCCTGCAGCCAGCTGCGGAGGATAATTGCACCAACGGCAACGGTGAACAAGCCAGTGGCGCGTAACAGTGTGTAGTGGCGCGGCTCACACCAAGCGAGCATCGCAAGCATCGCTTTTGGGCAGAGTGCATAAACCACACCCTCAGCGATGGCTTTTACGCCGATTAGTGTCACCAACAGCGACCAGCCCTGCCAGTTCCAATGAAATCCCACAATGAATGTGCCAATAATAAGATGTAAATACCCCATCATCAGTGCGGCGGGTCTCCCTTGCGCGCGCAACATACGCAACCACCCACTCCAATCTTGCCAATGAATGAACAGCGACAACCCAAGCATCACAGCACTCGTACCAATCATAAACGCAACTGCCTGTTCCACCCGCTTCTCCTGATTCAAGAACAAAGGGTTACCGTATTATCTTTTTCTAAAAACTATTTGACTGTGGTCAAATGCGGGTGAAAAAATATTGGATATTAGGGTAGTTGTGGTGGTGAACAGGCTAAAAGCAGGGAGGATAATAGTTATCGCAGGGTTGCTGCTGCTGAGCGCATGTAGCGATATTTACTCGTTCAGACCCTATGATTATAAAAAGGATGAATACGCTACGGTGAAGAAGGGGAAATCCCCTTACTCGGTTGGATTGCGCGGCAAACGCCTCGTCTTCAAAAAAGAATTTGAGGTGCAGCATTGAATGCTGCTTTTCAACGTCTTCTCTTGCCGAATAAGTTTAATAGATTGAGAAAGACATTGATGAAATCGAGATAAAGGGTGAGCGCAGCAAAAACGATCAACTTACCCTCTAATTCGCCACCTTCAACAGCTTGATAATAAAGTACCTTCAGTTTTTGTGTATCATACGCCGTAAGCCCAATAAAGATAAGTACACCGACAATAGACAGTACAAACTGCATACCAGAGCTACGTAAAAATAAGTTCACTAGCGAGGCGATGATCAGGCCAATAAGCCCCATCATCAGGAAAGATCCAAGACCCGTGAGATCCCGCTTGGTCGTATAGCCGTAAAGACTTATCCCGCCGAATGTCGCCGCTGTAATGAAAAAGACCCGTGCGATACTTTCACCTGTAAAAGTCAGGAAAAGAATGGAAAATGACATCCCAACCAGCGTCGCATAAAGCCAGTAGCTGAACTGAACGAGAGCCAGACTCATGGTTGCCATGCTGAAGCTCAGGAAAATCACCAGAGCCAGCGGTGTAAATAGAATAATCCACGCCAGCGGTTTCATGCCAATGACGTTGCCACCCTGCATCACATACATTGCGTTAAGAAACGCCTCTGATTGCGATGAGAAAAAGGCAATCGCACCCGTCACCACCAACGCCAGCGCCATGTAATTATATACCTTAATCAGGTAGGCGCGCAGGCCGTCATCCACTGTCACATTGGTTTGATAATTTACAACTGTCATAATTTTCCCTCCTTATTGCTGTTATTGCACGAGACCTCTAACCCGTTATGCGCCACCAATAAATTGATTATAATCAAATCTATCGTAACTCTTTGCGGTTAGAAGATTGTGATGTGGAATGATTTAGTGATGCGCCTCGGTGTTGCGTTATTGCTGGGGGCGCTGATTGGGTTGGAGCGCCAATGGCGTAGCCGGTATGTCGGCTTAAGGACTAACACACTTCTCACTATCGGGTCAGCGGCGATGATGTATTTTGGGCTCGCAATTTCAAAGAACGATCCTTTAAACACAGTACATGTTGTGGCCGCAATTATTACAGGCATCGGTTTTCTCGGCGCGGGCATTATCATTCAAGAGGGCGTTACAGTAAGGGGTTGCAGCACGGCTGCAACGTTATGGTGCAGCGTGGCGGTGGGGTTGTTTGCGGGCGCGCGGCATTTTATGGAAGCTGCTATCTTGACTGTGTTTATTGCGCTGGCAAACCCATCCCTCCGCCCGATCGTGCATTACATCAACAAAAAAACATCCGCTTCCTCGGAGAGATCAGGCCAAAAAGTGGCCGCAGAATAAAATCCTGCGGCCACTTTGGTCGCAGTCTATGCGGCCTGTTTAATCTCAATCTTGCGCTCTTTCGATTGCGCGCCAGCCTTTTTTGGAATGGAAAGCGTCAATATTCCATTCTTAAAATGAGCCTCGGCTTTATCGAAATTTGCGGTATCTGGCAACGCCACCACGCGCTGGAACGAACCATAAGAACGCTCCTGACGGAAATAGCCCTCGCGCTCCTCTTTCTTTTCCTCTTTCTTCTCGCCCTTAATGGTGAGATAGCCCTCGGAGGCGGTGATTTGGATATCCTTCGTTTCCAAACCCGGCAGCTCAGCGGAAACCTTAAACTCTTTATCGTTCTCGGTCACGTCCATCGCTGGTGTCACCGCGAAAGCAGGTTCCGCTATCCCACGCGCCCAGCTCGGGATCGAAACTTCACCGAAGAAATCATTAAACAGTTTATTCACCTCATCACGGAATGCCAGGATAGGGTTCGAGCCAGATGTCACAGGTACAGAAGATTTGCCCAGATGCAATAAATCACGAACGGTCATATATTTTCTCCTTATAATAAGTTACATGTTGATACTCACACAAGGCGAGCATGTGGGTGCTGTAAGTTATCTCCAAAAAGAGCACCTTGATTGCAGTCAAACGTATTAATTATTCCTGTTATAGGGTAGAGCGTGATCATACAGCAGCCTGAGCCACAATTCTGGAATCCGCCGCTTTTACAACTCTTGCGGGATGTAGGTGCCCGAGCCAAGAGTGGCCTTACACGTTCGGAGGTGGCGGCACGGTTACAGCAATATGGCCCTAACACGGCGGCAGATGTGCATAGACAGCCGCTGTGGCTCCAGTTCATCTTGCGCTTCCGCAACCCGCTCATCGTTCTATTGCTGGTAGCTAGTGCGCTTTCGGCACTGACAGGCGATGTTGCCAGCTTTGTGATTGTTGCGGCTATCTTGGTATTCAGTGTCTCGTTAGATTTTTATCAGGAATTGCGGGTGGAAAAAACCGTGGATGCGTTGCGTGGATCGGTGGCACTCAAGGCTGATGTACTGCGTGACGGCAAACAAATTCAGATATTGGTCAAAGAAATTGTTCCAGGCGACATTGTGCTGCTTTCTCCTGGGATGTTAGTACCCGCCGATGGTAGGCTTATTTCGGCTAAGGATTTATATGTCAACCAATCCCTGCTGACCGGCGAATCTTTTCCTGCTGAAAAGACAGCAATGGATTTGCCAAAGCCAACACCAGACTTAGATGAAGCCGTCAATGCAGTGTTCATGGGCACTTCCGTTATTAGCGGTGCGGGCACGATGATAGTGACAGATACAGGAAAAAATACTCAGTTGGGTAATCTCGCCGGACAGCTCGCACACCGGCATCTGCCCACTGCTTTTGAACAAGGCGTGGAGCGGTTCGGCCTTCTGCTGTTGCGGATTGCCATCGTTATGGTGCTGTTCGCGCTGCTGGTGAACATCGCTTTTCATCGCCCATTGCTCGAATCTTTCCTGTTTGCACTGGCGCTCGCGATTGGGCTTGCACCGGAATTATTGCCGATGATCGTGACTATCAGTCTTTCCCGTGGGGCAGTGCGGATGGCAAAGCGCAAAGTCATCGTCAAACATTTGCCTGCCATGCATAATCTAGGCGCGATGGATATATTATGCACCGATAAAACCGGCACGCTGACGGAAGCCAATATCCGGCTGGAAAAAACGCTGGATACGAATTGGCAGGAAAGCGAGCAGGTATTTCTGCTGGCTTATCTCAATAGCATGTTTGAATCAGGCGTGAAGACACCGCTGGATCAGGCGATTCTCAATCACAAAAAACTAGAATTGAGTACGTGGCATAAAATTGATGAAGTGCCGTTTGATTTCGAGCGTCGGCGGATTTCAGTACTGGTTTCATCGCCGGAAAAACACCTGCTGATTGTGAAAGGCGCGCCAGAAGATATCCTCAAATGCTCCACCCATGTTGAAACCGCAAACGGCACACAGATTCTTGATGATAAGAAACGTTCGGAATGCCTGAAAAAATTCGAGTCCCTGGGAGAAGAAGGATATCGCGCACTGGGTGTTGCTTACCGCGAAGTGGGTGCAGCACAGGCGACTGCGATGGTCACGGATGAAACGGAGCTTACCTTCGCTGGCTTCGCCGTGTTTCTCGACCCACCCAAGCTAGATGCAGCAGAAACACTGCGTGTGCTAAAAAAAGATGGGATTCAGGTGAAGGTTCTCAGCGGTGATAATGAGCGCGTCACCCGCCATGTCTGCGAGATGCTGGGATTTGATGTTGGCGAAATCCTTACTGGCGATGAAGTGGCTAGCTTAAGCGACGAAGCATTACTAGCTAAGGTTGAGGCAACGCACGCCTTCTGCCGCGTAACTCCACAACAGAAAAGCAGAATCATTACCACTCTGCAAAGACGCGGTCACACGGTTGGTTTTCTTGGCGATGGCATCAACGATGCGCCGGCTTTGCACATCGCCGATGTCGGTATTTCGGTGGAAGGTGCTACAGATGTTGCCAAGGAATCGGCGGATATTATTCTGCTGGAACATGATTTATCTGTCATCCACGGCGGCATAATTGAGGGGCGGCGTGCGTTACTTAACACGGAAAAATATATCCTGATGGGTTCGAGCTCTACTTTCGGCAATATGTTCAGTATGGCAGGTGGCGCGCTGCTTCTGCCATTTCTGCCGATGCTGCCTATTCAGGTGTTGCTCAATGATTTACTCTATGACCTGTCGCAAACCGCTTTGCCGTTTGATCATGTCGATGATGAAGCTCTGGCCAGACCTGTACGTTGGGATATCGGTCGCGTGAAGCACTTCATGTGGATATTAGGCCCCGCAAGCTCGCTATTTGATTTTCTAACGTTTTATGTGTTGCTGAGATTATTTCATAGTGGTGAAGCACTATTCCATACTGGCTGGTTTGTGGAATCGCTGCTGACGCAAACGCTGATTATTTTTGCCATCCGCACTCGCAAATCCCTACTTCGGTCGCGGCCCCACCGCCTGCTGATTGCTACTGCACTAATAATCAGCCTTATCGCTATTATTCTGCCTTATACCCCATTGGGAGAATGGTTCGACTTTGTTCCATTGCCGCCCGCATTCTTTGCATTCCTCACTGCAGCACTTGCGGCTTATTTCCTGCTGGTGGAGGGAATCAAACATGTATTCAAGCAATTCTTTTCGAATGGAGCTCCCGCCGTGCCAGCCATAGCCCAGGTATCATTGGCAACCAAAAAGTAAAGCCTCTCAGCAGCAATACAGCGATCAATGCCGGTTCTACCGGTATTCCAAACACATGCAGCATGGCAACACATGTACCCTCAAATGTGCCAAGTTCGAGCGGGACTGGCAACACAGTCCCCACCAGCGCAGCCATGATAAAGCTGGTAAAGGCAACGTAATAGGGTTGCGTGTAACCGATCGCATGCAGCATGACCAGCAGCGTGGCTGAATCAAGAAAGAATACGGAAAGTTGTAGGCACTGTTAACAAACCTCAAGTTTGATAAAGGCAAGGGCAAGGAATGCCATGAAAGTGGAATCGAGTTTGTCGACCCTTAGTGCAAGCCGTCTATTTTCCTTGATTTTCT
>CAIJLX010000086.1 GCA_903821695.1 uncultured Alphaproteobacteria bacterium | reverse complement strand
ACCTCGCGAGACACAGGATATAAGCGCTTGTTCATGGCAAAAATCTCCCTTTCGCCATAACCTATATCATAAAAATACAGGTTTGTTAACAGTGCCTACACTTACTCACAAAGAGAATGGGCGGCACTTTCCAGAGAGGAAGGATGCGCCGATGTTTCTCGGCGAAGACCAAATGCTCTACCAATACATCAAGTATGAGGGAGAGTACGAAGTCAAAGTGTGCGTTCTGAATGAGGTATCGGGAGTGTTCCAACCTGACCCGCAAGCAGAAACCATCTCAATTACAATCTGATCGGATTGTGATGGGAAGTTGAAAACCGGCCATGCTCACGCATGGCTGGTTTTTCTTTTTTGTGCTACGATAAAAATTCCAATACCGCCTGCCGCATCGCCACCCCCGCCTTCACCTGCCGTAAAATCATCGAATGTTTCGGGTCATCCGCCACATCCTCATCAATTTCGACGCCGCGATTAATCGGGCCAGGGTGCAGCACAATCACATCTTTTTTGGCTAGCTGTAGGCGTTTGCGGGTGAGGCCGAAGGTGTAGTGATATTCTTTTTCGGAGGGCACATAAGCGCCCTGCATGCGTTCTTTTTGTAGGCGTAGAAGAATAATGACATCCACGCCAGTGATGGCTTTTTCGAAGGAAAAATAAGGCTTCACGCCGAGTTCTTTTACGCCAGAGGGCATTAAGGTTGGCGGTGCGGCAACACGGACTTCGGAGCCTAATTTATTGAGCAATAAAATATTAGAGCGGGCAACGCGGCTATGCAAAATATCGCCGCAGATGGAAACTTTGAGGCCTTTAATAGTGCCCTTGTTTTTGAGAATGGTGAAGCAATCGAGCAATGCTTGTGTAGGATGTTCGTGGCAGCCATCGCCCGCATTAATCACATGCGCATCGGTATATTCCGCGATCTTGGCGGGCATGCCGCTTTCGTTATGGCGCACCACTAGAAAATCCGGCTCCATCGCATTTAATGTATAAATCGTATCCTTCAAACTCTCGCCCTTGGCGAAGGAGGAAGCGGAGATGTTGAAATTAGTGACATGTGCGCCCAGGCGTTTGGCGGCGACTTCGAAGCTGGTCAGCGTCCGCGTTGAATTTTCGAAGAAGAGATTGAATAGCTGTTTGCCTTTGAGCGGCAGGGAGCTTGGGGTTTTTAGTTTATTTTTATCGATGTAGCCGCCGGCTAATTTAAATAATGCGTCGATGTCCTTTAGGCTTAACGCTTCAATCGTGAGCAGGTCTTTTTGCACGGCGCGGAGATTACTTCAGCTTTTGCGCCGCTTCAAGCACTTCCTCGGCATGGCCATCCACTTTTACTTTGCGCCAGACATTGGCGATTTTACCTTCTTTGTCGATCAAGAAGGTATCACGCTGAATCCCCATGTATTTTTTGCCATACATGCTTTTTTCGATCCAGGTGCCATAGGCCTCGGTTACGCTGCCAGTTTCGTCAAACCCGAGCGGGAAAGTGAGGCAATATTTATCGCGGAATTTGCCGTGGCTTTTCACATCATCACGCGAAACGCCCAGGATAATCGTGTCGGCCTTGTCGAAATCCTTCTGCCGTTTAGTGAAATCATTGGCCTCGATGGTGCAGCCGGGGGTGTCATCTTTGGGATAAAAATAGAGCACGACATTCTTTTTGCCCTTCTGCCCAGAAAGCGAGAATTGACCAATATTATCGGTCTCGATCGTAAAATCAGGTGCAAAATTTCCGGCGTTAAGTTCCATATATCCTCTATTGAATGACGTTATCGAAGTGGAGGGTAATTGTTTTCTGCAAGCTCACAAGGGAATTTTTGATTTCTTCGAAGGTTTGGGGCGCGCAGTTTTGGTTTAGGAGATTTACCAAGGTTGACTTCATGTTCGCGTTCATTTCTTCGTCGGGCAGGTTGGTGATGCCGATAACGCGACTGTAAAATTGTAAATTACGATACATTTCGCAGGCGATGAGACAATCTTGCAAAATATGTTCAGGAACGAGGTTTAACGGTTTGCAGGCGGCGAATACTTTTTCGGCGCTGCGTTTAAAAATTTTGGGGTGGGCGGCACCATAGGCGAGCTGTAAATATTGGGCGAGAAATTCCACATCGATCAATCCGCCGCGCACATATTTAATATCGAAAGGCAAACTGGATGGATATTCCTTGGCGATTTTTTCGCGCATCTCGCGGATGTCTAGGCCAAGTTTTTTCTGGTCGCGGGGTTGGCTTAATAAATCGCGGGTGATGTTTTTTATTTTGAGTTTAAACGCATTGCTGCCGGTTAAGGCACGGGCGCGGGTGAGGGCCATGAATTCCCATGTCCATGCCGTGTTTTTGTAATATTGCGCGAAGCTTTCGAAGCTCGATGCAACGGGGCCATCTTTGCCCGAAGGCCGCAGACGCGTATCGATATCATAAAGCGTGCCTTCGCCCGTCATCGCGGTGAGGCCGGTGATCATGCGGCGAGCAACCCGAGCAAAGTAATCACCGACGGAGAGGTTGCTATTGCCTTCGCCTTCTGCTTCATAAACGAACACCAAATCTAAATCCGAACCGAAGGTGAGTTCGCGGCTGCCGAGTTTGCCGAAGGCGAGCACGGTGAAATTCATTTCGGTAAACGCGCCGTGTTTTTCTTTGAACTCGCGCAATACATGTTTTTGCAATACTTCCAGCACTGCGCGGGCGATGTTGGAAAGCCCGATCGAGGCTTCATCCGGATTGATTTTATTTTGAATCAACTGCACGCCGACGCGGAATTGTCGGTCATGCGCGAAGCGGCGGATGATGTTGAGGATATCTTCAATGCTATGCGTTTCACCGATCGCCGCTTCCAGCTGATCGATCAAAATTTCCTTCTGCGGCAGCAGCAAATAAAAATCCGTCGAGAGCAAATAATCGATCAGCTCTGGCTTGCGGCTTAAGGAGTCAGCGAGGTAGGGATAGCCCCCCATAATCTCCGCAAAAATATCGAGCAATTCCGGCTTTGCATAAAACAATGCGAATATCTGGATGGAAGAGGGAATCTTCCCCAAAAACTCGTCAAAGCGGCTGAATGCCTGGTCGGAATAGACCGTCTGCGAAAAGGCGGCGAGCAGGGCAGGGGTGATTTCGGTGATCAATTCGCGGGCACGTTTGGTTCGCGTTGCCGCCCGCCGACCATGGTGCCAACCGCGGATCATTTCCGAAATATCTTCTGCGTTTTTAAAGCCCATTCGCGCGATCGTCTTCACCGTTTCGGGGTCGTTATTCGTTCCCGTAAACACCAGGCTTCCACCAGCAATGGGGTTCGCGAGCGAAGGCGCGCCGCGGAATAATTGTGCATAATGCCGCTGCACTAATTTCAGGCGATCCGAGAGTGCGCGTTCGAAATGTTCGGCATGTTCAAAGCCCATGAAGCGGGCGAATTGCGCGAATTGTTCGGGCGTATCGGGCAGGCTATGGGTTTGGTGATCTTCCACCATTTGCAGGCGATGTTCGACCGTGCGATAAAAACGATACGCCTCAATCAATTCATCGCACGTGGTTTGCGGAAGCTTACCGGCTTCGGTTAAATTTCGCAGCGTTTCGATGGTGCGGATCGAGCGCAATTTCGTTTGTTTGCCACCCCAAATCAGCTGCTGCGTTACCGCAAAAAATTCCACTTCGCGAATGCCGCCATGGCCCAATTTCACGTTAAACCCGAGCAAATTATCAGGGATCGCGCCGGTTTTGCTTTCGATCTGGCGTTTGATCGAGTGAATATCCTGAATGCTCGCGTAATCGAGATATTTGCGCCAGATAAATGGCGATAACCATTTTAAAAAAGACACCGCCGCACCAAAATCCCCGGCGATCGGTCGCGCTTTGATCAACGCCGCCCGCTCCCAGTTTTGCCCCACCGTTTCGTAATAACGCTCCGCCGCCGGAATCGAGACTGCCGCCGGTGTTGAAGCCGGATCCGGCCGCAACCGCAAATCTACACGGAAGACATAGCCATCCGCTGTACGTTCTTCCAATATTTTGGTTAAATCTTGCGCGAAACGATTGAAGAAAATTTGTGTCGTTCGTTGGCCGGTATAGGGTGTTTTTTCAGGGTCGAAAAATAAAATAAGATCAATGTCGCTGGAATAGTTCAAAGCTCGCGCACCAAGCTTGCCCATCGCGAGCACAATGAGGCCAGATTCCTCCGGCTTGGCGCTTGAGAGTTCTTTTGTTTCCGTTGCTTTTTTGAGCAGGAAATCGACTGTGCCTGACACAGCTGCTTCCGCAAATCGGCTGAGCGCACCGGTAATTTCTTCCAATTTCCATAAGTCAAAAATATCGGCGATCGCGACCAATAACGAGCAGCGCAATTTGAAGTGCCGCAGCTGCACCATCAATTCTTCCTGGCTGTTGATCATCGGAAATTGCGAGGCTAAATCCAGGAAAAATGGTGCCAGTGTTTCTTCTGTTCCTGCCTTACAGAGATGCAGAAAAAACGGCGTCTCCTTCAAAATACAATTGCTGAGATAAGGGCTGTTGCCAAAAATACATTCCAGCATCCGCCGCCCAGTTTGATCGGCAATCACCGCTTCCATCTGCGGCACTAATTCCGGATGCCCACGCTCCACCCGCTCTCGCCATTGCTCAAACCGAGTCGCAATAAATTCCGCATTCCCAATAAAAGGAAAATGGTTACGCGCGGCGATATCAGTCAGCAGTTTCATCTGCCCATGTTCATAAACCATCAAAACCGAAATGCAGCACAAAAAAGAAAAACCCAGTCAACGCATATGCGTTAACTGGGCTTCCTATAACCAACTATCAATTTAGGCTCCTAAAACCAAAAAACAATAATAGGGGCCTATACCGTCAGACTACTGAATCGTGACCGGCTTTTTTGCGATTCCTCTTTGAGAAGGTTGAGTCTCCTCAACATGCTCCGAGTCTTCGTCGTGCGGCGCTGGGCGCAGCGGACGAACGCCTTGGAACATTTTTCTCTTTGTCGATGTTGTCGGCGCAGGTGGCAACATTTCCGGCATCTCAATCTTTTCAGATGGAGGCATCGGAGCCACCGTTTTGGGGCGTGCTGGCACTAACTCTTCCATCCGCTTTTCAGCGGGTGGAAGTGGCGCTTTCAGAGAGGGAACATAAGTTTCTTCCTGAGGCGCTGCTTGAGTAGCTGATTCAAGCGTTGGATTTACCGGACTTTCAAGAACGCAAATAATGCTTCGAACTTTTGTGGGTCCAAGATCAGTCCATTCTTTTCGTGTCCGGCATTCAACCTTATACAAACCGCCAAGTTCCAGAGAGTTATAAACCTCTCTGTTGCATGGCACTGCAACAGTTTCTACTGTGTGCCCGGTTATTACTCCAAAGCCATTTTTTACGGGGATATATAAGGTCCCTCGAATCAAATGCTCTGAAGCATTGGTCTGCATTACATCAAACCACCCATGCCAGATTTCTCCTCCTGGCCTTGCTTCGCAGTCATCCGCAGCATAGGCCACAGATTCCACTATCACAGGACAGACTTGAACTGGCACAACGACGACCACCGCTTGCTGATAACATGGCCTTGGAGGACAGCGCCCTCCAAACCATTGCCCTTTTGCTTCGGTTGCCAAAAAAGCGACCGAAAACACGACACCAACCGACAAAAACAATTTTCTCGACATGATTCTTTTCCTTCATGGAATAGAACTCCGTCAAAATCACTCAGGCGATCCTCTACGCCTGTACGGGCTGGGTTGCCAACAAACATATGTTGGGCCATTACCGAGAGAAGTTTCTAGGATACCACGCCAAAGGTTAATTATTGATTAATGTTTTGGATTCTATGAAAAATTGTGTTTCTTCTCGTGAAAAAATGGATATGTTAATAGAAACAAACACTTAGCGAGAGGCACTTCATGAAACCTACCCCGATTACCGTTGCTTATGGAGATGGCATTGGCCCTGAGATCATGGAGGCGACGCTCGAAATTCTGCGGGCGGCCAAGGCGCAACTAGAGATTGAGACGATTGAAGTCGGTAAAGCGGTCTATGAAAAGGGCTTCACTTCGGGCATTTCGCCGGATGCTTGGAAATCGCTGAAGCGCACGAAAACCTTCCTCAAAGCGCCAATTACAACGCCACAAGGTGGTGGCTTTAAAAGCTTGAATGTGACGATCCGCAAAACATTGGGGCTTTATTCTAACGTGCGTCCTTGCATGTCGTATTTCCCATTCGTGAGCCAGGGTCACCCAACGCTCGACATGGTGATTATCCGCGAGAATGAGGAAGATTTATATACCGGCATCGAACACCGCCAGACGCAAGACATGGTGCAATGTTTGAAGCTGATCAGCCGTTCCGCTTCCGAGCGTATCGTGCGTTATGCATTCGAATATGCGGTGAAAAATGGGCGGAAGCGTCTTTCCTGCTTCTCGAAAGATAACATCATGAAAATGGCCGATGGTCTTTTCCACCAGGTGTTTAATGAGATTGCGAAAGAATATCCGACCATCAAAACCGATCACTACATCATTGATATCGGCACTGCGCGCATCGCATCGAAGCCGCAGCTGTTTGATATGATTGTGACGACCAACCTCTATGGCGATATTATTTCGGATGTAGCGGCAGAAATTTCAGGCTCTGTAGGGCTTGCTGGTTCTGCAAACGTGGGCGATGAATATGCGATGTTTGAAGCGATCCACGGTTCTGCACCTGATATCGCGGGTAAAGATATCGCGAATCCATCGGGCTTGCTCAATGGCGCAGTCATGATGCTTGTGCATCTCGGCCAATGTGATCCGGCGGCGTTGATTCATAACGCGTTGCTCACCGTGATCGAAGAAGGCTATCACACGGCGGATATTTTCAGCCATGGCATGAGCAAAATGAAGCTAGGCACGAAAGATTTTACCAAAGCCGTCATCGACCATCTCGGCCAACAGCCAGATCGTTTAAAGCCGGTGAGCTATGCGGCATGTGCTGTTCCTAGCGCGAAAAAAGCGAAGCCAAAAGCCGGCACGTTCCACAAAGCCGATATCAAAAAAGAATTGGTGGGTGTGGATGTATTCGTCGATTGGTGGGAAAAAATCGAGCCACTGGTTGCCAAAATCAAGCCACTCGCCGGCGATCTCGACATGAAAATGATCACCGCAAAAGGCCTAAAAGTATGGCCCGATGCTGAACTCGAAGCCATCAGCCGCACCGACCACTGGCGCTGCTGCTTCATGAACAAAACCGAAGGCAAACCCATCACCCACGCCCAAATCGTTGCGCTGTTAGGCCGTTTAGAGCAAGGCGGAATCGATGCGATTAAGACGGAGAACCTGTATACCTTTAACGGTCAGGCGGGTTATTCGTTGGCACAGGGTGAGTAAATCACCTAATTTCTCTGCCTTTTTCTTGCTTTACGGCGATCTTCTCTTGGATCCATGCGGCAATCTTAAGCGGTGTAAGATGTTTGCTTTGGCTATATGTGATTAGGTCTGTTATTGCATGTATGGTATCGCGCTCATCTAGTTTAGAGGTGAATGAAATGATCACTTTGCCATTATTTGAATATTCCAAGCGATATTGATCTTCGCCGCGTGCGATAAGTTCTATGGCTTTTTTTCCGATTTCTTTTTTGAAAATTACTAGTTCCGGTAATTCTTTTAATTCAGCCTCAGTCGGCGGTGTTATCTCCTCTGGCATTATTTGTTTTGGAGGCTTGTTTCCACGGACTTTCTTAAGTGAACCCTCTGATTTATCCACAATCTGGCGCTTAATATTATAGGCCATCACATATGCATCTTCATCGGTATCTTCATAATGACCACGAATGACATTGGTTGCCTTAAGCCCGTGTTGTTTAAAAAATAATTGTGCGACTAAATTCGTTTCTCGTACTTCGAGGGTTAGTTCTTTTCGTCGTTGGTCGAATAATTTATCTTTCAGCCTATCAATCATTAAAGAGCCAATACCTTCTTCTCTTGCCCATGGAGCAACAGCAAAAGTAAGTACATGTAATTCGTTTTTTAAAAGTTCATAGATCATATAACCTACAACTCTTTCATGATGTTCTATCACCATGCCAATACAATTTCTTTGTCTTTGGCAGGCAAGGAAATCCTCCTCAGTCCAGGGAAATTCGAAAGTTTGCCTTTCAATATCCAATACTTCTGGCGAGTCACGGCGAATCATATGGCGAATTTGATAGGGAAGAATATTCCTTTTTAAATTGTCTATTTTTCCTTCTAAGTTGTCGGAGGCGCTTAATAATACACGGCAGTTATTTTCTTTTTTATCGCACTCCACCTCTATGCCCTGTGGCTTGAAAAGCCTTCGTAATTTCTGGAGCGAGGGATCGCTAAGCGGTTCATCATACGTGAGGCTAATAGTACTTTTTTCACCACTTAAAAACCAATTACGTTTAACTTGCGTGCTAGGTTTATAGATAATGCTGCTTGGCTTGCATAAGGTATGGTCTGCCAGCCCTTCTAACCCAACATAGGATGCACGGGGAGGGTCAGGTCTAAAAGCTCGCAGAATTTGGAAGGTATTCCGCTCAACTCTATCATCATATGCACGAGCCATACCCCCGATTTTCGACCAAAAACCTTAAATTTTCGTTAAGGTCTTGCATTTTGCCTTGAATGGGGGTAGAAGCGCCGCCTAATTCAAGAATTTTAGGAGATTTCCGCCATGAAACAGGGCATTCACCCAGATTATCACAAGATCACCGTTAAAATGACCAACGGGACATCTTACGAGACCAAAAGCACCTATGGCAAAGAAGGGGATACCCTGCTGCTAGACGTGGATCCTAACACCCACCCAGCATGGACCGGCCAAGCGGGCTATATCAACGAAAAAGCAAGCCGCGTTGCGAACTTCAACAACAAGTTTGCAGGGCTCACATTCGGCGGTGGCAAGAAAACCGAAGGTACTGCTGCTCCTAAGGAAGAGAAGAAAAAGGCTGATAAGAAAGCTTAAGGATTCCGGTTTCAAAACCACAATAAAAAGCCCCGCTTCTGGCGGGGGCTTTTTTTGTCTTATTAATAAAAATCAGCGTGGATGAATGTTGAGGAATTATTGGCCTTGCTCTGTGCCAGGTTCTTTTAATCTATGTCTCTTGCCTTCAAGGTTGCCGGTTTTAGCTTCATGGGTTAGTGCCGTTACTTTTTCTGTGGTATTAGGCACTGTTAACAAACCTCAAGTTTGATAAAGGCAAGGGCAAGGAATGCCATGAAAGTGGAATCGAGTTTGTCGACCCTCAGTGCAAGCCGTCTATTTTCCTTGATTTTCTGGAACATATTTTCAATGCGTCTT
>CAIJLX010000085.1 GCA_903821695.1 uncultured Alphaproteobacteria bacterium | reverse complement strand
TTCCAGAAAATCAAGGAAAATAGACGGCTTGCACTAAGGGTCGACAAACTCGATTCCACTTTCATGGCATTCCTTGCCCTTGCCTTTATCAAACTTGAGGTTTGTTAACAGTGCCTATATCAAACGATTATTACAAGTTAATGACAATCACTAGTTGTCGCCTTATATATATTATGGAAAGTAAATGATATGTTCAAAGGTTCTTTATATATTCTTCTGGTTCTTGTTCTTAATTGTAGTGCCGCATTTGCTTGCTCAAACTAGTGATCAAATTGTTCCGCCGCCTCCAACACTAGTCCCAGTAAAAGCTGGAAATACTGGCCTTCCCACCATTACAGTTAGTGATTTTCTGTCTAAGGAGCGCTTATCCGATTCCACAGATACTGCACCTTCTAGGATTTTTTTGGGGCCTGCTCAAACTATGGAAAAATACGAGGTCAAAGGCTATGTGCAAGAGATCCACAGATGTCCACCTTGTCCTAAAGATGCATTCTGTAAGCCCTGTGCAAATTATATGGTTGTCTCTGACACAGCGGAATTATGCGTGCCAACACAAGCTGCGCCGATATGCCCAAAGCCACTATTGCTTAATCTCGACCATGACAATAATTATGTAAATATTACTCCCGGCACAGAGATAGTTTTTCATGTTGAAAGGAGTCTAAGTATGTATCCCATTAGCACTATTACGCCTGAACAACGCCGACAATCGGATCAATATGGGAAGATCATGGAAAATGTATTAGACCAGCATTTCAAGCGCGGAAAACGTCCGGATTGGTTAAAAGATATTCCTGGCAACACTTGGGAATTAAAGTAAGAAAACATATATACTTGATGTTTCAGCTTATTCTGGGCAGAACCTTGCTATGGCTTATCTCGACACGATGCTCACCCCGGACGAACAGATTTTATTTCGCGGCAGCATTCACCCTATTTTTATCTTCAATTATGCGGCGATCTCGGTTGGGATTTTTGCGGCGGCTGTGTTTGTGAACTACGCCTTGTTCCTGTTTTTCCCGATTAGCGTGCTGATGATGCACCCTTATTGGACGACCGATGTGATGATTACGAATAAACGGCTGATGTATAAACAAGGTTTGGTGGCCCGCAATACGCAGGAAATTTACCTGAATAAGATCGAAAGCATGAGCATTATCCAGGGTATTTTCGGCCGGATATTTGATTATGGCACGGTGCGGGTTCATGGCGTCGGCATCGGCGAAATGGATTTGCCGCAGAACCTAGAAGACCCCATGGCATTCAAAAAAGCATTGGATCAAACTCGCGTATGAAACATTTGGGCAATTATTTTACCAAGATTTTAATTGATGGCGAAAAAATACAATACAAAGCAAAGATGCATCCAGTCTATTTGGCATATCACATGCTATTTATGCTACCATTTATCTTTCTATGTACATCGTTATATGATGTATTTTCTCGCTATGCCAGCACTGAAAAAACACTGGAATGCATTGTAGTTGTTGTCATTTTTCTGATGATGACGGCTTTGCCCTACTGGACTGCAGAAATTATACTTACTAACAAGAGGCTAATAGTTAAATACAATACGTTTGGCGCCTTTGTGTATAGAATACAGATAGTTTCATTAGACAAAATCGGAAATATAGATTTAGAACAAAACCCAATTGGCTCTTTATTGAATTATGGCAGTCTTTTACTGCATTGTGTGGATGGTAGTTATCAAGTAAAATTCTTGGTGCCCTTTACTAACTTCAATGGATTCTTGCAATCTTTTGGTGATACTAAACTAATAGTTTTACCCAAACTTATCCTTGATCCTATTGCTTTAAAGACAAAAATAACCGAGGCAATCTCTACATGAAGCGCATATTCTCGGGCATCCAGCCCACCGGAAACCTCCATTTAGGCAATTATCTCGGCGCCATCCAGAACTGGGTGAAGCTGCAGAAGGATTATGAATGCCTGTTTTGCATCGTCGATTTGCATGCAATTACGGTTCCGCAAGATCCGGCAGCACTACGCAGCAGCATCCGCCAAACAGCGGCAGCTTATATTGCGAGCGGTATTGACCCCAAACAATCGATTATCTTCCAACAATCCGCCGTTTCCGGACATTCGGAGCTCGGCTGGTTGCTGAGCTGTTTGACGCCACTGGGCTGGTTGAATCGGATGACGCAGTTCAAGGAAAAGGCTGGAAAAGATAAGGAAAAAGCGGCTTTAGGGCTGTATGCCTATCCGGTTCTGATGGCCGCCGACATATTATTATATCATGCCACGCATGTGCCGGTTGGTGAGGATCAGAAACAGCATTTGGAGCTGGCTCGGGATATTGCCGGGGCGTTTAATCGGCAATATAATACCGAATATTTCAAGCTGCCGGAGCCGCAGATTTTGGGCCAGGCTACGCGAGTCATGAGCTTGCGGAATGGCACTAAAAAGATGAGCAAATCCGATGCCTCGGAGTTTTCGCGCATTCATTTGAGTGATGATGACGATGTGATTCGGGGGAAAATTCAGAAGGCAAAGTCGGATATGGAGGCTGGAATTACTTATGACCTCGAAAAACGGCCGGAGGCTTCTAATTTATTGACGATTATGGCAGCGGTTCAGGGGAAGGCTCGGGGTGAGGTTGAGGCAGCTTATGCGAGCAGTAATTTTTCGCAGTTTAAGAAGGATTTGGCGGATGCGTTGATTGCGCATTTGGCGCCTATCCGCAGTGAGATGACTCGGCTGCTGAAAGATACGGCTTATCTGGATAAATTATTGGCAGAAAATGCCCTGAAAGCGGATGCCATCGCCAAGGCAAACCTCAAGGAAATCCATAAACTTATTGGCTTTTGCTAATGTAATAGATTAAGGCGCTAACGACTAGTGCTACGAGGGCGGAATAGAGGGCCTTTTTTTTGACGTCTTTCCCCTGCCCTTTTTCTTCCTCTTTGCCCATTCCGATGGGTAGGGCCATGAAGAAAAAAACGGTCCAGACCATTACGAAAACCAGGAAGAACTCAAATGCTTGCGAGATGAAGATAATGGTCGGGTCAGTGGCGCGCATGCCTATAATATAGTCGTCATTTCGAACGGAGTGAGAAATCTGTGGACGTGTGCTTCAGATTTCTCACTGACGTTCGAAATGACGGATTTAAATAACATTACTCGTGGGCTTCTAGGAATTTTTGGACTTCTAAGGCGGCCATACAGCCAGTTCCGGCGGCGGTGACGGCTTGGCGGAAGATTTTATCCTGCACGTCTCCGGCGGCGAATATGCCTTCGACGTTGGTTTTCGTGCTGCCAGGCGTGGTCAGAATATAGCCTTCGCTATCCATGTTTACTTTGCCTTTGAAAATTGCCGTGTTTGGGCTGTGGCCGATGGCGATGAAGATACCGTCGAATTTGCGCTCGGTGACTTCGCCCGTTTTTAAATTTTTGATGCGGGCGCCGGTGACGGAGTTTGGCTCTTCGGTGCCGACGATTTCTTCGATGGTGCTATTCCATACCAATTCGATTTTAGGGTGTTTGAACAAGCGATCTTGCAAGATTTTTTCAGCACGCAATGTGTCACGGCGGTGGATGAGCACCACTTTAGAGGCGTGATTGGTGAGGTATAATGCTTCTTCCACTGCGGTATTTCCGCCGCCGACGACCGCTACTTCTTTATTGCGGAAGAAGAAGCCATCGCATGTTGCGCAGCCCGAAACGCCGTAGCCTTGGAATTTCTTTTCGCTCTCTAAGCCCAACCATTTCGCTTGGGCGCCAGTGGAGATGATGACGGTTTCGGCGGTATATGTATTGCCGGATTCATCTTTTGCGGTGAAGGGGCGTTTGGAGAAATCAACTTCGGCGATGTGGTCGAAGATGATTTGAGTTTGCATATGCTCGGCTTGTTTCTGCATCTGTTCCATCAGCCATGGGCCTTGAATCACCTCGGCAAAGCCAGGGTAATTTTCGACATCGGTGGTGATGGTCAGCTGGCCGCCGGGCTGCATTCCGGCAACCAGAATCGGCTTCAGGTTTGCACGTGCAGCATAAATGGCGGCAGAATAACCCGCCGGGCCGGAGCCAATGATGAGAACTTTCGTTTTATAATTCTGAGACATATCTTTTATTTAGGCCGCTTTACTTTTAATGCAACCCAGTAGGATCAAAATGATGAAATATAAGGGAGCAAAAATCATGGTCAGGAAAATTATTACTGTAAGCCAAGAATTTTGACCAATATCGCGTAAGCGGCGAGCGATTGCAGAGCCATGACCAATTATTCCCAAGAAAACGATAGCCACCGTGTAGCCCGCCAACGTTACAGGAGTATTAGGAATAACCTGTGCCTTCTGATAACCTACAAATGCAAAAATGAGCAATGCCAGACCAAAGTTGATGGCCAAATATTGAAAATACTGTTTGCGCGAAATAGAACCCGAAAAAGAAAAAAGCCTCATAAAAAACTACAGGCTTGCAGCTTGTTTCTTTAAGTATGCTGCAACGCCTTCGGTGGTAGCCTTCATACCTTTATCGCCTTTGTTCCAGTTTGCAGGGCACACTTCGCCGAACTGCTGGTGGAATGCGAGTGCATCCACCATGCGGATCGCTTCATCCACATTGCGGCCGAGTGGCAGATCGTTAATCACCTGGTGGCGCACAATGCCCTCTTGGTCGATCAAGAATGTTCCGCGCAAAGCAACCGCTTCACCAGTCAATACATCATAATCACGAGCGATTTGTTTGGTGAGGTCTGCAACCATTGGGAACTGCACGTTGCCGATTCCGCCATGGTTCACAGGAGTGTTTTTCCATGCCAAGTGGGTGAATTGAGAATCAACCGACACGGCGATCACTTCCGTTTTGCGGGATTTGAATTCTTCCAAACGGTTGTTAAATGCGATGATTTCCGATGGGCAAACGAAGGTGAAATCGAGCGGATAAAAGAACAACACACCCATTTTCTTTTTAAGATATTGTTTCAGGTTGAAATTTTCATTGATGGTGTTGTCTGGCATCACTGCTTTTGCGGTGAAATCTGGTGCTGCCTTGCCTACTAATACGCTCATTTTACTCTCCATTTATGATTTGGTAATGAAAGATATTTAAGTCCTTTATACCCAATTGCAAGAGCAAAGCCTTTCGCTTGCAAGATATATTTATCGGTTTATAACCACCGGAATGAAAAAATATATTATCGTCGGCGTAGTCGCCATTGTGTTGATTGGTCTTTGCTTTACCAATGCGCCTTATCAACTCCTCACCTCTCGCACCATTGAACATGTTTTAATTAAAGACAAACAAGTGACAACCGAGACCGACAAAAAAACGGGTAAGGTAGTAAGCACCTATCTGATTTTTACGGATCATGGTGTATATCGGAATGATGATGCGTTGTGGCACATTAAATATAATAGCAGCGACGTGTATGGCATGCTGGACAAAGGCGGCTATTACAATGTCACCATCTATGGCTGGCGGATTCCGATTTTAAGTTGGTATCCCAATATTGTAAAAGTAACTAAAGGAGAAAAATAATGAGTAAAGGTGGATTTGCAGGTGAAAAATTGCGTCAATATATCGCGCAGCTCGAGCAACTCGAAATCGAAAAAAACCAAGTCGCTGAACATATCAAAGATGTGTACACCGTTGCGAAAAGCACCGGCTTTGACAGTAAAATTATTCGCCAAGTCTTAAAGATCCGCAAACTGGATGCTTCCAAACGCCAAGAGCAGGAAGAATTGCTCGATGTGTATCTCCACGCCCTCGGCATGGTGCCCGATTTTGAGGAAGCTGCCTAAACAAGCTTGCGATTTTATGCGATAATGGCGGATGCTTTTGTGTGTTTTATTCTGCACATAGAAGCATGGATTCCTTATGGCTGAAAACCATACTGCGTGCGAAAAAAATCACTCAGCGTAGTCTGGGTGAGGCGATTGGTCTGCCGCAAGATAAAATCAACAAAGCCCTGGCCCATGTCCGCCAATTCTCGCCTATCGAAGCAATCAAGATTGCCGAGTTCCTAGAAGAATACCAAGTGCCTCGCAGCGAAACGCTAAATGCGATTTTAGGGAAAGATGCGGTGTATTTGCAAAGAGTCGGCGAATCAAAAGATTCAAACTTCAAACCACTCGCTTCCACCAACAGCAAATCAATCCCAATCATCGGCACCATCAGTGGCGCAGGTGCTGTCACCTATTTCGATGCAACCACCAAACGCGAATTCGCCGACGCCGTTTCCTCTTCCGCCACATCACTTGTTGCACTACGAGTAGAAGGCGAAGGCCTCGCCCCAACCTATCGTCACGGTGATATTCTCTATTATGACGATCACGGAAAATTAGAAAACCTAGCCATCAACAAAGAAGCCATCGTCGAATTACTAGACGGTCAAAAATTTCTCCGCATCCTTAAGCGCAGCCCGATGGAAAGCCGTTTCCACCTCGAAGCTACCAACTCGCCAACCACGGAATTCGTCTCACTCAAATCCGCCTCGCGCATTCTATGGGTGCGAAAAGCTTAGTTGTCGGCTATAGCGTGTAATATGCGCTTTTTTGCTTTATTCCTCATGCTCGGAGCTTTGTGGCTAACCACCGCTACAAACTCCCATTTTTCGCAAGATTCCTGGAGCTATTACGAACTCTCCCGCAGCATCTTCCACGATTTCTACCACATCAACAGCTTCCGCCAATTCCATATCATCTCAAATTACGGTGTTTCCTTCCCGCCGCTTTGGCCCATCCTCATCGCAAGCGTAAACGCCATTCATGACCTCGGTATTTACGCCGGCTTCGTCTTAAACTTCCTCATCGCCATCCCAACTTTATTATTGCTGCTACGCCTATCCAAAATCTGGTTCGGCGAAAAAGAAATCGGCTGCTTCCTCTTCTTCGCCCTAATGATCACCCCCGATTACACCACCGCACTTTTTTCCGCCGGAACGTTGCCTTTAAGCCTTTTGTTACTCCTCACCATTTTATACCTCTACGCAACGAGACGTTATGCGCTGCCGCTGAAAGCCCTGCTGGCTGGTATCGTCGCTGGCTTAAGTGTCCTCAACCGCTTCGACTTTTTATTGCCCGCCTTGATCCTCGGCTTCTTCATCCGCCCCTTCTTCATTTATTATATTGCGCTGCTCATTACATTGCTCCCTTGGGTCGCCTATTCCCACAGCCATTTCGGCACCTTCTGGATAAGCGATATCAGCCGCACTGTGCTCTCCAGCATCCCACTTTTCGTCCGCGATTATTATCCCGACGTAGTGCCACTACTATGGGATAACCCAACCACCTGGATCAAAAAATCGATCGGCTCCATCATCAAATCCGCCGACGTCTTATTCACCGCCACCAGTGCACTACCATGGCTGTTAGGCTTCGTATTACTCACCACCAAGCCTTCCGAAAAAAATAAAAATATCACCCTCTTTGCATTGTTAATTGCAGCGCAAGTATCCACTACATTGCTCACCGGCTTCGTCGAAACCCGCTATTATGTACCACTTCAACTCTTCCTATTAGTTGCTCTGCTGTGGCTCACTCTCCCCACAAAAATCAAACCAGCCATCGTGCGCACACTTCCACTCACTTTTGTCTTGCTATCGATAGCCTATGCAGGTGCCTACTTTGCAAAATCTATCACCCAATCGGCCCCAATCGGTTTTGCGTTTAATAAGATAAATCAACAACCGGAAGAGTTCGCCCCACTACTCACCTGCATAAAAAAGCCCCTGCAATCCATTCTGCTGCCGCCTAAAAATTATTCCTATAAATTTGGCGCCTTAACCGGGATCACCAGCTATATCGAACCCACCAATATGAACAGCAAAAATGCCGGCGCTTTCGTGAAGCAATTCAAGCCGCAATATGTATTAACCAGCACCCCAGAAATTTACGGCGTGCAAAAAAGCATCTGCAACATCAAAGGCTGGGGCGAATCCGACGCCACCTATCAGCTCTATAAATTCTAGCTTTTATCGACGACGTTCAATTCTTCTTTGCGCTTAAACACAAGGCTAGAAGACTCACGTGCAATATTATAAAGCGGGCGGTTTTGAGTCCGCTCCATAATTCCATAAAGATATTCGGATATAATTGTTAATATCAAGGAAATCAGGAAAAACATACCGGAACTCTGGAGCGAAAGTGAAACCCAGCCCTCTGCCACATCCGGCTTAATCAAGGCTACTACTACGACGTAAACAGCATAAATAAGGTTAAGCAGGCCTGCGGCAAGTGCAGTATAGGTTGCAAACCGCAGGGGCTTTACGGATGAGCTGAACAGCACATTGATACCTTCGCCTATTCGCCCCATTAGGCTACGCGACTTACTAGAGGCTTTTGCCGCATAGGGGATCACCGTATGCGAAAAGCCGGAAATTGCCGGTAATACGCGAAGCAATTGGTGCCGGTCATTCACTGCTGTGATGTAGTTTACCACAGCCCTAGAAAACAAACGGAAACGCGAAACTTGCTCCGGAATTTCATTGCCCGTAAAACGCTGGAACAGGTTATAGAAAAGCTTAGCCAACCTGTCATAAAACTTTTGCTGCGTTTCGCGCCCAGTTGCAGCGGCATAGACAACATCATATCCATTCTGCGCCAACTCAGCCATTACTGAAATTGTTTCCGGCGTATCTGTTTCTGCGTCCATGATAGCAACATAATCACCAATAGCGTTATCAAGCCCAACTATAGTAGCAATCGCATCGCCATAGCGCCGCCCCAAAACATAAAGTTGGATATTGGAAAGGCGTTTTTGCAGGCGCTCCACCGCCTCCGCCGTGCGGTCAAGCGACCCGTCATCCACCACCACGATTTCATAGTCCTTATAGCGCGCCGATAATTCTGCCGAAAGCTTCTCGATCGCCAGCTCGATATAGCGCGTGGCGTTATAGGTAACGATTACGACCGATATAAACGTTTCTTTTTTCATGCATTTACCAATACCGCATCAATGCGCTCCAGTACATCATAGATATTATCGATTTTAGAACCTAAAATTGAATAGACGGATTGCCCTGGCTGTTGCTGGAACAAAATCGGCCT
Organism: uncultured Alphaproteobacteria bacterium; assembly: GCA_903821695.1. Taxonomy (GTDB): domain Bacteria; phylum Pseudomonadota; class Alphaproteobacteria; order Rickettsiales; family CAIJLX01; genus CAIJLX01. Next base: position 23,711 of record CAIJLX010000085.1, on the reverse strand, counting down.
TCCATCATCCACTTCGTTGGTCTGCATCACTGTCTTCACCTCAAAGTGCGAATGTTGATATTCGGAATCCTTCAACATCGGCATAAACCGTGCCGCGTCTCGCACCATAAACGGAAAGCGTGATTGCCTTTGATATTCATCCAACTGCCCATAGGGCGTCGCCCTCTCGCCGCTCTTCCAGCTGGCATGCGGTGTATAGCGTACATGGGTAAACGAATGCAGCGACTCTGCCGGAAATGGCATCACCGAAAAGAAAGGGCCATCCATCACCGTAATCCCAATTTGAGAAAGCAATGGCGGCACTTTGACGAGCGCTATTTCCGTAATTTCATGCTTCAGTTTAAGCGGTGCTGTGCCGGCAATATCTTCTAGAGCCGAGTAAGTGCAGTTGAACACCAATGTCGCGGGGTATTCATTTTTATCAGTGATTACTTTGCCTTCAGTAAAACGCAAAACTTTTTCATTATAATGAATCGGGATTTTGTCTTCGCCTAATCGCTCCAGCAGAATTTCCTTCAAAATCGTTGCATCAAAGGCGAATTCTTCCACCTCAAATACACTCTCAATCAGTCGCGGATTAAACCACTCCTGATGGAGTTTTCGTGCGGGCTTAATTTTGGCCTCGATGTTATGGGCAAAGGTGGTGAATTGTTTTGCCGTCACTTTAGAACGTGCGCGAACGATGGCATATAAATGCGTAAAATTATCGACCACGGCTGGCTTAAACTCGCGGATAAAACGTGGTGAATTAAACCGGCTGCGATAGGCGGTATTGAAGCTTCGCGGGTAATGATAGCCATTATGTACACGCGCTTGATTCACATACGAAGCGCGTGAAAGCAGATTATCGCTTGCTTCGATAATGCTTACAGGAATACCCTTCTCATGCAGGTGCAGCGCCACCATACATCCATAAAACCCGCCGCCAATAACGATAGCATTCATTACTGAAACCTGATTGATCATGGCAAATAATAGAAAAACAACTCATACAACACAATGCCGCTGGCAATCAGTAGAGCGGCGCTGGCATAGGCGGGAATGTATAAAAACCAAAGATCCCTGCGCTGCCACTGCGCCACGGTGCTTGACCAAGCCATGACAAACGGAATTAAACTCGGCACAATATAGCGAAAATCCTGTGCCGCCGTTTGCTTATATTGCGCCCTGAAAAAAACAAGCCCCGCAAGCGCACTGAGCAAAAACAAGATATTTAATAGTGCAGCCGGGGTTATTTTATCTTTTCTCAGTAACAAAAAGACCGATGCAAGAACTGTTAGAGCCATACCACAAAGACACATCACCATTATCTCTGCAATCTCGGGGGAAGAAAAATCGTACTCACCAAAGAGCATAGTTTTGGACAAATAATTCCATAGATTTTGTTGGCTCGGCAGATTGCCGTGTTGGATATAAGGGGAATCCCGCAACAAGGTGGTGTCCGTTGGCAAATAAGCCTTTAAGTTATTTTGCGCCTTGATACCCTCTCCGCCGGAACCCTGAGCGCCATAAATTCCCGGATCATAACTCAAAGAATGTGCTTTATAGGCGCTATGCACCGGCCCTGTACCCAAAGCTATTATGGGCATAAAAACAGCCAGGATCAGCAGCATTCTTTTTTTGCGCCACCCGTCACTCAGATTTTTCAGCAAGAAATCACGCTTCATCCAAAGCGCGGCAAGAATAACAGGGCCAAGGATAAGGGTATTAAATTTAATCAATAGCGAGAGGCTTGTTATACCAACAGCAATACAGATATTTTGAAGCGTCGGTCGCTCAATATAGGAAAGCCACCGCAATAACGCAAAACTGCAGAAGGCATAAAACGGAGTATCGTTATTCACATGAAACGCAAGAATGAAGTGAAGTGGCCAAAACAAAAACAAAACTTGTGCAATTGTTCTGGCCTCATAATTGCGTAATGTTTTTTCGATTATTTTTAGGCCTGAAAATAAGAATATGCTGTAAAACACGAGAGAGGATACGCGCCAGATTAGACCGCCCAATAATAAATGGTTCCCTAACCGCGCAAGCCAGGCCAAGAATAAAAAATAAAGCGAAGTTGGCCGGAAGCCGGAGTGGTAAAAAGGATCCGTTCGCCACCAATGGGTATAAAGATAAGCGACGTGATCAACATAAGCGCTCATATCATGGGCCAGCATATGGCGGGTAGAGACTATACCGGCAGTAAACAATAGCGCAGTGTTTAAACACAAACAAACCTGAATAAGCGGCGAAAATTTCAACTGCCTTGCGATAGCAATGACAACCGCAACCCAAAAGAGCACCCAATAGCCAAGTAGAAACCTACCGGTATTGTCGTTTACGAAATCCGCATAGAAATCTAAGCCTGCGCTGCTTTGGGGGCTTAAAATGATGACATTGAGGGTATTGCTGCCCCACCGCAAATAAGGCGAAAGCGCGAAGGAAGCACCGGAGTTAACAACACATAAAGGCGGCTTTTCTTTTAGCATTTCCTGCCCATTCAATACCACACTTTGAATGCAATCATCTGGCAACAGGCGGAAGGTGCCAATCTGTAAATTATCAAATTTCTGAATGGTTATTTTATAATGTAACTGCTCTCCGGCTTCTGCCCGATACCAGGGTTTATAATTGGGAAAAACCGGGATGACATCCTCCGGGGCTGTTTTTGGATAATTAGGTGTAATCTCAACATCTATATTCGGCACCAATACCCAGGTCAGCAATAGACCCAGCACGGCAAATAAACCAATGAGCTTGAATGACTTCATTTCGGATTATAAGCGCCGATGCATGCCAAAAACATCTGCTTCAGCACATGGAACTTGCCAGCGAATCCACCTATCTTGCTTGGGGTAGGCCCCTCGTTAGGATAAGCCCTGGTGACTGGAATTTCTTTGATGCGATAACCCAAACGGGCGGTGCGGATGCTTAGGTAGTAATGCAAATTATAGGTATCAAATATATCGCGGAAGGGCTGGACTCTAGGATCCTTCAAGATTCGGCTATTGATGCCACGGAAGCCGTTGGTGGTGTCCGTATAACGATGGCGAGCGGCGAGGCTGATTAAGGGGGCGTGGATATATTTTAGGCCGAGTTTACGATCCCATGGTGTGTTGATTTCTTTGCCGCCTTTAATATAGCGGGAGCCTTGCAGATAATCGAAACCAGCTTCAAGTGCGGCGACGAAATGGGGGATGGATTCGACGCTATCTTTATTATTGCCGTCGATGGTGACGACGCCGGCATAACCTTCCTTTAGTGCAAAATCGAAGAGCATGCGGAGTTGTGCACTGAGTTTTCCGCGGCCGGTTTTGACTAGCAAGGTGCGGACGTTGCATTCTTTGAGGAATTCAAAATCGAGTGAGCCATCTTTTGATCCGCCATCGCCGATGATGATATCGGGCATGCCAGGAACGGCCATCATCTTACGCAGTTGGGCTTGGATGCGGCCGCCTTCGTTGATGACGGGGATGAGTACGGCGTATTTGGTTTTTGCGTCCCAGAAAATATGTTTTTCGTAAGCCGGGACTTCTCTAGGAATAAGTTCGTTGGACATAATCCAGTGCCTCCGTAATGGGCTGAAGCGTGTTTTCTTTGTTTAGCATCTCGATCGAGACATAGCCCAGATAACCAATTTGTTTAAGTGCCGATGCTGCAGTTTTATGTGGCGATTGTGGCTCAGCGAAATTGCCTAGGTTTGGCTCGCTCACATGAAAGTGCGCCAAGATATCTCGGTTATCGAGAATCGTTTTTGCGAGATCATCGCCCGCCAAAAACATACAGGCAGTATCGAGATGCAAACGGAAGCCGGATGAGTTTACGGCACGCACTAACTCCGCTGCCTGCCCGGCATTGGTGATGAAGTTGCAGCCATATTGAGTTGGGTTTGCTTCAAGGCACAAGGTGACGCCAATCTTTTCGCAATAACTGCCGATGGTGTAGAAAAATTCTTTGGCTTCAGCGAATGCGGCCTCTGCTGTGCGCTCACCTTTATCTCGGTTTTTAGGTGAGCCAAACACCATCGGTTTTGCGCCAAGGCTGGCGGCGAGGTCAGCAACCATTTTCAAGTGGCGAAGGGTTTGTTGCTTGATTTCATCGCTGCCGAAAATAGAAAGTTCTGGCCTACCGAAGAGGAGTGATTGAAAGGAGGAGACATCGAAACCTGACACTCGCTCACGAAAAAATTGCATCGAAGTTTCGTTGATGTTGCGCCAATCGGGCCAGATTTTGGTGGGAGCGATTTCGATGGCAGAGATGTCGCGTTTTTTGAGTTCAGCAAACACCTCTGCTTCCAGATTATTTTCCCAGGCGAGATTCGAAATCGTTAGGCGCATACGAACTGCCTGATATCCTCTAGCACCTCTTGCTTGGTTTTGAGATAGCCGGTTGGGGAATGGATGGTCTTGATATTATAATGCGCTTCGGGCGAGGGCTTATAGCCGATCTTTTTGCCAGGGAACAAATCTGCAATCGCAGAGCTTTCGAGTGGCTCATTCACAAGATTGATGAGCTTAATATGTTTGGCCATCGAGGTGCGAACATCGGTCCACAGATTGCTCAAATCATACCACTGGAAACTGCTGTTGGGGTTAATCATCTCCAGGCAATTATCGTGCATCATATCATAAATAATATTTTTCTTCAGGCCCTTGCCAAACAAGGCGGAGAGGCGGAACAATGATACTTCATCAAAACGTTTGCGAATTTCATCTTCAAAGCATAGGCGGTGTGTTCCATAAGGGTGGTTCGTCTCACCATAGCAATCAAACTCCTCATCAACACCGTTCGTTTTTGGATAAACATCAACACTCGAAATAACCGCAAAGCGTTTGGCCTGCACATTATCCAGATGCTTGAGCAACGCCTCAATGCCCGCCCAATCTTCCGCTGGGTTTTGGTTGGCCCACCATTTTTTCGCCTGCACGCCAGCGCAGACGACCAAATCATATTCCTTCCCCGCAATGTCGGAGATGTTTTTGGAATTGTAGCTATCGGTAAAGCTATACTGGCTTGCCAGGTTGCTGCCGACAAATCCGGTATGTCCAATTAAACAGGTTTTCATATTGGAAGTTGATACCGCAATTCATTGCGTTGTAAAAGAATGTTATGCAACGCACATCTACCTTTTTATTATTGATCATCGGCCTGATGTGGTTAGACCTCACCATTTCGAAAGCCTATTTCGAGGGCCAAATCCTCCATTACAACCCCATCAACGGCGATTTTCAGACCTATAACCCTCTGCGCCGAATGGCCGCAGGGCAAGTCCCCGGCCGTGATTTCCAACCTTATATGGGCCTCGGTATCACCTATGTCACTTACCTCCCCTTCAAGCTGATGGGGGAAACATTCTCGGCTTCAAAATTCTCCGCCCAATTGATGCATATGTGGCTATTCAGTCTCGGTTCACTCGTGCTTTTTCGCCTATTAAGATTTAATTGGTTCACCGCCTTCGCACTTAGCTTCATCCTGCAGCTCTATGCTTATGTCGCGTCGGATTATCTTTACACCCTCACCATGGACTGGGAAATCGCCGAGACCGCCCTCCCCTTCGGCCAAACTTTTTCCGCCCTCTCGCACGCCGAAAATTCCTGCCTAGGTGTCCGCATCGCCCTGCCCTTTTTAACTGCTGGGTTATTATTATGGATCTATCGCCGCAAAGCTAAACTCTCCGGCGATATGGAGGCATTGATCTGGGGCTTTATCGCAGGTGCCCAAGCATTTTGGAGCAATGATTATGGCTTCACCTCAATGGTTGTGCTCTCCGCCAGTTACTTTTTATTTCGCGGCAGAAGTTGGGTTGTCCCTCACTTGATCGGCCTCATTATCGGGTTCATTGCCCTCTTTGTTATCGCCACACATGGCTATCCAATACGTGCACTCACCTATAATTTGGGGGGGGTGGCAAAAGATCAGTTTTGGTATTTCATGTTGGATGAAGAGGGCAAAGTCTTCTCGCTAATGCAATATGTCAAAGCCAAGCGCATCTTCTTATTAGCCGGCATCTCAGCAGCTTTTGTTGCAGGCATATTCCTCTATAACTGGCGACAAAGAAAACCCGATTTGCGGGACATATTATTCTTCTACATCCTCGCCACATCCCTAGCCGCAGGCCTGCTTTCAACCATCGGCGGCGGAATCATGGAGCGTTATTTTTCGGCATCACTACGGCTGATGCCTTTTGCCGCATTGTTTGTGTTACTAAAACTTATTCCAGTACCTTCGCCTCGGTTTAATAACTTTATTTTGCTGATAGCTGTGCTTTGTGGCGTTGGGTTTTATGCTGCCTTTCAACCTGTCTCAATCCGCAATATGCAGCAAGAAATCGAGGCAAAAACCGAGGGGCATTATTTTTATTCGGCGTGGGCAGGTGGTTATCTTTCCAATTCGCAGAAGCAGGAAATGGTGATCCAGAAACAGTTTAAAAATAAGAAAGTGTTTTCGACCTATTCTTCACTCATGGATGCCGCCTCAGGAAATTTTCAACCTAGTGGGATTGATTATATTATTCATGCATTGGGCAAAGAGAATCGGGAGGAATATCTCATCTCCTTCGCGCAGACCGACCCAGATTTTGTAACGACACCCAATGAACTTTGGACCCTATGGGAAGTCTGGAGCCGCAGGGTGAATTGGTGGTTCTATCGCGAGATGATTAAAAAACATGAGCCTGCGATGCAGACGGTTTATCACGTGGTGTGGAAGAAAAGGCCACAGCCACTCGATACAAAAAAACGCATCTCTCAAGTGAGCTGCAAGGTGAACGGAAGCTCGCTCGAGTTAACAGATAAACTACCCGCAGGGACGTATTATATTGAATTAACCGTTCCACAAAAAACGAAACTTAAAAAATCTGGTGAACCATTGATTGGTAACCGAGCATTACTGGTGGTAGAAGAAGAAAGCTCCGGCTTTAACGCAGTCGCGGGGAAGCATGTCGCACAGCCAGATATCCGAACCTATAATGCGGATTATACTCTAAGCCCCCAGCTGTTGGTGGTGGAGCACAAGGCCGGCATGCCGAGCACCCTCAAACTACGGGTAGCGCCAAAGGAGCGGGCGGTTTTGAAAATTGAGTCTTGTCACATTTCTGGCGTTTATGAATTCCCACATCTTCCCCGGAAGATGCAGTAATATTCATAGTTGATGCAGTATTCATTCTATTGTACGAAGGCGCTTGTGCAACGCTATTATATTCCGCTGTTGTTTTGCATTGGGTTAATGTGGTTTGACCTAACTCTTTCACAGGCTCTTGTGAAAGGGCAAATGCTGCGTTACAGCCCCATTAATGGCGATTTTCAGACATATAACCCACTTCGCCGGATGGCAGCTGGTCAAGTTCCAGGCCGTGATTTCCAGCCTTATATGGGCTTTGGCACTACCTATGTTACCTATCTGCCTTTTAAACTGATGGGCGAAACGTTTGCGGCTTCCAAATTTTCCGCAGAACTTTCACATGAATGGTTATTTGGACTGGCCTCTTTTGTCTTATTTATTTTGCTCAGATTTAACTGGAAAACTTCTTTGGCGTTAAGTTTTCTGGTCCAGATTTATGCTATTATCCCCACGCTTGACCCCACTTCTTCCCCCTCTGTTTTTGCCACACTTTCCACTGCAGAAAATTCTGCTTTAGGTCTTCGCGCTACATTACCATTCTTAAGTGCGGGCCTATTGCTGCTTATTTACAATCGAAAGGCGGATTTTACAAAAAACCAAGAAGCGTTGTTATGGGGGGTGATGGCTGGCGCACAAGGCTGTTGGAGCAATGATTTTGGTTATGCTTCTCTTGCTGCTTTATCCGCCACCTACTTACTTTTTGTCTGGAGAGCATCACCAAAAGTCTCAAGTTTATTGGTACATTTTTTGGGCGTAATTGCTGGCTATATATTGTTGTTTTTTATTGTCACGCAAGGCTACCCTCTGCGTACCTTAAGCTATAATTTTGGAGGAGTTGCAAAAGATCAATTTTGGTATTTCATGCTTAATGAAAATGAAAAAATATTTTCATTAGGTGGGTTATTAAAATACGTAGTTGAATTTCCAATTGTAAGCCTCCCTACTCTCTCTGCGTTAGCAATATCCATTTACGTCATGGCGCAAAAAAAGGCAGATCTTAAAGATATTTTGTTTTTTTATATTGTTACCGCAACGCTTGCGGCTGCTGCAATTGCAACAATAGGTGGTGGTATACAAGCACGCTATTTTTGTGCCCCTATGCGGCTTGTTTATTTTATCGCGTTATTTTTTATCCTTAAGTGCATTCCCAATATTTTTCAGGAAAAATATCAGAAGTTCCTTATTCCGGCATCCGCCATATGCGGCGTCCTGTTTTACATTCTTTATGCCCCTGTCTCCCTCTTGAATTGGAAAAAAGAAGTTTTGATTCTTGCTGGCAAGGATCATTTTTATTCGGAGGCAGCTGGCGGGTTTCTTGAAAATTCACAAAAAAGGGAAATAAAAATAGCCAAACAATTTGAAAATAAAACCGTATTTTCCACCTATTCTTCGTTGATGGAGGCTCTCTCCAATAAATTTCAACCGAGCGGAATTGACTATATTATTCATGCTTTAGGAAAAGAAAATCGTGCGCATTATCTTCAGTCTTTTAAAGACTCACAGCCTGATTTTGTAACCACTCCGAATGAGCGACCTTCATCTGACGAATATTGGACTCCATGGGAGACATGGAGTCGGCGGGCAAATTGGTGGTTTTATAGAGAAATGTTGCTGAGCTTTGAGCCAGTGGCGCAAATGCCATTGCATGTGGTTTGGCAAAGACGCAAGAAGCCAATCAATGTGCAAAAATATGCGAGTAATGTTAACTGCAGTATAAAAAATGATATGCTTTTGATCACCGACAAATTGCCTAAAGGCACCTATTATATTGAGCTTACTGTTAAGAATCACATAACATTCCAAAAAAGTGGCGTACCCGTTATTGGGAACCGCGCGCTACTGCTTGTGAATGAAGTAAGCTCAGGTTTAATAGCCGTAAAAGGGAAAATAACTGGGCCGCGCAACGTCTATAGCCGGGATTATACACAAAATCCGCAGCTTTTAATGATAGAGCATATCGCTGGGAAACCTAGCGAACTCTATTTGGGCGTAAAACCTTCAGAACGAACCACACTTGAAATTGAGTCTTGTAAGGTCTCTAGAGTTTACGATTACCCAAAACTTCCGCCAGCGGCTGCAAGATCTGCTGCATACTAAAATCGGTGTGATGCACATGAGGATAGAGGACCATGCGCTTAGGGTCTGGGGCGGCTTCGAATAATCGTTTGGAGTGGGAAACCGGCATTACTTCATCATTCTCGCCGTGGATAATCAATAGCGGTGATTTGATCTTACTAATATGGCTGATCGAATCGAAATGATCGCGCAAAATATAGTGTACTGGTAACCACGGGTAAAGCTCCTGTGCGCGACCTCGGATAGAGGCGTAGGGGGCTTCTAGCATGATGAGGGACACTGGATATTCGGTTGCCATTTGTACGGCAACGCCGGAGCCTAATGATTCGCCGTAGAGGATCATCTGCTCATGTGGGATGTGGAGCCACTTGATGGCAGTGTGGGCGTCTTTGAGCAATCCCCTTTCAGAGGGTTTGCCGGTGCTACCGCCGAAGCCTCGCCAGCTTACTGCTAACACGCCGTAGCCCTCTTTGGCGAAGGCTATGAGTTTGTGGGCACGGTTGCCGATATTGCCACGATTGCCGTGGAAATAGACGATGGTTTCTTGGCGGGTGGTAGGCGGTGTGTACCAGGCTTTGATGGTGTGGCCATCATCGGTGGGGAGTTCGATTTGTTTTGCGCGAATGAAGCCGTAAGATTCTGGCACTCCTAAATGGCGCACGGGGTGATAGATCATATGACGTTGAACAATGAACATCACCCCTACTACCAGCAGATAGGCGATGCTCAAAAATGCAATGATGGCGAGAATAAAATCCATAGGCATATACTAATATAACCCAGGCCAAAAATCACCTTGCAGTGCAGTATATTATGTCGATTTTTTGGCGGTTTTTCTCTTGGCATGCACTTTTTCAGTAATATGCCAGCCCATCAATAGGGCGATTTGGTGGTTAAATTCGGCCCCGGCGATGTAAATAACCGCCAAAATATAGAAAAACAGCATGGAAACGATCAAACCGGCCAAGCTTCCATAGACCAGATCAAGCTGGTTAAAAATGCTTAAGTAAAAACCCATTACCTCGGCGGCGATCATCCACAATATCACTACCAACACCGCTCCCGGCGCCACCACTTTCCAGCGTTGGCGGATGTTAGGCAGAATGTAATAACTAGTAGCGACCGCTCCAAAAAACGTAATAAAACTAAAAGCATAACGCAGATAGGTAAAGCCGGGAGCAAGGGCCCCATCCAGATCGAATCGCCGTTCCACCCAACTCCAAATCACAGGGATTACGGTCATAAATAACATCGCGATGATAATGAGAATGGAGAGTACAATTAGCTGCAAAATACTTATCGCTCGCCGCCACATATAAGAAGGCGGTGTCGAGACATTATGTGCCCGATTGAGCACCATTCTTAAACCTTCCACAGCCGAAGAGGAGGTCCAGAGCGTGCCAACAATAGCCAGTGTCATCAGCCCCTGCGGTGGACCGGAGACAATCTCCTGAATCCGCGGCTGGAAGGATTGGATGAAATCCTGCGGCATATAGGTGGTGAGGAGTGCCACAAATTGCCCGCCTTTTTCAAGCTCACCTACAAAACCGGCTAACGAAATCAGGAACACTAGGAACGGAAAAATCGCCAAAATTCCGAGGAAGGTGAGATAGCCCGCCAGCTCCATTCCATCATGATGCAACGTCCAATAGGCGGTTTTGCTAATAACCTGCCAACTTTGTTGCGATATGCTCTTGCGTGCTTTTACCATGAGGCATATATATAGCTCCCTCGTTTCAATAAATAAAAAGGTTTCTTTTATGGGTTATAAAGTTGCCGTGGTTGGCGCCACGGGAAATGTTGGTAGAGTGATGCTGTCGATTCTGGCGGAACGCAAATTCCCTGTCAGTGAAGTGGTCGCACTTGCCTCTAACAATTCGGCCGGCAAAGAAGTGAGTTTCGGCGAAGATAAAATCTTGGTCGTGCAAGATCTCGCGAAATATGATTTTAAGGGCACGCAGATTGGTCTGTTCTCGCCTGGCGCTAGCGTCTCCAAAATTTTTGCACCGAAGGCGGCGGAAGCTGGCTGCGTGGTGATTGATAACACTTCCCATTTTCGGATGATGGAAGATATTCCGTTGGTCGTGCCTGAAGTAAACCCGGAAGCACTCAAAAATTTCCGCAAGAAAAATATCATCGCCAACCCCAACTGCTCGACCATCCAAATGGTCGTGGCATTGAAGCCGTTGCATGATGCCGCGAAAATTAAACGCGTGGTGGTGTCGACTTACCAATCCGTTTCCGGTGCGGGCAAAGAAGGTATGGATGAATTGTATGACCAAACGAAAAAAACATTCGTCTATGACAAGCAGGAACCAAAAAAATTCACGAAGCAGATCGCCTATAACGTGATCCCGCATATCGATGTGTTCATGGATGATGGCGCGACCAAAGAAGAATGGAAAATGGTCCACGAAACCAAAAAAATTCTCGATCCGAAAATCGAAGTAAGCGCAACGTGCGTGCGTGTGCCGGTGTTCGTCGGCCATTCTGAATCGATCAACATTGAATTCGAAAACGCAATCACCCCCGAAGAAGCGCGCGAGATTTTAGATAATGCTCCCGGCTGCGTAGTAGTCGATCGTGCCGAAAATGGCGGCTACACCAGCCCTATCGAAGCCGTAGGCGAAGATGCAGTCTACATCTCCCGCATCCGCAAAGACCCAACTGTAAAGAACGGCCTAAACCTATGGGTAGTCTCCGACAACGTCCGCAAAGGCGCTGCGCTGAATAGCATACAGATAGCGGAAGAGCTGGTGCGGAGTTACGGACTCTAAAATAATCGCCATCCCGTCGAATGACGGGATCCACGCACTTCCTTCGCGTGGCCTATCGGGGATACCGGCCTACGCCGGCATGACATAAACAAAAAAAGAGGACGACGCATCGCTGCGTCGTCCTCTAAAATTAAAATCGCTTTCAACTCGCCTAGAAGTCACCGCCCTCTTCCCGCGCCGGATCAGGAATTTCGATATTGTTCAGTTGTCTCCGCGGTGTGTCGCCACATCCGTTGCTGCAGACCCACTCGAAACATGCCCCGAGTGGAAACTCCTTGTCCCAGGCACCACAAATCCGACAGACGTTTTTGGATTCCATTCCACTGAGAATTTTTGCAACATCATCGTCAGACAACTTCAACACCAGTTCCACTAGCTTTTTGCGATTTTCCCCCGCCACCTCAAGCTTACCGATCTGTTCCTGTAAACTCTTGATTCGCTGGGCATCATCTGCAAAACTCTGGTTAACCGCCGTCCAAGCCGCACTGTGTCTTCCCACGATTTTCTCCTAAACCAGAAACTATTCTCCGGTAACACATAGAAACAGCAACATGCCGTCCTGAACTTGGCCACGCCTAAAGTTAAGGTGTGTCACCAAGAGAATTACTTACATTATACGAGGGAATTGTTAAGGTTTTATGACGTGGGGTGGGGTATTTCAAATCCGCTTGCAAAGGCGAAATTTTGTTGTATGTTCAATGCGTTATGCCAACACAGAAACCCCTTCGTAAGGCACCGGCGCGGAAATCTGCGAAAAAAGCAGCTTCGGCGAAAGTGCGTAAAAAGCCCGCCCCTAAAACCATTGCGGCTAAGGCGCGAAAGAAAACAATAGTCAAAAAAACAGTGGCAGCAGAAGTAACTGCAAAGCCTTCGGTCGCCAAAAAAGCGCCCGCAAAAAAAGCAGCGGTTGCCGCCAAATCAAAATCATCCGTTGCCTTTGCAAAAACTAATAAGCCGGTAACACCACTGCGTGAGCGTCCGCTCTCGCCACATTTGAGCATTTATCGCCCACAGATTACTTCGGTGTTGTCGATCATGCATCGTGGCACAGGTGTGGCGCTTTATCTTGGTGCGTTTGCAGTGGCGTGGTTGATTGCATGCTTGGGTTATGGGCCGAATTGTTTTGATGCGTCGCTGGCGCTGCTGAATAATATACCCGGCATGATCGTGATTTATGGCATTATTTTCTGCCTGTTTTATCACCTCTGCAACGGCATCCGCCATTTGGCTTGGGATATCGGTGAAGGGTTTGAGTTGCCTACGGTCACGCTTTCGGGCTTATTCGTATTGATGGTGTCGATCTCACTCACCCTCGCGATTTACCTCATTAATCACCCTGAATGCCTACAGCAAATACAGGCATATTTATGAAAATGACCACCCCCCTAAAGAAAGCAAAAGCCCTTGGCTCCGCGAAAGAAGGTACTGGCCATTTCTGGGCGCAGCGTGTGAGCGCAGTGGCGTTGATCTTTTTAGTTGTTTGGTTTGTCTATGCTGCGCTCTCGATTGCGCCGGTGCAATATTCAAGCGTTGTCATGTTCTTGCATAAGCCGCACAACGTAGTGTTGTTGATGCTGTTGTTGGTCACCACATTTTATCACGGCTATCTCGGCATTCAGGTGGTGATTGAAGATTATATTCACGGCCATGCACTTAAACTTTTCCTGCTAGTGTTCTTTAAACTGGCGAGCATTGTTGCGGTTGTCGCGACGACCTTTACCCTCTTTTCCATTTATATTCCGGGCTGATATGACCTCATCTTACACCGTAATCGATCATAACTATGATGTGGTGGTTGTCGGCGCTGGTGGCGCTGGTTTGCGCGCGACATTCGGCATGGCGGAAAAAGGCTTAAGCACCGCCTGCATCACCAAAGTATTCCCTACCCGCAGCCACACTGTCGCCGCGCAAGGTGGCATTTCTGCCGCACTTGGCAACATGGGCGAAGATGATTGGCGCTGGCATTATTACGACACTATCAAAGGCTCCGACTGGTTAGGCGACCAAGACGCCATCGCCTATATGTGCGAGCAAGCGATCCCTTCGGTGATCGAGCTGGAGCATTACGGCGTTCCCTTCTCGCGCACCAAAGAAGGCAAAATTTATCAACGCCCCTTCGGCGGCATGACCACCCAATTCGGCGAAGGCCCCCCAGCCCAACGCACCTGCGCCGCAGCGGATAGAACTGGTCACGCAATTTTGCACACGCTCTATCAGCAGAGCTTGCGCTTCAAAGCGCAATTCTTCATCGAATATTTTGCCATGGATTTAATCATGGATTCCAAAGGCGTCTGCCGTGGGGTCATGGCTTGGAATTTAGATGACGGCACGCTCCACCGCTTCAACGCACATATGGTTGTGCTCGCAACAGGTGGTTATGGCCGTGCGTACTTCTCTGCCACTTCCGCCCATACCTGCACAGGCGATGGCGGCGGAATGGTTGCGCGTGCTGGCTTGCCGCTGCAAGACATGGAATTCGTCCAATTCCATCCAACCGGTATTTATGGTGCAGGTTGTTTGATTACGGAAGGCGCACGTGGTGAGGGTGGTTATTTGGTGAACTCCAAAGGCGACCGTTTCATGGAACGCTATGCACCGCATGTAAAAGATTTGGCGAGCCGAGACGTAGTTAGCCGTTCGATGACGATTGAAATCCGCGAAGGCCTTGGCGTTGGCCCCGAGAAAGATCACATCTTCCTCCACCTCGATCATATCGATCCGAAAGTGCTCGAAGAACGCCTCCCTGGCATTTCCGAAACCGCGAAGATTTTCGCCGGCGTCGATTTAACCAAAGAACCAATCCCCGTGCTCCCAACCGTGCATTATAATATGGGCGGTATTCCAACCAATATTCATGGGGAAGTGGTGACCCTTAAAGGTAATAACCCGGATGCAATCGTCCCAGGCCTCATGGCAATTGGTGAGGCTGCCTGCGTATCTGTGCATGGCGCAAACCGTCTTGGCTCGAACTCATTGATTGACCTCGTAGTTTTCGGGCGTGCAGCTTCGATTCGCGCTGGAGAAATTTTGAAAGATAAACCGAAGCTACCATCGCTGCCTAAAGATGCGGGCGATAATTCGATCGCGCGGTTGGATAAATTGCGTCACTCCAAAGGTAAATCTTCCACGGCGGAAATGCGCCTCAAGATGCAGAAGACCATGCAGAACCATGCCGCTGTGTTCCGTGAGCACAAAACAATGGCCGAAGGTGTTGATAAAATGATGGAGATCAACGCGCAATATCATGACAGCATCGGCGTTCAGGATCGCGGGATGATTTGGAACAGTGATCTGGTCGAAGCATTAGAACTTGAGAATATGTTGCCGCAGGCGATCGCGACCGTGAAAGGTGCATTGAACCGCAAAGAAAGCCGTGGCGCTCATGCGCGGGAAGATTTCCCGAAACGGAACGATAAAGAATGGATGAAACACACGCTGATGTGGGTGGATGAAAAGGGCAAAGAGAAAGTCGATTACCGCCCTGTCCATATGAAAACCGGCACGGAAGAAGTCGCTCCCGTTCCGCCGAAAGAAAGGGTGTATTAATATGGCTGAATTTACACTGCCTAAAAATTCCAAAATCAAAAAAGGCCGCTTCTATAAAGCGCCACCAACTGCAACGCGGAAGCAGATAAAAGAATTCAAAGTCTATCGCTGGGATCCGGAAGGCGATAGCAATCCGCGTCTCGATACCTATGAAGTCGATATGGCGAGCTGTGGGCCGATGGTGCTGGATGCGCTGATTAAAATTAAAAATGAAATCGACCCTACCCTCACCTTCCGCCGCTCCTGCCGCGAAGGAATTTGCGGTTCCTGCTCGATGAATATTGATGGTACAAACACCCTCGCCTGCCTCAAATCATGTGATGACGTGAGTGGTGCGGTGAATATTTATCCGCTACCGCACATGGCCGTGATCAAAGATCTCGTACCGGATATGAAGCATTTCTATGCGCAATATGAATCCATCAAGCCATGGCTACAGACCGACTCAGCCGAGCCAACGCGCGAGCGCCTGCAAAGCCCAGAAGATCGCGAGAAGTTGGATGGCATGTATGAATGTATTTTGTGCGCATGCTGTTCGACCAGCTGCCCAAGCTATTGGTGGAATTCGGATCGCTATTTAGGCCCCGCTATTTTGCTGCAAGCCTATCGCTGGATCGCCGATAGCCGCGATGAAGCAACGGGTGATCGTTTGGATGATCTTGAAGATCCATTCAAACTCTATCGCTGCCACACCATCATGAACTGCACCAAAACCTGCCCTAAGGGTTTGAACCCTGCGAAGGCAATTGCAGAAATCAAAAAGCTGATGGTTGAGCGCCGGGTTTAGAGCTGTATCCACCTGGATAAAGCCATCAGTACAAATCCTAATGTCCAGGAATGTAGCGCGATCTTTTCGCCAAAGTGATAATACGGATTAAAATCACTGCCGCGGAAATGTCGGTTTTCAGGGTTGCAGTTCTTTTTAATGTCAAAATATCTCGTATGCAGCACGGAAAATAAAATGAGGATGCTACCGCCATTCCACAATATATTATGCTCCCAAACCAGCTCCGATATCGCGGGCGAGAAAAAATCCACGACAAAGGGCAGAAAGATTGCGAGTGACCAATAAATAATCACAAACCAGAAAAATCTTTGCTCTGCTTTCCTAATTAATTCATTATCGGCAGGCGGCTGAGGTATGCTCGCAATGGTTTTTAGCAACATATAATTTCTTAGTTTGTTTTTAAAAACCGACTGCCTGGCTTAACAGCAGGAATATTAGCAAGTTCGCTTGGCACTGCATCTGCAGCAAATGTTTTTACTTCAATTTCCAATAACGACACCAATGGAATTGGGAGTGGGTTCTTACCGTTATTGCGGTTTACGAGGCTTGCTTCGGCGATCACTTTTCCGCCTTGGGCGGTGACGCAATCGATGGTTTCGATCGAGGATTTACCGGTGGTGACTACATCTTCAATAATCAATACGCGCGCACCTTTAGGTACTTCAAAGCCACGGCGGAAAGTGAACTGGCCATTTTCGCGTTCGCAGAAGATGGACGGTAGGTTTAGCTGGCGGGCCATTTCATAGCCAACGATCACGCCACCCATGGCAGGTGACACGACGATATCAAATGCATCCTTGCCAAACTGTGCGGTTACTTTTTCGGCCAATGCTTTGCAGAGGCGGTCGGCACGCGCGTGATCCATCAACACGCGGGCGCATTGCATATAGGTATCGCTATGCAAACCGCTGGAGAGGATAAAATGGCCTTTGAGGATGGCTTGTGCGGCTTCGAATTCTTTGAGGATGTTCATGCGAGGTTTCTTAAAGGAAAATTATAGGAGTGCAAGCTGAACCAGTCCGCTTTCGCTTAAAGTAAGCTACGGCGCGACGTTTGTATGGAGCCATCTTTGGCTCCATACAAACGAAAGCGGCGTGAGTTTCCTCCCGCCGCGCTAAGAATGAAGAGTGATAAAGTTGCTTGCCAGTAACTTTAAGCGGCTTCTTTCTTATTCCTGTTAGCAGCCCGGATGCTCAAGATTTTCATGAGATCATCAGACGCCTTTGTTTGTTCCACGTTTTGAATCGCTGCGTATTCGCTCGACAGGCGGTTCAAAGCGGATTCGTAAATGACGCGTTCGCTGTATGAGCGATCCGGATCATCGACGTTTTTGTGTAAATCGCGCACCACTTCGGCCACCAGAACGATATTGCCGGAGTTGATTTTCGATTCATATTCTTTCGCACGACGGCTCCACATACCACGGCTGATCTTCGCACGGGCTTCGAGGGTTTCGCGCACTTTCTGGATATCCACCACGCTTGAAATACGGCGTAAGCCGGATTGAGTCGCACGGTTCACCGGAATACGGAGGATCATTTTATCTTTCTCAAACGCAACAACGTATACTGTAATATCAAAACCGCCGATAGTTTGGGTTTCAATTCCCGAGACCTGGCCAACACCATGAGCGGGATAAACAACGCGATCACCTGACTTAAAATCTAATTTCTGCGACATCAAAAAACTCCTTTGAATCTTTAGAGTAGAGAACTGAAAAATGAGGAAATTGTTGCATTGCTGCAACAGACATCAATATAACACAAATTTTAGCTAAATAGAATGACAAAAACGCTTGCGTATGCACTGCACTCTAACTTATTGATTTTGGCCATATTTTCCGGCCTCAGGCGAGAAAAACTTCTCAAATTTGCCTTCAACACCCTTAAATTCATCCGCATCCGCAGGTGCTGGTTTCTTCACATTGATGTTTGGCCACTTCGCCGAATATTCGCGGTTTACTTCGAGCCATTTCGATAAATCAGCCGATTCCGGCTTAATGGCTTCCGCTGGGCATTCCGGCTCGCATACGCCGCAATCAATGCACTCATCGGGGTTGATGACGAGCATATTATCGCCTTCATAGAAGCAATCCACCGGGCAGACTTCTACGCAATCCGTATATTTGCACTTAATGCACGCTTCTGTAACTACATATGCCATGGCCTGCGGTTTAAGCTTTGAGTGTTTATTTGTAAAGCGTTTTTCTTCTCAATTTGTCATCCCGGCGAAGGCCTGGGTGGCAGGATGGAGGGTGTCATAAAAATGTAACAATTCTGGGCTATGGTTGAAGCATTACTTCTTAGGCGCATTGGCCAAAAGTATGACAATTGCGCGCTAAGATACGGGAGAACCTTGTGGTTGCTTCCTCGCAATTGTCCTACCTAAAAAAGAAAGAGAGGCAGGCAATGGAAAAAAGAATTTTAGAAGCAAAGATTCAAGAAGCAAAATTGGTTGAAAAGAAAGGAGGCGTGTGGTGGGACGCTGAAGTTTTGATTGTTACCGATAGATTCAATTATGATTTGAACTACCGAATCGGGCCCCTTACGGCCCTTATCAACGCCCTGGAACTAGCCAATGTTAGCCAGCTAAAGGGAACTGTGGTTCGTATCTAATTGCAGGAAGACGGTCCTCATATTGAAAGAATAGGCCACATCACAAAAGATAGTTGGGCAAACCGATTTTAAAAAAGAAAAACGTGCAGAAGAAGGCTAATTTTTAGAGAACCCGGTGCGCAAGCGCCGGGTTTCTTTTTGTCCTGCGTCATTGCGAACGACCAACGGGAGTGCGGCAATCCAGAGGTGCAGCAAGCGGAGAGGCTGGATTGCCACGCTTCGCTCGCAATGACGACGTGGATAAATTAGCGTTTACGTTTCTTTCGCATAACGGAGGTACTAATTCGCAAGTAAAGCAGCAGCAAGAACAGGGCTAAATAGGCCGCAAACATCGCGAATAGCGGGATGCGCATGCTGGGGTCGATGCTGATGCCGCCGGCTCGGATGATGCTGGCGGGCTGGTGGAGGGTGTTCCACCATTCGACTGAGAATTTGATAACGGGCAGGTTCACCGCCCCCACAATCGCCAATATCGCTGAGGATTTAAATCCACGCTCGCCATAGGCATAAGATTGCGCGAGGGCGATATAGCCCAGATAGAGGAAAAACAGCAGCAAAACGGAGGTGAGCCGTGCATCCCACACCCACCAGGCGCCCCACATCGGCTTGCCCCACAGCATGCCCGTTACCAGCGTAATCCCCGTAAACACTGCCCCGATAGGCGCTGCCGCATGCGCAATCACCATCGCCATCGGTGTTTTAAACGCCAGGAAACTCACCCCCATAAACGCCATCAGCCCATAAACCAACATCGAAAGCCAAGCCGCCGGCACATGCACATACATCATCCGCACGGTATCCCCCTGCTGATAATCCGGCGGCGAAACCACCAACGCCTGGATAAGGCCGAAGGCAAATAGCAGGAATATAGCGGCGCTCAAGGCCGCCAATAGGGGGGCGGAAAGCGGCTTAAAATACTTTGGAGCAAGGAGGAATTCGAACATAGATGAGCGATGATACGATGAGCGATGAGTCGATGTAAATATTAAAGCAGCACTTTATCGTTTCAGCTCTCATCGTATCATCGCTCATCTTTTCCCCTTCCGCCTTCCCCAAACCTCACATACACCTCCCCCGTTGCAACCGTCATATCCAACCCGCAGCTCTGGGCGGAGGGTATTGTATGTAAATTCTAGGGCAAAGAGGCGTCAGCCGTGGTGGCCACCATTTCACGATGATAGGATGAGCGATGATACGATGAACGATAAGAAAGAATTCGATTAATCGCTCATCGAATCAGCGTTCATCGTTGAGGAGCGGAGCTCTTCAACATACTTCATCATCTCACGTAGCACATCCTGCATGCCTAATCCGCTGTGGGAGGAAATGGCGTGGATGGTTTTTTTGGCGGATTTTTTTAGCGCTTTTTTCTTGTCGGCGGTCACATCGTCGGTAAGCGCATCGCATTTGGAGAGCGCTAGGATTTCGGGTTTTTTAGCGAGCGCAGGGTTATATTGTTTCAGCTCATTGCGGATGATTTTATAATCGCGCACCACATCATCCGACGTTGCATCGACCAGATGCAACAGCACCCCGCAACGCTCAATATGTTTCAAAAATTTATCGCCCAAACCATGGCCTTCGCTGGCGCCTTCGATCAAGCCCGGGATATCGGCCAACACGAATTCTCTGCCATCGATATAGGCAACGCCCAATTGCGGTTTCAACGTGGTGAAAGGGTAATCCGCGATTTTTGGTTTGGCGTGGCTTACTTTGCTTAAAAACGTTGATTTACCGGCATTGGGGAGGCCCGCAAGCCCCGCCTCCGAGAGCAATTTTAGGCGCAACCATACCCATTTTTCCTCGCCGGGCCAGCCGGGGGTGGATTTGCGGGGGGATTGGTTGGTCGAGGTTTTATAATGCGAGTTGCCCAAACCGCCATCGCCGCCTTTGAGCAGCAGCATACGCTGGCCGACTTTGGTGAAATCGGCAATCATGGTTTCGCCATCTTCTTCGAAAATTTGGGTGCCGGCAGGAACTTTGACAATAATATCATCCGAACTCGCACCCGTGCGGTTCTTGCCCATCCCATGCATGCCTTTTTTGGCTTTGAGATGCTGCTGATAACGAAAATCGATCAGCGTATTGAGCCCATCCACACATTCCGCATAGACCGAGCCACCACGCCCGCCATCGCCGCCATCGGGCCCACCCATTTCGATATATTTCTCACGCCGAAAGCTAACAGCCCCCGCGCCACCATCACCGGATTGGATAAATACTTTTGCTTCGTCTAGGAATTTCATATCAGATTAACCATTTTTTAATGGCTCCTACATATAGTATTTGGAATGAACTGGCAAAACATTGTCGATAATAAGGATGACGAAAGGGCAAAAGCGGTGATTGCGTTTGCAAAAACCCTCTCCGAACGGGCAAATCTTGAGCTAAATACGCTGGGTTTGATGCAGATTCGGTTCGGCAAAGATAAAATCGGCTTGCCAATAGGGGATATTGAAGGGTTTCATCGAGCAGATGAGGGTTATTTACGCTTCCCCCATTCAAAGCCGCTCTATATTTGCCTTAAGTCATCTGGCATTACAGATATTGTAAATATGCAAGAAGTCTATTTATCACCCGCCAAGAGACTAGTCGCTCAGTATAATTTCCTTTCCTCTTTCTATATTCATGCGATCCCATTTGAGGGAAATTTATACGTTAATGTATCCCCTATTCTGGAAAACCCATCTGCCGCACAAAAGACCAATGATAAAATGCAACAGAAAGAGAATTTAGTAGGGGGCTGCCTTACGGTTGCGGCCATGACATGCGCTGTTGTTACCAATACACCATTTCAAGCATTAGGCTATGCTGCCGCAGCATTGGTAACTGCCACAGCAACCGCGATATCATCGCCCGAGATCATACGATTAATAAGGGATGCCCACCCCCAATATGCCGTAAAACGCGATCCGGATGAATTCCTAGATTTCTCAGAACAGGTGCGAGCGCAGATAAAGCTCGTGCCGAACCTGCAAAGAAATATTTAAACGCTTACGCTACTTTCGGAGCTTCAACCGAAACCCAAACGCGATCTTTCGCACGAGTGGTGAATTTCACTTGGCCTTCGGCTACTGCGAAAATGGTATGGTCTTTGCCCATATCCACATTCGCGCCAGGCCAATATTCTGTGCCACGCTGACGGATGATGATGTTACCTGGGATAACGAATTCACCACCGAATTTTTTCACGCCAAGTCGGCGACCAATACTGTCGCGTCCGTTCTTGGAACTACCACCCGCTTTTTTTGTTGCCATGGTTGATTACTCCTTCGTGGTCTTTTTTGCTTTAGCAGCGGCAGGCTTCTTGCTAGGCGCCGCTTTTGCTTTGGTTTCGGTTTTTTCAGCTTTTGGCGCCGCAGCTTTCGCTTTAGGAGCAGGAGCTTTCACTTCTGTTTTGCCAGCTTTTGGGCGTTGTGCTGGGTTTACATATTTCGCTTTGAGCGGCTGTGGCTCAACGGTGCGTTTTTTGCCAGCTTCAAGCACTTCGAGCACTTTCACCACGGTAATTTCCTGGCGATGGCCACGCTTACGACGATAATTGTGACGACGTTTTTTCTTAAAGATCATGACTTTATCGTCTTTTTTCTGATCGACGATTTGCACTGCCACCGAAGCACCCTTTACAAGTGGGGTTCCAATGGTGATCCCAGCGCCGGTCCCGAGGGCCAACACTTCGTTAAAATCAATTACAGATCCTGCTTCACCCGCTAATTTTTCAACGTGAAAAATGTCGCCAGCCTGCAATTTATACTGTTTTCCGCCTGTTTTTATTACCGCAAACATACTAATCCTGTTCAAAATGAGGGCGTGTAAATAGTAGATAACCCCCACCCTGTCAAGGCCCTTATTGAGATTTAACTGTCATCCTCGGGCCTGACCCGAGGACCTCCCGAATTTGTGGCACGAGATCCTCGGGTTAAACCCGAGGATGACAACGTAATAAATAGTAAGGAATATTGACTTTATCCCCCAGTTCTGTTTTTTGCATGCCCGATTACTTATGCGGAGAAGTGGCAGAGTGGTTGAATGTACCGCACTCGAAATGCGGCATACCCGTAAGGGTATCGTGGGTTCAAATCCCACCTTCTCCGCCATTAGCCGCAGTAGCGGGCTCCGCCCGCTTACGAGGCTTATGTCCGCCGAAGCTCACAGAGCGTAGGGGGACTGGTTGCCATTATATTATATGGTTAAAAATCACCATTTAGCACCACGTTAGATTGTAATTTCCACGAATTAAGCAACCTGCTACAACTTAACGTATGCAAGGCACAAACAAATTTGAGATCCATTATTTTTTGCAGAGCTCCAGCCATTCTATGGATGCTATTGTTCGAAATAAATGTGAAGCACAAGTTATTGCTTTAGCTTATGAAGTTATACGGATTTTAAATCTAGAAATAAGGCTAGAAGCCGAAGCCTGCCAAGAAGGTGGCTTAAAAGAAACATGGAAGTTTCTTGGAGATAATGGCCAAGAGATTGCGGCCCTCACAGGAATTTTAACGCTATTACTCGGCGGAGTTGGCCTAGGCTTACAATATGCGGCTATGGCTAAGAGCCCAAAAGAGAATGAATTAATCGACCTCACACTTGAAGAAAAAAAATTAAATATCCAAAAATTAAAAAGCGAGCTCGCAGCTAACAAACCAACAGAAGAGACTGTAAAATGTGCTGCCGATGAAATTGGCAAAAATAACACCAAAGTAATAACGCATAAGTCAAATTTTTATAAGCAGCTAAGCCATTATCCTAAAGTTACCGACGTTGGGTTTTCTCAATTGGATGCAAATAATAAACCTATAGCTC
>CAIJLX010000084.1 GCA_903821695.1 uncultured Alphaproteobacteria bacterium | reverse complement strand
GCGAGACACAGGATATAAGCGCTTGTTCATGGCAAAAATCTCCCTTTCGCCATAACCTATATCATAAAAATACAGGTTTGTTAACAGTGCCTATAGTTAGGTTATTGCCTGGCGGCCAAAATTTTAAGGAAAAAATAACCATTTGAGGTTGTGAGTTGGCCGAAAATGTGGCATAAGGGCGGCACCCTACCTCGAAAATAATTTTTCAATGTTAACGATTAGAAAACTATTTTCATTTACAATTAAAAATAATATAGTAGTGGTAACAATACATTGGCTTTAAAAACAAATGGTTAGAAAAAATACATATATTGCCCTGGCGGCAGTGATTTTTGCTCTATTTATTAACGCTTCGGTTGCCGAGGCGCAGACCCGGTCTTCAAAATA
This sequence comes from uncultured Alphaproteobacteria bacterium, assembly GCA_903821695.1. Taxonomy (GTDB): domain Bacteria; phylum Pseudomonadota; class Alphaproteobacteria; order Rickettsiales; family CAIJLX01; genus CAIJLX01. The sequence continues at coordinate 9,563 of CAIJLX010000084.1, read as the reverse complement.
CGCGGCTCTGGTAGTAAATGCAGACAATGGTACGATTTTGCATCAACGCAATGCGAATGCGCAGCGTCATCCTGCCTCTTTGACCAAAATGATGACATTGTATTTGGCGTTTGATGCACTGGAGCGCGGCAAGATCCGTATGAACACTTCCATGCGCGTTTCGCAGCATGCGGCTTATCAGCCAACATTAAATTTAGGGCTCGATCCCGGCGAGCAATTAACCGTGCGTGATGCTATTTTGGGTCTGGTTATCAAATCCGCGAATGATGCTTCCGTGGTGTTGGCTGAATCTATTTCGGGCAGCGAATATCAATTCGCCCGCCAAATGACTGCAAAAGCACGTCAATTGGGCATGAACAATACCACATTCCGCAATGCTTCCGGTCTTCCGGATTCACGCCAGGTAACCACTGCGGTCGATATGGCGAAGCTCGCCATTGCACTGAAGCGTGATTATCCGCAATATTTCTCATTCTTCGCCGAGCAGAAATTTAGCCGCCGTGGGGTTACTTATCTCACCCATAACCGCGTGACACAAAGATATAAAGGTGCAACCGGCATGAAAACCGGATTTGTAAATGCGTCGGGCTTTAACCTGGTTACAACGGCAACTCGCGGCAATAGCAATTTGGTTGGTGTAGTGCTTGGTGGTGTGACGGCGAAAAAGCGTGATGCACAAATGATCTCGCTGCTTGATAATTCATTCGCGCGTTTGGGTGTTACACAGCAATATGCACAAGCAAGCAGCAAGCCGGCACCTGTAAGTGCACCTGCTCAGATGAAGCCACAATTGGCGGCACTTGAAACACCTGTTGACGAAGAAGAAGATAGAGCGGCACGTAAAAAACGTACCCCTCAATTCAATTCTAATGCCAGCATTCAGAAGGTAAATTACACTGCGACGGAATCTGCGGAGCGTGCGTGGGCGATTCAAATGGGCCGTTATCGCCGCCAGAAAGATTTAATGAACGCTGTTGCGCAAGCAAAGAATGTTGCGGCAGATCATCTCGAAGCAACCAAAGTAACTTTCAGCAAAACCGGTCAGCGCCAAAAGCCACGTCATACGGCGAAGCTTGTTAATTTGACTGAATCTGAAGCACGTAATGCTTGCAGCGCAATGCATTCCGCCCGCAAAACCTGCCAGGTTGTTCGCGTTAATTAATTTGGTGTCGCTCAAGCGCTGCTAAGTGGCTTAAGCTCACGGTCGGTCGCTAGTCATCGCTAACGCTCCTCCAAGTTTAAGCGGCTTTTTGCGCTTCATCTTCCCGCATAATCCATCCACCACCTAATACGCGTGTGCCATGATAGGCAACACAGGCTTGTCCCGGCGAGATGGCAGGGTAGGCGGAGAATAATTCAACTCGTCCATCAGGATAGATCGTGGCCGGCATCAATGGCTGGCTAGAGCGGACACGTATTTCAACAGACATACCTTCAGCCGGAATACTATCCGCAATCCAATTGATATCTTTAATGCTGAATTGTGCTTTACCGAGTGCCTCTTTTTCACCCACGATTACGCGACGGGTTTGGGGTTCAATGCGGATGACATAAAGCGGCTCTGGATGCGCGATTTTAAGGCCTTTGCGCTGGCCTACGGTGAAATGGATTACGCCTTCGTGTTGGCCTAATACTCGACCATCCACATGCAGAATTTCGCCGGGTTCCAGGGCCTGTGGGCGTAGGCGGGCGACGACTTTGGCGTAATCACCGTTGGGCACGAAACAAATATCCTGGCTATCGGGTTTATCGGCGACAATGAGGCCAAAACGTTTGGCTTGGTTGCGGGTTTCTTCCTTGCTCATGCCGCCCAAGGGGAAATGGGTGAAGGCGAGTTGTTCAGCAGTGGTGGCGAAGAGGAAATAGCTTTGGTCTTTGCCGAAATCGGCACCACGATGGAGTTCGGGACCATTCGGGCTTTCAAAACGTTGAATATAATGGCCAGTGGCGAGACCATCAGCGCCCAAATCTTTGGCGACTTTAAGTAGGTCGCGGAATTTGACCGATTGGTTGCAGCGTATGCACGGGACGGGGGTTTCGCCGCGCATATAGCTTTCGGCAAAATCCTCCATGACGGATTCTTTGAATAGGTTTTCATAATTGAGCACGTAATGTGGGATACCCAGGGTTTCTGCTACGGTTTTTGCATCATGAATATCTTGTCCGGCGCAGCAGGCACCTTTCTTTTTTAAGGTCTCGCCGAAATCATACAGCTGCAAGGTGATGCCGATGACTTCATAACCCGCCTCATGCAATAGCGCCGCTACCGTCGAGGAATCTACCCCGCCGGACATCGCCACCACCACCCGGGTTTTAGCCACAGGCTTATCAATTGCTAATCGGATCATAACTGCTCTGGAATTTTGGCTTTGATACACTATATTAACCCTGAAAGGAACGGTTTTATGCGGTTTTTGGCGGTTTTGCTGTTAGTTTTAGGGGCGGCTTCTACGGCGTTTGCGGCGGAGAAGGAGATTCCTTCGTCATATCAGCAGCTTGTGCTTTCTTATGCGCCTCTGGTGAAGAAAACCGCGCCAGCCGTAGTGAATATTTATACCAGCCGCAAGGTGCAGGTGGTCTCGCCGCTGATGAATGATCCGTTCTTCCGCCAGTTTTTCGGTGGAAATTTGGTGCAGCAACAGCAGGTGAATTCGTTGGGGAGTGGCGTGATTGTTGATAAATCGGGTCTCGTGATGACCAATAACCATGTGGTAAAGGATAGCGAAGAGATCAAAATTGTACTGTCTGATCGGCGGGAATATGAGGCTAAAATTGTTGTGGCAGATCCTACCACTGACCTCGCATTGCTAAAGCTAAAAAACGTAAATGGCGCACTGCCAACCATCGAATTTGCGGATTCAGATAAGCTCGAAGTAGGCGATGTAGTGCTCGCAATTGGTGATCCATTCGGCGTTGGGCAAACGGTGACGAGCGGGATTGTTTCCGCGCTCGCACGCACGACGGCGGGGATTAATGATTATCAGTTCTTCATTCAGACGGATGCGGCGATTAACCCAGGCAATTCGGGTGGTGCGTTGGTGGATATGGAAGGCCATTTGGTGGGTATCAACACCGCAATCTTTAGCCCAACCGGTAGCTCAAATGGCATCGGCTTTGCCATTCCTTCCAACATGGTGGCGACGATTCTTGCCGGGCAAAATGGTAATGGAAAAATTGTGCGGCCATGGTTTGGCGCCGCGTTTCAACCGGTGACGGCGGATGTTGCGGAATCGATGGGGCTGGATGTGCCCAAAGGTGCGCTGATTAAAGAGGTGTATCCCGATAGCCCAGCAGCGCAGGCGGATTTGCGCAGTGGAGATGTGGTTTTGAAGTTTGGCGATAAAGAAATCGCAGATGCGCAGGCACTCAAATTCCGCATCGCCACCGCACCAGTAGGCAAAACAACATTCCTGCAAATTCTGCGTAAGGGTAAGGAAGAAAACCTTGAGATGCAGATGGAAGCGCCGCCAGAAAAGCCTAGCCGTAGTTCACACACTGTAGAAGGGTTAAGCCCACTTGCCGGTGCTACGATCGCGAATTTGTCACCGGCATTGGCAACGGAATTAAACCTGCATGATTATAGCGGTGTGGTGCTGACAGCGATTGCACCACAAAGCAAAGCAGCAATCATCGGCTTCTTGCCTAACGATATTATTCTTGGTGTGAACAAGCAAAAAATCACCAACGTGAAACAGCTGCGTGAGGTGCTTGCTTCACCTATACGCAATTGGATTATCTCGATGAAGCGGGGCGAGAAGACACTTGAGGTGACACTTGCGCGATAGTCTCTTTGAGGAGCCGATCGTCGAGACCTCCCGCCCACGTCCACTGGCGGATCGCCTGCGCCCTGCTGCGCTCGATGAGATTATTGGGCAATCGCATTTGTTCGGCGAAGGTGCACCGCTTGCACTCGATCGGTTGAAAGAGCATTTACCCTCAATGATTTTATGGGGCCCGCCGGGTTGTGGCAAAACGACGATCGCGCGGATTTTGGCGGGGCAACTTGGGCTACATCTGGAAGCGGTATCGCCGATTACTTCTGGTGCGGCGGATTTGAAAAAGATTTTTGATGCAGCGAAATTACGCAAAGGCCGCACGCTGTTGTTTGTCGATGAGATTCATCGCTTCAACCGCGCGCAGCAGGATTTGTTTTTGCCCTATGTTGAAAATGGCACGGTCATATTGGTGGGTGCCACAACGGAAAATCCATCCTTCGCGCTCAACGGAGCGTTGCTCTCGCGTTGCAAAGTGGTGGTGTTGGAGCGGCTGACACATGCAGACTTGTTAAAGGTGGTTGCGCGTGCGGAAGAGAACCTAGGCAAGCCTTTGCCATTAACACCAGAGGCACGCGAAACATTGGTCGCAATGGCGGATGGGGATGCGCGGTATCTGCTCAATATGTGTGAGGAGTTGGCGTCGCTTCATCCAAAAAAACCACTTACGGTGGAGGGTTTGTCGAAGGCGTTGCAGAAGCGGGCGATACTCTATGATAAGAATCAGGAGGAGCATTATAACCTGATCAGCGCATTGCATAAATCGCTGCGTGGATCGGATGTACAGGCGGCGCTATATTGGTTTCAGCGGATGCTGTCTGGCGGGGAGGATTTGCATTATATCCTGCGCCGGTTAACCAGGTTTGCGAGCGAGGATATTGGGCTTGCTGATCCGCAAGCCTTGCCGCATACGCTCGCGGCTTGGGATGCGTATGACAGGCTCGGAAGCCCCGAAGGAGATTTGATGATTAGCCAGGCGGTGATTTATCTGGCCACGGCGCCGAAATCCAATGCGGCTTATGTGGCGCATGGGGCGGCTAAGCGCGATGCGAAGACCTATGGCTCATTAATGCCGCCGAAGCATATTTTGAATGCGCCAACGAAGCTCATGGAGTCGCTGGATTACGGTAAAGGCTATGCTTATGACCATGATACGGCGGAGGGTTTTTCGGGGCAAAATTATTTTCCTGACGAAATGGGCCGACATGCGTATTATAGCCCTGCTGAACGAGGGTTTGAGCGCGAGATCAAGAAACGTCTCGATTATTGGGAAAAACTAAGGCAAAAGACTAAATCATGAATCTATTACTCGTAGCATTGGGCGGAGCATTTGGAAGTGTCGCACGGTATGGTGTGGCTGCGATACTTCATCGTCCCTATGCCATTTTTTATATCAACGTGTTCGGCTCGTTCCTTCTCGGGCTGATCATGGTGTTTCTCATGCGGCATGTGCAAGAGAGCAAATCCATGCAGCTGCTGTTGGGCGTCGGATTTTGCGGTGGCTTCACAACTTTTTCCACCTTCTCGATGGAAGCATGGGAGATGTTCGCGGCTGATAAATTTACACAAGCATTTACTTATATAGGAGCATCCGTAGTGTGCTCAATTCTTGGCTTTGGCTTGGGCGCCTATCTGGCAAAAACAATATGAACGAACATACCGTTAGTAAAACCGAAGCCGGTTTAAGACTCGATAAATGGATCAAAGCGCGCCTACCGGGGGTGCCGTTTGGTCTCTCACAAAAATTGCTGCGCAAAGGTGCGATTAAAATAAATGGCAAAAAAGCGAAGGCCGATGCGCGAGTGGAACCGGGTGATATTATTCGTGTCCCCACGCTTGAAAATACGCTGAAGCCGATCAACCACACGGCCCGCCCACCACGTGCGGAAGAAGCAAAATTATTGACCGATAATATCATTTATAAAGATGCCCGTATCATCGCGATCAACAAACCGCAAGGCCTCGCCGCACAGGGTGGAAGTGGTATCCGGGTGAGTGTCGATGCGTTGCTTGATCACTTAAAATTCGAAGGAACCGATCGCCCGAAACTTGTGCATCGGATTGATAAAGATACGAGCGGGATCTTGGTGCTTGCACGTGATCGCTTAGTCGCGAACGACATGATGGAAGCATTCAAAACCAAAACCATCCGCAAAATTTATTATGCGTTGGTGGTGGGCGTGCCGGAAATGCAGGAAGGCAAAATCGATGTCAAACTGGCCGGTAAAAAAAATCTAGGCCGCATCGAAAAAGCAGCCGTGGATCCCGATGGGCAATATGCGCTGACCTATTATAAAGTCATCGATAAAGCCGCCGGCAAAAAATTGGCTTGGGTTGCGTTGATGCCTGTCACTGGGCGCATGCATCAGCTGCGTGTACACATGGCACATATCGGCAACCCTATTTTGGGCGATGGTAAATATGGCGGGAAGGGCGCCTTCATAGAAGGCCTCGGCGACACCATGCACCTCCATTCCCGCCGTATCATTTTACCCGATGAGACGGATATCGAAGCGCCATTCCCAAAACATATTATGGATACCCTAAAGCTCTTCGAATTTACTCACATGCAAAAAGAATTGCGCAAAGTAGAAAAGGAAATGCTGGAAGAGCTGGAAACAAACGCTCCTCCCGCCACCTACGAACCCCGCCCCACACGCACAAAGACCGTAGCGCCTGAGCAAAAAAAGAAGCATGTGCCTACACACAAGAAAAATGATGTATCTCGCAAGAAGAATGACTCATCTGATCGCTCAAAGAAAAATTCATCATTTGGCCGTGGTAAGAACAATACACCCAGCCGCCCAAAGAAAGGTCCATCCCGTCCCTCATCGAGATAACGGGGTTGGGTTAAAATAATCCTCCACCAAATAGCCTTCAAAGTTTCCAGCCTAAGAAAGAAATGCTCGCGGAATTGGAAGAGTAGCTTTTAAGCCGCTGCCCTTGCGTTCTTTCCGGAAAACATTTTTGCCACCTGAGCAAGGCTGCCATTACCTCCGCTCAGGAAATTAGCAAGAATATCTTCTAAAGGGTTATCGCCACCGCCGCGCTGAATTTTAGCGGCTGCCAATAACTTATCGATATCCATATCCTGTTCAATTTTTCTTAAGGTAAGTTTTTCCTTCAGCTCATTGCGTGCCTCTTCTTTTTCGAGTTTTTTCTTTTCGAGTTCTAGCTTTTCCCTCTCGCGTTGTTGCTCATTTTCAACCTTGGAATGCTCTCGCGCCTGCTGGGCGGAATGCTTTAGTTTGTCTAATGCGCTTTCTGGAATTTTATATTTCAGCTGTGAGATATCGGCCAGTGCCTCACATACTTCTGCAAAGGCGTGATAGCTTAATTTTCCTTCTGTGCGATTAAGCCTTAATTTGCAGAGGAGCTTATTCATCACATCTGCCTCGACCGTTTCTTTTGCTTTTTCTTTTATCTCGGTTATTTGCTCGGCCGATAATTTGGGTATGTAGGGTGTAAACTTAGCTTGCAATAAGCCAGCACCATAACCCGCTGCTGTCATCGCAGTTGCGGCAGCTGAGCCAAGCGCAATCATCATAATTTCTGTTGAAATGGCACTTCCAATCAGGGGTGTTATATAAGTTGAAGCTAATAAAGCGGCAGGCGGAAATAATAAGGCAATAGCTAATGCGGCTGCACCTACACAAGCGCCAGCAAAGGTTGCTGTGCCCACTACCCATCTATCCCGTTTTTGCTTTATTTTTCGGTCTTTCGTTGAAAGTTTCTCAGGCTCTTCCGCCAATTCTAACAGCTTTTTCTGCGCTTTCCTAATTTGGGCCTTTATTTCAGCTTCCATTGCCTTCTTGCTCTCGCGAAATTCATTCTCAAGAAAGGCTGTTTCGGCAGATAAGGTGGTACCGATTACTTTAAAATTATGTTCATCTTTCATGCTTTCCTCCATTTCTGTAACATTTGTGTCAAATTTTAGGGGTATTTTACGAAAAATGCCCCTATCTAAGAAAAGTAAGCCTTTTTTGTGACAGGATGATGACAAACGGGTTAATTTGTTAACCAGTTTGCAAAACAAGCGGTTACGGCATAGAGGTTGCATTTCCTCGTCTCTCATGTTTAAAGCACTAGCTATGATTCAACGCCCGCTCCCTTCTCGCACTATGCCGCTCAACATTGGCCGTATCCATTTGATTGGTATCGGCGGTATTGGCATTAGCGGAATCGCAGAGATTTTGCATAATCTTGGTTATTCGGTGAGTGGTTCGGATATCGCGGATAACACTAACGTCGCACGCCTGCGCAAAATGGGCATCGTGGTGTTTATCGGCCATCAGGCGACGAATATCGATGGTGCATCAGTAGTGGTGTATTCGACAGCGGTTTCCAAAGATAATCCGGAAATCGTAGCCGCTCGTTCCAAGAAAATCCCAGTGCTCCATCGTGCGGAAATGCTAGCAGAAATTGCACGACTCAAAGCGACTGTGGCGATTGCCGGTACGCATGGCAAAACTACAACGACGACAATGAATGCTGCGATGTTTGCAGCTGCAAAATTAGATCCGACGATTATTAATGGCGGCATCATCAATGCCTATGGCACCAATGCGGTGTTGGGCAAAGGTGATTGGCTGGTCGTTGAGGCAGATGAGTCGGATGGCACATTTATCAAATTCCCATCGACGATTGGGATTGTCACCAATATCGACGCGGAGCATTTGGATTATTGGAAGACGTTTGAAAACATCGTCGAAGGTTTCCGTACCTTTATCCAGAATCTGCCATTTTACGGTTTGGCGGTGTTGTGCAATGACCATCCGGTGGTTGCTAAACTGGCGAAAGAAATTACCGATCGCCGTATTGTGACGTATGCATTGAATGGGCCAGCGGATCTGCGTGCTGAAAATTTACGTTTCACGCCAGAGGGCACACGCTTTGATGTCGGTGATTTGAAGGATTTATTATTGCCAATGCCGGGCGTGCACAACGTGCAAAACTCACTTTCCGCGATTGGTGTTGCACTGGAATTAGATTTCGGCGAAGAGGTGATCCGCAGCGCACTTGCCAATTTCTCCGGCGTCAAACGTCGCTTTACCAAAACCGGTGAAACTAATGGAATTACGGTGATCGATGATTACGGCCATCACCCAAAAGAGATTCAGGCAACGCTGGCTGCTGCACGCACGATTCAGCAAACAAAAGGCAAAATCATTGCCGTGGTGCAGCCACACCGTTATTCGCGTTTGTCGACATTGTTCGATGGGTTTACCAATTGTTTCAAAGATGCCGATACAGTGATTGTAACGGAAGTGTATGCCGCTGGTGAGCAACCTATTTCCGGTTATGACCGTGAATCACTTGTCGGTGGAATCAAAAAGAATGGACACAAAAATGTCTATCCATTGGCAGCACGTGAAGACTTGGCCAAGCTGGTCGCCGAACATGCGAAGCCAGGCGATATGGTAGTATGTTTAGGCGCAGGCTCCATCAGCCAATGGGCCTATGCTTTGCCTGAAGAGTTGAAGGCGTTAAGTGCTTGAGAGGCTGCCTAAGGTTCGCGGCCAATATCGGGAGAATTTTGCCCTTTCCGAAGTAACCTGGTTTCGGGTTGGCGGTGCGGCGGAGATATTATTTAAGCCGGCCGATCCAGATGACCTCGCACAGTTTTTAAAAGCGAAACCGAAAGATATTCCACATCTAGTGATTGGTGTGGGCTCGAACCTATTGGTGCGTGATGGTGGTGTTGCGGGCGTTGTGATTCGGTTAGGGCGTGAGTTTGCGAAAATAGAATTAAACAACCTGTCATCCTCGGGCTTGACCCGAGGATCCATC
>CAIJLX010000083.1 GCA_903821695.1 uncultured Alphaproteobacteria bacterium | reverse complement strand
TTTTATAACTATCATTACGACGAGATACTAAACCACGCTCCTCAATAAAATGGAACGACCTATAGAAATTTGCCTCACTCATGGGATCATCTCCCGATGTACAGACGTGTTTTAATTGCCCCATCGAAGAACTTTTTTCTGACAATTCGAGTATACGAATCCCGCAACTCCTTATTTCTTTAATCTCATCTGTCCTTTGGGTTGGTGCGTTCATTTTAATCGATCCATCCGGTTGCAAAACGTTTCTAGCGTGCTCTAAGGCTATTACCTATAGGGTGAGCTGTGAACCCTTTTGTGCAGCACCAAGCATTTTTAAAGCGGTGGCGGGTGGGAAGTGAAGTTCGTTATCCATAAACGATACATCCACATGGCTTCCTCTGGCTGTTACTTTTACGGGTGCAAAAGAGTGTGCTGTGCCACCCAAACCCGCTTCCGTAATAACGGCATCCAGCCTGGTTTTTAATGATTCCGCTGTTTCGCCACCTTCTTTAGGGGCGAGCTGAAATATATCGATCCCGCTTTTTGGGGTATTTGGTGCCCCTGTTATCACCTTACAGTCAGCCCCCGTGATGACGGTGAGTGCACTCCTTACATCTTCTTTTTGTCTGTCGGTTAATTTAGCCATTATTCTCTCCAACCACTGCGACCGCAGATGACCACGCCCTCTATCACGATTTTTCCCAGGCCTTGATGACCGGCTTGAGGCTTTCCAAGCCATTACCGGATACAACTAGCGAACCACCAGCCCTTGTTAGTTCTTGTTTTTTTACACCCAGACTGAGAACAGCATCCAGCACGTCATCATTATTAAAGAATTGTATGTCCGTTATCGTTCTATCGACATTTCCGACTCTGCCGATAGTTTTGATATTATCTAAAAGGGTTCCTACATCGTTCGGTATTGGTGCTTTTTTTACCATGGTTATTTTCCTCCCTATGACGCCTGATTATATAATCTTCTAACCCACTGGTAAACAAGAAACTCTACACTCTAACGCAGTTTCTAGTTCCTAGGGCAGGAACACAAGTTGATCAAACGCTTAGGCTAGGCCCAAAGCCAAGGCTTTATAACGATATGAACAGTCTGCATCATATCCACGAAATGTTACAAATTGATGACAGAAAATAAGGATTCTTTTGTCATCAATTTGTAACAATTATAGGGTCTAATGACAATGTTTCTGGCTAATTTATTAGTCTATAGGTGAAAATTCATCTGTTTTGTGTGTGGAGTTTCCGCACTACAGGTGATCTGTCTATAGAAGTAGATTAGGGCAGAAATGGAGGGTTGGCACATGGCCAATCGCAAAGGGCGGTACGCAGAGATGGCTCGAACTGGTCAGCTTGGTTTCCGGCAAAGGAAGAGGTTGCATAAAAAACCTTCCTCTCCGAGGATAACCAGACCAGTGGTCACGTGGAAATCAGCGATGGTCGCTGATCGTGATCTGGCGCTGCGGTACTGCTAGTGAGCGCCTCCCTCACACCTAAATGACTTAGGGTGATCACATCGGACAGCCTCCCATTTCTTTCCGCCTGTACACGGGATCGAAGTTCCGCAGAAGGGGGTGATGATGTGTAAAATCTTCCCTGTACATCGCAGGACTGTATTCTTAGGAATGACCGCTTTGCTTCCCCGTGGTGCTTTCATCTTCTTCGGGATTTTACAGGCAGCATCGGCGAGATCATGGAGATTACAGGTGGTGGTCATAATCTTCTCCTGGGTGAGAATTTAGTTTATAGATTTTTGTAAGCTGGGATAAATCTTCAAAAAATTCGTATAATCAGGTGAGTTACGTACATGCGAATGACTAGGTTCGTTTGCATGGCACCGGATGCAGAGTGTCGTTAAATTTTCTCGGCTGTTGTTATATCGCAAACCATCTTCGTGATGGGTGTGCAAGTATCGCCGATGCGAAGGTTGGCTTAAATCTACGCGACAATTTTTACATATCCAGTTATTCTCCGCACGATACTGGCGGCTGATTTCACCGAATTTTGGTGCATAGTCATTCACTGGCGCATTGGCACTCGTGTGAGTGGGAGGATTAGTGATAATACTGCGCGGATATTGAATGAAAAAATCTTTTAGAGAAAAATCGTTAAAGATTTTATCACGATGGGTCTTTGGGGAATGGTGCCGGTATTCGTTATAAGATAGATGATCCAGGCAATTTTTACATATATCCAGTTCCTCTTCGGCCCTTTTCCTTTCGCCACGATTATGCACAAATATTATTTCAAATTTACCATCGGTACGAATGGAAGCAACATACCGACCGAAGCGATTCTTTTCGCGCATGTTCTTTAATGTATCGCAATTCGCCAGATGAAATTTCGGCAACCCTTCACGGGGATCTCGCTGCTGAAATATATGCTGATCCCTAATGTAAACCAGCACGCGACTATCCTTATAGGCCAGCGTGCCATCTGGAAGTTCCCTCACGTCATCTATGTTGACATCCAGACCCTCTTTTTCCATCACCTCAAGGTCGGCGATAGTGAGGCGTTCCATGTTATGCCCGAAAGACAGATGTTCCAATAATGGTGCGCCCATTCTTCTACGAAGAATATCAAGCGGATGGTCAGGTGATGTGAAATCCGGCAAGGGCATTACATCGACTCCAGAATAGTAGCGATTCTGCCCTCTGCATCCGTGCGTATACGGAACTCCACACGCTGGGAACGCTGAACGTTTTCTGCACCGCTGGCATCTGTCACTAGATGTGACGAGGACAGTCCGTTTGCTGTGACATATTTCCTCAACCAGTCCGAGTTCTGGTTTAATTCCGACAAACCAAGTACAAAACGTAACGCGCTGCGAGTGCGTGATTGAGACAATTCCATGTTTTTAAAATAGGCTTCATCGGCATTGTCTGCACCTTTCCATAAACTCGAGGTATGCCCCTCAATGCGAATTTCCTGTATGGAACCCTTATATTTGGGCGATGTAATAATTTTCACGTATCGCGGGAAGAAATTATGCAGGATGTCCTGAAATTTCGGTTTCAGTGCATCATTCCCTGTGGCAAATAGTACTTCTGGCTCTCGGAATCTCACAATGAGGTCTGGGGTCAATTCTGCGCCCCATATTGGCAAATCTTTTTCAAATTCCTTGTGGAGGTCGTTATACAATTCCTGCCGTGTCTGGTCATAGAGAATTGCTACCTGCCGGATTTTTGCGCTATCTGCTTCCACCTTCATCATAAAGGCTACTGCGATCAGCAGAAATATCATCATTAGGCCGGTCATCAGGTCACTCAGTGCAATCCATTGTGCCTCCTGGTGGCCACTCAAGGTATGCGTATTCATATCTGACATAAATCTACCCTGCCATTTCCACCACTCTCCGGAGCTTGTCGGTAAGTGGGGTATAGTCTTCCACGAATTTTTGTGACAGTGCTGCAAGTTGTCTGCCCAGACTCTCCAATGAATTTGTAAGTTCATCTTTCAAGGCCGTATCCAATACGACGACCTGTTTTTTTGTTCCCTCGATGATCTCTCTTATATTGGAATTAAATTCCTGATTAGAATCGCGGATCGCACCCAATAGTACTGTCTTTATTTCGTCGTTAGTGGCTTTTACGCCATTCCGGAGTTCATCATTGGCTACCTTAACGCCATCTCCCACCTGTCTTACCATTTCGACAATTTTCTTTTCGATTTCCGGCAAGCCCGTGGCAGATTTGGTAATAAGTTCCGCAAAGGAACGAAGGAATGCCTCAAGCTGTGTCCTTTGCGTTCCAAGACCCTCGAGAAGGGAAGATAGGCTCTCCGCCACCCAATGGAACACCTCCGCGTTCTCCACAAGTACCTGATACCGCTCCGTGGCGATACTCATGTTCTGGCTGGATATGCGCTGTTGATCAATCATCTCCGTCATCTGCAAGCGATACTGCTCCTGCCATTCGAGTATTTTTCCTACCGCTTGATTTAATTGTTTAAAATTCTCTCCAAACTGTTCTGTAAGCTTCTCATTGAAATCCTTGATTACCTCACGCAGCGCCTCGATAAGAGCAGCAGAACCCAATTCCGCGATCTTTTCATAAAACCTCTCCATTGACTGCCCCATCTTATCCAGACGATCATTGGAATCCTGACGTGCCAATTTGATTTGACTGAGCAGGGTGGAGTCATCATTGCCGACCAACGCCTGTTGGACAGAAGATAGTAACGCAGCAAGATCATCTATAGTGGCACCGGATGCTCCTTGCGCTGTAATGGTTCTTTGCGTTCCAAAGAGTACGTCCCGCAGTTTTATAGTAAGCGCCCAGAAGACACCCGCAGCCGAAGCCCAAAAAGCGGTTTTTATACCTTCGATGAGAGCCGGAACGCTTTTCTGAACATCATTGGGATTGAAATCGAGAAGTCCCAAGGCAATCCCCAGAAACGTACCAAGAATGCCGCAAGTGGTCAGGATGGCCGGTGCCTTCTGGAGAGTGGAGAAGGTAAAGCGTGAGTGGAAATAGGCAGCGAGAACACTAACCAAAATGATAAATGCGCCAGTTTCTAGGCTCATATTATGGATAATTTTTTCTAACATTTCGCGTACCTCACAGCGGTGGGCCGCCAGCAGGATTGCTGGCAGCCGGAGGTAATAAACCGCAATACGACGGCGCGGCAATCTTTAGCCGCGAGGCTTGGACATCCAGCCGGATATGCGAACATACCCAACCATTGCCGCCCTCCGGCCATAAAAAATGGACAGAAAGCGACATGGGATTTCGGCACATGCCTGCCGCGTATTGAGAGGTTTATTAGTCCCCGGAACGGTACTACCCGTCCGGCGTTCATTATCGCCTTGCGATTTCTTTTATCAAGGGAAGAATGGTGGCTGGAAAATGTTGCCTCATCCAATGCTGTAACGGACGTTACAGCGGAGAGAGCCTAGAAACGGAGACCTCGGTCAGTGCATCTTTGTATGCACATTTCAACTCTTCATTGAAGCAGACGAGGGTAATCATTCGTTCGGTTGAATCATATTCCTTGGCTACCCTGACGACTATTTCTGTCGCTGCAACCAAAGGATACCGATATATTCCGATGCCGATGCCGATGCCGATGGCAGGAAGGGAAATAGTCTCCAATCCGCATTCGCGCATGACAGTGAAAATGCTGTGATAACACTCCTCCAATAACGCCGGTTCACCACGAGTGCCGTCCGACCATCTCGGCCCGACGGCATGGATGACGTGCTTTGCTTTTAGGTTAAACCCTGGCGTAATAACTGCCTTGCCGGTAGCGCACCCACCTATTTGCTTGCAGGCGATCTCCAGTTCTGTACCAGCAACTTTATGTATGGCTCCACAAACGCCGCTACCTGCCAACAGAGAACTATTGGCTGCATTCACTATCGCATCATCTTGTCGATCAGTTATGTCTCCAATAATGATTTGGATAGTCATACTTCTCCACTACAATTACATGCAACTCAGATACCATGAAGTTAGCCTTATAACCTACCCTTTAGAAGTAGTTTCATCAGTTGTGCTGTTTCCTGCTCAGATAAGCGAGGTTTGCTATCATTCCAATCAGCCATCTCACGAATAATTTTTCCCTGCATGTGAGTGGAAATCTGACCATAGTGAATTAAGCTGGTTTCAAGATTCTCATGGCCAATGTTAAGACTGAGTGCTTTTAGTTGCTCCAAGCTCATACCCCTTTCTATCGCTGTGCGTATGAGTGTGTGTCGGAAGCTGTGTGGGCAGAATGCCTGAATACCACAACCGATGAAGGCTTGTTTTACGATTGCGCGTGCTGGAGCAGATGTAGCCCAGAAGTTTGAGGATAGACCTGTTGACTGAAATCTTCCCTCTATACTCTCTAGTTTTTCAGAGGGGAATAATGGGTCATCGTAACCGCATTTCTTTTCTTCTCTGCGACGAGTGTAATAAGAAATGAATATCTCTATGATGTCCTCTCCGATTAGAGGTACAAAATAGGTCTGGATGAACTTGCTATTCTTGGTTTTTACTTCGGGTGGTTTTTGCGTCACGAGACGCTCTGCTAAATTTATGTGCTTAATACGCAGGCTGATCAGCGCACTTACGCGCACACAAGTAAAGGCCAAAAATGCTACCATTGCTTGATGTTCTTGATCTATGTCGTTCCCAGTCGGCATAGATAGTATGGCTCTGCGTAGCTGCTCGATTGTGGGAGCCGGAGGAGGTGCTTTGTAGTTTGCGGCTCTCTGATCGCCACCGGAAGGCCTGAAATACCTAACATCTTGGTGCTTAAAACAAGACTTATATCCAGGTTCGCGTCCTAGCCAGATAAAAAACTCCTCTACGGCCAAAAGACGATGTACTGCGGTATCCGTACTCAACAGCTTCCCATTGCGGTTGAGTCTAGTAGCCAAGTGTTTCTTATATGCCGTGGCAAGTTCATATTTGTAATGCTTAAACGGTTTGCAGCCGATGAATTTTTCATAATCATTGAGCGCATCCAGCTTGCTTTGAACAGTAGAATCTGCTAGTTGTTGTGGGCCTTTTAGATATTCCATAAAGCGGTGTTTTAGGCGTTCGTTTTCAGGGTTAAATTCTACCATTTTTTTCTCCATTAAAATTTGTGACATTATCGAGGTGAACCACAGTTCCGGTTAATCTCTCCTTCTTCGGTCTTAGTGTTGTGAACACGGCACTGATTTCATCAACCTGAACTTGATTCGCAAATTTGCTCACTGATGTTCCGCAAACTGAGCAATCAATTTTCGCCGAGTAGATGCCAGCGCGTGGTGGAGATAGGCTGACGGTGTTATTTGCTGGCAAACGAGCCTCACGGCACTTCAAGCAGTAAAACTCTGTGACTGCGCAGGTCTTTCTATGCTTCATATTTTTCTTGTGACAGAATGTCTTTAGATCAGAGCCGCGGATAAGTATTTTCCCACCACTAATGACGGGCAGACCCTCTTTGATCCAGCGATGGATGGTTTCTCTGCGTTTGCTGGTTACCTCGGCAGCTTCCACAATATCATAGCACCGTCTCGTGCTGATCAGGCTTGTCCGGACTCGTCGCTTTTTCCTAGTCATTGCCCACCCCCATGTCGCTTGTGGAGTTACGTAGGCAGGCTTGAAGATAGGCGTATTCAACCTTCATGTGGCGCAGGACATACTGCATTTTGCGTTTTTTCTTTGTCATGGTGCCTCTCACTGATTTATTGCTCACTTGTTGAACTGCGCTTTTGGCTGTCCAGCCAGTCATCAAGGTCATCGCGGTCATAGAGAATCTTTTTTGGGCCAGCCTTTATGTACTTTGGCCCGACACCACTCATTCTATATTTGGCAAGTGTAGACTCGCCGTGGTTGATATATTCCGCGGCCTGCTTTGGTATATAGTATGTCTTTTCTTCTTTCATAATGACTCCTTAGGAACGGTTGTGTGCCTAGGGGTCACCTTAGAAAATCGCTGTTTTCGCTTACATACCCTAACTAAAGATTTTTAGGTTAGTTAGGGTACATTTCTACTGGATCAGCATTCGATTTATCGAATGCCTCTTGTAATTGATGTCTTACTGAAATCGTGCTCTCTCAGAATTTCATCGACTCTTTTGACTGTACGTTCAGGAATCTCGTTTACTGGAAGAATACTCAGTGCATCATCCACGAAATTGATAATAAGTTTACGTTCTTTTTTCCGATCTATCTTGTTCATAGTGAAAAAATATCCCGGCCCGGTAAACGAATACCATATTTGAATTAAGTCACCGATGAAAAGTGTTTGTCTTTCAGTGCGTTTTCCTTCTTTTTTGCCGCTAGAGAAGGTGTTTGGAAAAGTTTTGCAAGCCTTCTCCATTCTTTGCATCCAGCGAAGGAATATCTCTATATGTTTGCTTGATATAGCAGGGTCTTCCATTAGGCTCGGCTGAATAACAAAAGATGAAAATTCGATATCATCAATAATGTGTTTCAGCGATATAGCGGCTTTTTTGAGGTTTGATCCGAGATTTTCCACCTCTTCTAGTAGTGGAGATAAGGCTATTGATTGTTTGCGATGTGAATAGAGAGAAAGTGCATCCTGCATAATTATCGGGAGTGCTTTTCGCTGCTCAGCGGTAAGCACTGTCTTCTTTTGGATGGTTTTGAGCAAATCTTTTATATGAGACTGATTATACTTCACGGCGTGCTTACTATGTGCTTACTGCTGCTGATCGCAGCCTCCATGAGCGGAGGCTAACCCATTGATTCTATTGGAGCGGGTGAAGGGATTCGAACCCTCGACCCCGACCTTGGCAAGGTCGTGCTCTACCCCTGAGCTACACCCGCATGCCAACTAGACGGGGCACTATAATTAGCTGACTTTAGATTGCAACCCTTTTTCCAAGCCCCCTCAGAAGGGTTGATTTTGGGCCATTGGCGGCTAGTATCGCCATATGCCCTCCACCCGCGAAATTGCCCCTATGTTGCTTGAAATCCTGGCCTGCCCTCTAACCAAGGGCCCCCTGGAATATGACCGTGCGGCCCAGGAATTGATCAGCCGGGACGCCAAATTGGCCTTCCCAGTGCGGGATGGCATCCCGATTCTGCTGATTGATGAAGCCCGGGCGCTATGATCGGAAAATTGCGTGGGATGGTGGATTCGGTGGAGACGGCGCATGTCATTTTAGATGTGGGCGGAGTCGGCTATCTGGTGTTTGCATCAGGACGCACGTTGGGGCGTTTGAAGCCGGGTGAAGTTGCGGCACTGGTGATCGAAACCCATGTGCGGGAAGATCACATCCATTTATATGGCTTTGGCGATGTCGCGGAGAAGGATTGGTTTAATATTTTGATGACGGTGCAGGGCGTCGGCGCGAAAGTCGCGCTTTCGATTTTGACCGCACTCACCACGGATAATATTATGCTCGCGATTGCGGCGCAGGATAAGGCCGCGTTTAAGGCCGTAAGTGGCATCGGGCCGAAATTGGCGGAACGGATTGTGGTGGAGCTGAAGAGCAAAGTCGGCGAAATGCCTGCCACGAAACCGGTGACGGGCAAAACCGTGAGCATGAAGAGCGAAGTGTTAAGCGATGTGGTTTCGGCGTTGACGAACCTGGGCTATAACCGCACGATGGCGTTTGAAATTGCGGCGCGTAATAGCAAGCCGGGGGCGAGTGTTGAAGCGGTGCTTAAAGAATGCCTGAAGGAATTAGCATGACCGAACGCATCATCACCGGCAGTCAGCAAGAACAAGATAGCGCAGAATTTAGTTTGCGACCGCAGGTGTTGGATGATTTTATTGGTCAGCAGCAGGCGAAGCAAAATCTACGGGTGTTTATTGAGGCCGCGCGTGGGCGTGGCGAAGCGCTGGATCACGTGCTGTTTTTTGGCCCGCCTGGGCTGGGCAAAACAACATTGGCGCAGATTATGGCGCGGGAATTGGGGGTTAATTTTAAAGCAACCTCTGGGCCGATATTGACCAAAGCTGGAGATTTGGCAGCGATATTGACTAATCTCGAAGCGAAGGACGTGTTGTTTATTGATGAGATCCACCGGCTTAGTCCTGCGGTGGAAGAAATTTTATATCCGGCGATGGAAGATTTTAAACTGGATTTGATGATTGGCGAAGGCCCTGCGGCACGCGCAATTCGGATTGATCTACCGCAATTTACATTGGTTGGCGCAACGACACGGCTTGGTTTATTATCAAATCCGCTGCGCGATCGTTTCGGCATTCCGGTGCGTTTGGAATTTTATACGCCGGAGGAATTACGCAAAGTGATTCAACGTGGCGCAGCATTATTAAATGCAGATTTAACCGAAGATGGCGCGGATGAAATTGCTCGCCGTTCGCGTGGCACACCGCGAATTGCTGTGCGGTTGCTAAAACGTGTGCGTGATTTTGCACATGTGGATGGCAATGCGAAAATCACGGCGAAGGCCGCAGATAAAGCATTGCGTGCGATGGAAGTGGATAATATGGGGCTTGATAGTGCTGACCATCGCTACCTCAAATTTATCCTCGAACATTATATGGGTGGGCCGGTGGGGATTGAAACAATTGCGGCGGGGCTTTCCGAGCAGCGCGATAGTTTGGAAGAAACGATCGAGCCTTATTTAATTCAATGCGGCTTTCTGCAACGCACACCGCGCGGCCGCATGGCCACACCGCTCGCATTTAAACATCTTGGCTTTGCTCTGCCGAATGCTTATAACCCAAGCCAATTCGAATTATTGGAAGAGTAAATGTTTGAGCAAATTCTAAACTGGATCGTCACGTTCGTGCATGATTTTGGCTATGTTGGCCTCTTCGTGATGACGTTTCTCGAAAGCACCTTCACGCCAATTCCAAGCGAAGTAACGGTTGTACCTGCGGGCTTCCTGATTCATCAGGGCAAAATGCATGTATTGCCCGTTATGCTCAGCTGCATTGCAGGGACGATGAGCGGCTCCTATTTCACCTATTGGTTCGCCCAGCGCTTTGGCGTGCGCTTCGTGAAGCGCTATGGCAAATATTTCTTCTTCTCGGCGGACAAACTCGTCATGGTACAAACATATTTCAAAGAACATGGCTCTATTTCGGTGTTCACCGGTCGCCTTCTTCCCGGCATCCGCCACGTAATCGGGTTTCCGGCCGGCCTTGCGGAAATGAAAATCTCGCTGTTTTTTATTTACACCTTCCTGGGTAGCACCCTTTGGACTATCATTTTGCTCCTGGTTGGCTATTTCATCGGCAGCAACCGCGAAATGTTGGCGCATTATGTCACGTATATTAAAATTGGCATGCTGCTCGCCGTGCTGCTGCTACTACCACTCTATATCTGGAACCACCGCCGGAAAAAAGCGAAGAAATAACGCACTGAGTTTTTAGCTGATCTGTGCTAAAGAAGGTGGATGATGCGCGTATTATTCTTCATTTTTCTCCTCTGCTTCGCTGTTTCGGTTCAGGCGCAAGAAAAGAGCATAGCGCTGATTCGTGATGCGGAGAGTGAAGCATTAATCCGCGAGATTGCCAGGCCGATTTTTCTGCAAGCGGGGTTGGTACCAGAAAACATCCATATGTATCTGATTAATAGCCGTGTGCTGAACGCATTCGTGGCGGGTGGGCAGAATATGTTTTTGCACACCGGCCTCATCACCTGGTCGGAAGATCCCTATGTGGTTGCTGGGGTAATCGCGCACGAAGCGGGCCACATTGCAGGCGGGCATTTAGTGCGTTCTGGTTCCGAAATGGAAGGCATAGGCATTGGCACAATCATGAGCTATGTGCTCGGTGCGGCAACGATGGCCGCCGGTGCACCAGATGCGGGTGCGGCGATTTTAAGCGGCGGCAGCCATATCGCACAAAGCATGGCACTTAGTTATTCCCGCGCAAAGGAAGAAGCGGCAGATCAGGCCGCTGTGAACTTCCTCAGCAAACTCAATATATCCTCAGAAGGTCTGGTGAAACTACTGGTCGAATTAAACAGCCAGCAGCATCAGCAATTTGAAAAAGTAAATCCATATGCACTAACCCACCCACTCTCAACTGAGCGTATCCAATTCCTGCGCGCAGCAGAACATAACGGGGCAGAAACGGCTCCGAAAGAATTGCAGGCACGCTATACAAGAATGGTCGCAAAAATCCTTGCCTTTATGGATGATCCGGAACAAGTCAAACGCCGTTATCCGAGTAGTGATCAATCCCCACCTGCGCAAATAGCGCGCGCAATTTTGGCGCATCGTGGTGGCGATTTGGCAACTGCTATGCAGAACATGGATCTGCTTATTAAAGCAGCGCCGCAAGATGGATATTTATATGAGCTGAAAGGGCAAATATATTTTGAACAAGGCAAAATAAAAGATGCCATTATCGCCTATCAAAAAGCCGTCGATTTACTGCCGAAAGAATCGTTAATCCGTATGGGGCTTGGCATAGCCTATCTCGCAGATGGCGATACAAAACAAGCGATTGAAGCACTGGAGAAAGTAGTGCAGCAAGATAAAGAAGATGCAATTTCCTGGCGGCAACTTGGCATCGCGTATGGCAAAGCAGGGGACATGCTGCGCTCCAATCTCGCCCTCGCGGAAGAGGCGATGGTGCGCCATAATATTAAAGACGCAAAACGTTTTATCGCGCTTTCCAAACCGCTCGCCAAAGATGACAACAGCGCGATGTTGCGGCTTGGTGATATGGAACGAGAAATCAAGCAATGGAAGAAAGAATAGCACTTGCATTCTCGCTTCATCACGAGCAGAATATTCCATCATTCATTTTTTATTAAACAGAGGGTTGTATGCGCAGATCAGATAGTTCCGGATTATTGATATTCATCGTAGCGGTTGTTTCGCTCGTCGTTGGTGCGGCCCTTGCTTCACTGTTTAACGGCAAAGGCGGAGCGGTTGCTGGCGGTGGTGATATGAAAGTTGCTGTGCAAGAAGTCCTCGAACAAAACCCACAATTGATTGTGGATGCGTTCCAAAAAGGCCGCGCACGTCAACAACAGGAAGAAGCTGCAAAAGCACGTGAAAATGTCGGCGCAAATCTTGATAAGCTGGAAAAAAATGAGAAATCTCCTTTCATCGGCAACCCAAAAGGTGACGTCGTGATTGTGGAATTCTTTGATTACAGCTGCGGTTATTGCAAACGTGTGATCGGCGATGTAACGAAATTGGTTGAAGAAGATAAGAACATTAAATTTGTGTTTAAAGAACTTCCAATCTTGGGCCCTGGCTCTGAAATTGCGGCGCGCGCTGCATTGGCTGTGCACTTCCTTGAGCCAACCAAATATTTCGCATTCCACAAAGCATTGTTAGAATTCCAAGGTCAGAAAACCGAGGAAACTGTGTTCGATATTGCGAGAAAAACAGGCTTGAACGCTGCGAAAATCAAAGAAGAGATGAAATCGACCCGCGTCTCTGAATTGCTGAAAGATGATCAAGAACTGGCGCGCAGCATTGGCATTAACGGTACCCCAGCCTTCGTTATCGGCGGTAACTTGAATCCAGGCGCGATGGATCTTGGTGCAATGAAAGCAGCAGTTGCGAACGCACGTAAGAAATAGTTTAAAGATAAACGCGCTTTAAGCGCGATCCAAGCCGCGTTAGCACTTCATAACCGATAGTGCCCGCGGCTTGGGCCACTTGATCCACCAGGATCTTTTTCCCCATCAGTTCCACTTCTTTATATTCCTGCTCCGGCAGATGGCTAATATCAGCCACAATCAAATCCATCGAAATACGGCCTAATATAGCGGCTGGTTTACCAGCAATCATCACTTCACCATTATTCTCAATGCTGCGCAGCAAGCCATCGGCATAACCAAGCCCGATTGTGGCGAGTCGCATGCCTTTTTTGACCTTCGTCACCGCACCATAACCTACCGTGCCATTTTGCTCGATGCGGCGATTTTGTAGGATGGGCGCAGTGAGTGTCACCACCGGCTGCATCGGATTTTTCTTGGCCGGCGTTGGGTTTATGCCATAAAGCGCACAACCAGGCCGTACCTGGTCAAAATGAAAACATTTTTTGAGGAAGATGCCGGAAGAATTCGCCAAGCTTGCCTGCGCCGCTGGGAATAGTTTCCGCACCTGATTAAAGCGGCGATATTGTTCGTCATTGAGTGGATGCTCGGGCATATCGGCGCACGCCAAGTGGCTCATCACCCAACCGCTCGCAAGCCCGCCAGGAAGCTTTTCCGCTTCCTCTAACGTAAAGCCAAGCCGGTTCATACCGGTGTCGATATGCAAAATGCCATGCAGGTTGCCGCGATGGTTCATCACCGAAATCAGCTGGTAATATTCTTTCTCTTTTTTATTTGCCGAATCTAACCCATTCAGCACCGCGATTTTTGCACCCGGCAAAATGCCGCGCAACGCCATCGCCTCTTCAAGCAACGCCACATAAAAGAACCGCGCACCAGCTTTCCATAAGGTGCGGGCGACGGGTTCCAGCCCTAGCCCATAGGCATCAGCTTTAACGACAACAGCGCATTCGGCAGGTGCGGCTTTCTTTTTGAGCAGCGTGTAATTATCGGCAATCGCTTTAAGCGAAACGGTCAGGGTCGCGGTCATTCAAGTGGCTGCGCGAAATGTTGGCCGTCATGGTTACCAAAGCGCGTGGTGAGCCCATCGAAGTGCATCGTCACGTTGCCGATCGCACCGTTACGGTGCTTGGCAATCATCACTTCGGCAAGGTTATTCACCTTCTGCATTTCCTCGAACCAGGCCGGGAATTTGTCCGAATCTTCATTCGGTTTTTTGCGCTCGATATAATACGCCTCGCGGAAGATGAACATCACCACGTCGGCATCTTGCTCAATCGATCCCGATTCGCGGAGATCCGATAATTGTGGGCGTTTATCATCACGGCTTTCTACCGCCCGCGATAGCTGAGAAAGCGCCAATACTGGGATATTCAATTCCTTCGCAATGGCTTTAAGACCCTGCGTAATTTCCGATACCTCTTGCACCCGGTTCTCGCTGCCCGCTTTGCCAACACCGCGCAAGAGCTGCAAGTAATCCACGACTAACAGCCCGAGGTTATATTTGCGCTTCAAACGCCGCGCGCGGGTGCGTACCGCCGCAATGGTCAACGCCGGTGTATCATCGATAAAGAAAGGCAATTCCGCCAGCTGGCGATTCCCTTCCAGCAATTTTTCCAGATCGCCCCGTTTAGGGTCAATGCGGCCTCGGCGGATATCGCTCGAACCAAGATCAGTTGCCATCGAAAGCATACGAGTCGCGAGCTGTTCAGCGGACATCTCTAACGAGAAAAACCCGACGGATTTGAGCGCCTGGGGTTCTGCATTATTCAGTTTATGCTGCGCATGAAAATATTTCGCGGCGTTATAGGCCACGTTTACGGCGAGCGCGGTTTTACCCATCGAAGGACGCGCAGCAAGAATTAGCAAATCCGAATCATGCAAGCCGCCAAGCAGCTTATCGAGATCACGGAAGGCAGTCGGAATACCGCTAATGCTATCCTGATATTGTAATGCGTTTTCGGCGCGGCGGATCGATTCGGTCAGCGCGCTGGTGAGCGGTTGGAAGCCTTTTTCATATTCGCCGGAGCTCGCCAGCGAATAGAGTTTATGCTCCGCTTGTTCGACAATTTGCATCGGCGATTGTTCAACATTGGCGGTGTAGGATTCTTCCACCACATCCTGCCCAAGGGCGATTAATTGGCGGCGCAGAGAGGCTTCGTAAATGCTTTGTGCGTAATCTTTAAGGCCGAAAATATTGCCGGACATACCAGCGAGGGTTGCCAAATACGCGCTGCCGCCTTGGTCGGCGAGCATCGGTTCTTGGTCCATATAATTTTTGAGGGTAACGGGCGAGGCGACCAATCCGCGATCGGCGAATTTTAAAATATGGGAGTAAATCAGGCCATGTGCGGGGCTATAAAAATGCTCCGGCAGCAGGAAATCAGAGACTTTGAGCAGCATTTCGTTGTTGCATAAAACCGCACCCAACACCCATTGCTCGGCTTCTAAATTGGAAGGCGCGAGGCGGTATTCGGGTATTTCTTTGGTATTATTTTGCGTGGAGGAAATAATTTTAGCAACTGCCATAGGGAGCAAACTCTACACCCAGGAAGAGGAAAAATCCAACCGATAAAACAGGAAAAATTTAAGCAGCTTCTTCGTCGTCAGCAGATGCTTCAACAGCGGGAGCTGCAGCAGCAACGTCATCCTGATCATCAGATTTTCTGTTTTTAGGACCGGTATATTCGCCTTTGAGGAATGCAGCTTTATTA
This sequence comes from uncultured Alphaproteobacteria bacterium, assembly GCA_903821695.1. GTDB lineage: Bacteria > Pseudomonadota > Alphaproteobacteria > Rickettsiales > CAIJLX01 > CAIJLX01. The sequence goes on along the minus strand of CAIJLX010000083.1, from coordinate 14,906 downwards.
TTTGCTGCTTCATCATCCGTCTGCGCCACGTTCACATGCACTTGCACGGTGAGGTCGGAATGCAGGGTGAGCGACACAGGCTGAATGCCAATGTTTTTGATTGGCGCGGTCAAGGTCACCATGTTGCGGTGCAGTTCTAATTTCTTCTCATCTTTAATCGCTTTCACGATATCGACCGAGGAAACCGAACCGAACAGGCGGCCATCTTCACTCGCTTGGCGAATGATAGGGATGATCAAGCCTTCGATTTTTTTTGCGAGTTTCTCAGCTTCTTTCAGCTTTTCGCCATTTTCTTTGATGATGACAGCGCGGCGTTCTTCGAACACTTTTTTGTTTGCTTCATTCGCGCGTAATGCTTTGCCGCGTGGGAGCAGGAAGTTACGTCCGAAGCCGTCTTTAATTTTAACGGTTTCACCCAGTTTGCCGAGGCGACGAATATTTTCGAGCAGAATAACTTCCATGGTCTTATCCTAGTTTTTGAAGAATTGGGTAACGTATGGCATGAGCGCGAGGTTGCGTGCACGCTTGATCGCGGTCGACAGTTCGCGTTGTTTTTTCGCGCTGATTGAAGTGATACGGCGTGGCATCATTTTGCCGCGCTCAGAGATGAAACGCGAGAGTAGTTTCACATCTTTATAATCAACTTTTGGTGCGCCTTTTTCAGACAGCGGGCAGGTGCGCTTGCGGCGGAAGAAGGTTTTCTTTTCGCCCATTTCTTTTGGAGCGCCGGCAGATTGTGTTGCATCAAATGACATATTACAGCTCGTCCTGATTAAAGTTTACGGTGAATTCGCGATCCGAACGCTCATTTTCTTTGAGTGGAGCAGATGGTCCAGCTTCAATTTCTTCAACGCGGATGGTCAAATTGCGGATCACATCTTCGTTCAAGTGCAAGTTGCGCTCGAGTTCTTTTACGGCTGCAGATGGTGCATCCAGGCCTAACATTACGTAGTGACCTTTTTTGTTCTTTTTGACCTTATAGGCCATGTTGCGCAAACCCCAATATTCAGATTTCACCACTTTGCCACCGTTGCTGGTGATAATTGCGGAAAACTGATCGGTCAGTTTGGTCACGTCCTGCGTTGAAATATCGCGGCGTGCAATGAATGTTGCTTCGTATAATGCCATAAATCCCTCAAATGAAGAGCGGGCAATATACTTAAAAGTAAAGTGATTGCAAGGGGATATTTGGCTGTATTTGGCGGGAAGAGGGCATATAACATGAATTATACTTTGGTTTCAGGCGATTACCTAATCCGCGTAGGGCCAGAAGGTTCGTCGTCGGAAGTAAAGCGGACAACCCAAAGCTCATCTTTGTTTTGCGGCTGTTGTGCATGTTGTTTTCGCGTATGGGTTGGCTTTTGGCGTTTAAAAAGATCCTCTGGAAGTTCGCAACCTCGCGCTTCCAAAAACTCACGTAACTCTCGTAAACCTGTAACAATTGGCAAATCATATTCAGTATGTGAATAAACGGCAATTGCTCCGTTTTTGACCAACCGCTGCAACAGGAAAACTACTTCCTCTTCAACCAAATTGGGAAAATAGTGCTGTGCACGAGGATAATTTTTAAAATTTTCATTCTCATTCGTTCTTGCGGCCGGAAGGCTTAGTTCTGTAATGCAGCCTGGTAAACCATAAAAAAGGTCATCTGCATTGTGCATATGTGCCTTTGCACCTTCTTCATGAGGAAAGCAAAATACTATGGCCACATTAAATCCTGTGGCTTCAGGAGCAACATTCATAACACAGCGCGGAAAGCCGGAAGGCCCCCGTTCTCCATAAGTGTGTGTCGTCTCTCTTGAGGGCCCATCCTTCGGAAAAGGAAGGATCATTCGTTCAAAATCATCTGTCATGCCCTTTTATATAACATATTTGGTGACAGAATGGCGAATTTGTGTATATTCCGCGCGCTCTTCCACACATTTAGGATGTTATTAACATGACCGAACGCCGTAATATTGCGATTATTGCTCACGTAGATCACGGGAAAACCACGTTGGTGGATGCCCTGTTGCGCCAATCTGGAACCTTCCGCGCGAACCAGCAGGTTGCGGAACGTTTGATGGATTCGAACGATTTGGAAAAAGAGCGTGGCATTACGATTCTCGCGAAATGCACGACGATTTATTATGATGATGTGAAGTTGAACATCGTAGATACCCCAGGCCACGCCGATTTCGGTGGCGAGGTAGAGCGCGTACTCAGCATGGTGGATGGCGTGGTGATGTTGGTGGACTCCTCGGAAGGGCCAATGCCACAAACGAAATTCGTACTGACAAAAGCCCTCGCGAAAGGCTTGAAGCCAATCGTAGTGATTAACAAAGTAGATCGTTCGGATGCCCGTATTTCTGAAGTACTCGATGAAATTTTTGACTTGTTCGTGGCGCTTGATGCAAACGATGAGCAGCTCGATTTCCCAGTTCTATACGCTGTAGGCCGCGATGGCTGGGCGGTGAATGATTTGGAAAAAGACGAACATAAAAACCTCGATCCGCTGTTTAAAAAGATTATTGCGCATGTTCCTGCGCCAAACGTTGATAAAACTGCACCATTTTCGTTCCTTTCAACCTTGCTGGATGTGGATCCGTATCTCGGCCGTATCTTGATTGGCAAAATCTATAGCGGCGTGATCAAAACAAACTCACCTGCGAAAGTATTGAACCTGAAAAACGAAACCGTTGAAAATGGCCGTATCTCTAAAATCATGGGCTTCCATGGTGTAGATCGTATTGCGATGGATGAAGCCGAAGCTGGCGATATCGTCTGTATCGCAGGTCTGGTAACAGGCAGCGTGGCTGATACCGTGTGCGATCCACAAGTGAACGAAGCGATCCAAACTACTCCGGTTGATCCACCAACGATGGCAGTGACCATCAGCGTGAATGACTCTCCGCTTGCTGGAACCGAAGGTAGTAAAGTAACCAGCCGTATGATCCGCGATCGTTTGTTTGCAGAAGGCGAGAAAAACGTAGCGATCCGCGTTTCCGAAACCGGCGGCAAAGATGCGTTTGAAGTTGGCGGCCGCGGCGAGTTACAGCTGGGCGTATTGATTGAAAACATGCGTCGCGAAGGGTTTGAGCTCTCGGTTTCACGCCCACGTGTATTGTTTGAAAAAGATGAAAACGGCAAATTGCTGGAGCCTTATGAAGAGGTGCAAGCCGACGTGGATGAGCCATATACCGGCATCGTCGTTGAAAAAATGAGCAAGCGTAAAGGCGAAATGACCGAGATGAAGCCATCAGGCGGCGGTAAAATCCGCATGAAATTCATCATGCCATCACGTGGTTTGATCGGTTACCAAAGCGAGTTCTTAACCGACACGCGCGGCACCGGCATCATGAGCCGTCTGTTCCATTCTTATGGCCCACACAAAGGCGATATCGAAGGCCGCACCAAAGGCGTGTTGATCTCGATGGAAACCGGCGAAACCACCTCTTATTGCTTGGCGGCTCTCGAAGAGCGCGGCGATCTGTTCGTTGGCAACGTGACGAAAGTGTACCCAGGCATGATCATCGGCGAACATAGCCGCGATAATGATTTGGAAGTAAACCCAATCCGCGCCAAAGCCCTCACCAACTTCCGCGTTTCCGGCAAAGAAGATCAAATCCGCCTGACCCCGCCCCGCGCGATCACGCTGGAATATGCCATCTCCTATATCGGCAATGACGAGTTGATGGAAGTAACCCCAAAATCCATCCGCCTCCGCAAGAAGGAGCTTGATCCTAATGAGCGTAAAAAAGCAGAGCGGTCTAAAGATCGGGTTGCTAGCTAATTTAGCTTCGCAGTAATTTGTCGTAATCGGCGTGAGAGCCTATCCAGAACCACACCATGTCGGTTGCTGTTTTTGTGGCAAGCGCACGGTAGTGTAGGCCGATACGGGCGGAATAAACTTTGCCGATTTGCTTGAATTGCAAGGAAGGATGCGAAGAATCTTGCTTCAGTAATTCAAATGCGCGGTCGGATTGTCGCTGAATTTTGATAGGTAATGCGTGATAGCAAGCCCAGAAGCGAGGGGTTGCTACGTGGTTCACAGAGGCGTTGCCTTGCCAGTTTTATGATGCTCTTTCGCTTCGGTAATAAAACTATCAAGACGGCCGGATTTGGCATCTTTTTCGATATCGGCATCCCACGTTTGGAGGTCATATTCCACAAACCAGGCGCGGAAAGCAGCAAGCTCCTTGGGCGGAAGCTTAGTAATGGCTTGTTGTAATTCTTGAGGATTTGGAAAATGTTCCATACGCAATTTTAACCTATTACAGCCCTTTCCGCAATATAGACTACTTCAATTTCTTCTTCGGCTTCTCTTCCTCGACTATCCCATTAGCAGCGTCTTCGGCCTTTTTCTTGCGGGGGTCGTAGGGTTCTTGGATTGGGATTTCTATTTGCGGTAGCAGGCGTTTGGTGAAGAGGGGGTCTTGGTAATAGAAGATCTTCTTGGTTTTGATGGGGGGCGAGGCTTCGACTAGGATGATCTGTTCGTCTCTTGGGAGGCCGATAACCTCCTGCGGGAGGAGTAGCGCGCGTTGGGCGTCTTGGATGGATTTGGAGCGGGCAGATGGGTTTAGATCGACGAAGCTTGGTGCGTTTTTGTTGATTTGTTTGACGGTTTTATTGCCGATCAAGTTTGAGATTAGCTCGGCGGTTTGATAGTTGTTTGCAGCAAAGGTGACGCGGTAAGTCGCGTTTGAAAGGAACGAGTTCATCCCGGCTTCTTCATAGTGATCTTTGAGCTGTTCGGTGTCCTGAATAATCAGGAACAAGCGCACTTTATAACCGCGGAAATAGGCAATACCGTTTTTAAACTGCTCCATTTCGCCAAGGGTTGGAAACTCATCCATCAGGAACATGATGCCAAGCGGCTCATCGGGCCGCGGCATCCAGCGACAGAGAATTTGGGTGGCCTGCTGATAGAAAATCTGCATCAACGGCCGCAAACGTTCGATGTTATCAGGCGTCAGGCCGATATAGACGGTGGTGGCCTTCTTTTTCCACTGGCCAATATCAAAATCGCTACGCGCGGTCGCGGCATCGATCAGCGGGTTGGCCCAAAGTTCGAGCGATGAGTTGAGCGTTGAGGTTACGCCGGAGCGTTCTTTATCCGCTTTCTGCAGGAATGCGGCGATGTTCATATAGGCCACCGGGTGCATGGTTTTGCCGATAGTATCGAGCACTACGGCAAGGTTATAGACCACGTCATCGCTACGCAATGTGCGGACTACCTCGCCGAGGGATTTAATTTTTTCGGGTACGGCGAGTAGATACAGCACTACACCCACAAACAGCGAACGAGCCTCGTTTTGCCAGAATTCCTGCTCTGGGAGCAGCAAATTGGCGATTTTTTGTACGTCATCGACCATCTGTCCCATTTTAGGAGAGACCCAATCGATCGGGTTATAGCAATGCGTAATCCCATCCGGCGAGGCAGGGTTCCACAGATACACATCCTGCTTCAACACGTTCTTGCGATAGCCGCTGGTGAGCTCATAGTTTTCGAGTTTGATATCGTGAACGGCAATCGAATCTTCCCAATAGAGTAAGTTCGGGATTACGAAGCCCACACCTTTACCCGATCCGGTTGGTGCGAAAAGTAAGCAATGTTGATAACCACCGGCGATGAGATAACCGAGCTTATCTTGCCCCATCAACATACCTTTTTTCGAGCGCAGGCCAGCCTTTTTAATATCGCGTTGGCTAGCCCAATGGGCATCGCCATGCAGGCTTTCTTTTTTGTTAAATGGTCGATAATCCAGCAATGGCGCGCGGATGGTGAACAGTGTGATGACGAAGAAGACAAGCGAGCCCAAAAGCGGACTAAACAGCTTCATCATATAATCGGCGCCAAGCTGGCTGCCATAGGTCAGCCAATGTTTGAGCAGGCCCATATAAGCTTGGATTAAATAGGCAGGGTCACCAGCATAGGGCGCATATTGCGCGCCGTAAAACCAGATGAAACTTACAACAAGACCGGCATAAAGCAGCACACCGAGAATGGTGAGGATAACGCCGCCGACAAACATCTTATTCTGTAGTTCATGCTTTTCCACGGGCGCTTTCCTCTTCCGCGTGGCGGAAATAGACTTCCGAGACGAAGCGGCGGCCTTTTTCGCCTCGTTTAAGCTGGATTACGATATCGATCACGCTTTGGATGTAAATTTTTACCTGTTCGCGTTCCATACCAAGGCCCGCTTGCATCACCATCAAAATCAGCTGTTCAAATGCGAGTGCCGGTGTATCGGCGTGCAGGGTCGCGATCGAACCAGGGTGGCCAGTGTTAATGGCGCGTAGGAATGAGAAGGCTTCGGAGCCGCGTAACTCACCGACGATAATACGGTCAGGGCGCAAACGGAGGCAGGCTTCGATTTGATCTTGAGTCGTTACCAACGCACGGCCTTGGCCGCCTTTGCTCACTAACAGATGCACGCGGTTTGGGTGCATGAGCTGAATTTCGCGGGCATCTTCTACCGTGATCAGCCGCTCTTCGATAGGGATCGCGCGTAAGGCGGCGTTCATAAAGGTCGTTTTACCGGTGGAGGTTCCACCGCTCACGATGATGTTTTTCTTGGCTTGTACTGCATAGATCAAAAATTGCTTAATCTGGCCGGAATTAAGCAAATCACGCAGCACTTTATCATGCTCATTTTCCTGCTCGCGCACGGCGGTGCTCTGGAAGGCGCCAAGCGCTTCATATTGATCGAGATCCAAATTCATCACGTTTTGTTTGCGGATGGAAAAGGCGATCGTGCCAGGCTCTACCGCCGGTGGGAACACGCCTTGCACACGATAACCAGCCGGCAGGGTGGCGGAAAGCAGTGGTTTTTCTTCGGAGACAACCTGATTGGTCGATTGTGCGATCAATTTCGCCATCGATTTGAGGTGGTCGAGTGTCAGTTCCGGGATTTCCTCGCGATACATATCGCCGCGCACCTCCACCCAGACTTCGCCAGGGCGGTTGATGGAAACCTCGCTCACCCCTTCACGCTCTAATAGTGCGCGAATCGGCGAGAGGTATGTTTCTAGCGCAGCATAGCTCATTGCAATATTTTGGTTGGGCGCAGGGCGCCAGGTGGGAAAATAAGATCGCGATTAACGAATACTTTGATTTTAGTACCTTGGTCGACGCTAATGGTTGGTCGAACTTGCAGGTAACTATCTACAAAGCCTTTTGCAATACCGCCGAAGCTTTGTACCGCTTCTTGTACCGCAGCATCGGTATTTGTTTGTGAAGTGGTAGTGGTGCCATTGGCAGCAGTGCTGGTTTGTGTACCCTCACTGCCAGTAATTTGGCTTGAAGCTTCAGCAAACAAAACAGTAAGCGTGCTAAGAAGGGCCGCATTACCAAACACCTCTACGAATTTATTATCTACATCGCCTGCCATACCGGCGCGCCCGAGCGGATCAATGCCAGGCGAAGTAATTGCTACATCCACCCCATCCGGACGAATGACACGGCTCCACATAATAAGTACGCGGGCCTGCCCACGTTTTACATCAGCGTTGTAAGTGCCGACTAAGCGCGAACCTCGAGGAATCATAACCTGATTGCCCTCTTCGGAATAGACATCACGGCTAACAATGGCGCGTAAATTGCCCGGAAGATCGGTGTTGATGGCGGTTTCAAGCACCGCATCAATCACTTTGCCTTGGAATATGGTGACAGAAGGATCACCAGAGGTGGTGGCTTCGGTTTGTGCGGCGCCCGTTTTTTTCAACACTTCTTCATCAAAGAACATCACGCCACCCAAATCATGGTTGGCTTTTTGATCTTGTTGTGCACGCCCAGCACTTCCGCCGCCTGTGATGATGCCATTAGTTTTTACACGTGCATCACGTGATTGGCGAGACTTAGTGGCAGCCGTATTGTCTGTAGTATTTGTTGGTACCGGTGGTGGTGGCGGTGGTGGCGGAGGAGGCGGTGGTGTTGTTACGACCGGTGCGGGTGGCGGTGGTGGTGGAAGCGTTACTTTGGGCGCTACTTTTTCAACCACAGGCGCAGGTGCCACTGCGGTTTGTTGATCGGTACCAAACAGCACATACATCATTCCTGCGGCGGCAACTAAAATGGCAACCAGCGCCAACACATTGCGCGAACCACTCGCCGAGGCGACGGCAGAACTGGTAGTCGGTCGTTGTGGTGCAGGCTCAATGGGTGGCAAAGGCGGCAGCGGAGGAGGTGGCGGCGGCGGTGCATCAGAACTCGGCGGAGGAGTTGGAACAACCATCAGAACTGCCTGTTAGAGGTGGTTGGTGGAACGCCATTGCTGCGATCATTCACGATGCAGACATTGCTCTGGCCGCGGCGCAGGGTAAATTTCGGTGCAACCCGACCCACCACAACAAACGCTCCTTCATCACGATAATTCACCGGAATTTCTTTGCCATCCACATTCATGAAGAAGTTTGGCACGCCTTTATTTTCCGTTGGGAATTGGAAGTAGGTCGATTTTCCGTCATCAAATACTTTCACCGGTGTGATGTCCGCATCCGATTCATCAGTCACGATCAGGCTATAATTAAAGTTATATTTGCCATCGCCGAACAGCAATGCGTTTTCATTATCGAAATCCTTCGCCGGATAATAAAACCGCACAAGATAAGTCAAATCTTCGGGCTTATCGACTTGTGAAGAAAGGTCAAAATTATAGGTATATTTGTTGGTAACGACCGTCATGTTGGTCAGCGCATTTTCACGCAGGGCCTGAACGAACAGGCGGTTATTTGCCGGCGTCACCCGCCAGGAAGCAGCATCACCCACCGAAAGCGTCAAAATTTCTTCGCCAGCGCCGAATTCAATGCTGGATTGGAAGCCATATTGCGAGACAACTTTGAACACTTCGCTTTCGCCATACACATAGGTGCGCACGCGAGTATCCGTTGCAATAGGTGAGGCGGCCATTAGCGGCAGAGAAGCAAATATCAACAAAACAAATAGGAGCTTTTTCATTGTGCATCCTCATCCACGCGGTAATTCGTCACTTGGAAACCAAGTGGATTGATATAGCGTTCTTCGGTAGAAAGCGACATATCCGCAAATACAAAATCAAGCGTTACGATGCGCTGATAAACAACCGGTGCCGCACCACCTTGTTTGATTTGTTCAACGGAAATACGAACCTGCGCTTTCTGTGGCGAGAGGAAGGTGAGTGATTTGAGTTTTACTTTCTTTTGCGTATCGCGGCCTAGTGCAGCTGGTGAATCTGGTCCATCACCCGTGATGATGCGATAAAATGCTGTATATGCATCGCCGCTAGACATTAAGCGCACAACTTGGCCGTAATTATATTCATAATCGACGACGTTATAACTTTCCCGCGCGTTGATGTAGCGCCAGACAAAATAACGCTTCACTGCTTCTTCTTTCGTATAGCGATCGACCGAACCTTGGTTCACCAACGTGGTGATACCGGTGCGTTCTTCAATCTCGATGATATAAGGCTCAACCGTTTTGCTATCGGCCAACTCTGACACGGCAAACACTGCGCCGGCCACACCAAGCAGCGCCACGATTGTTACAAAAAAGAGCAAATTGCGCTGAACGACCACGAATTCATAGCGATCCGAATACCAGTTACGGGTTTCCGCCAACGGAGTGTCAATTTTTTTCTTGCCTAAGCCGAACATATGCAATGCGGATTATACCCGATCGCGCGCCAACTTCCACATTTAAATCATAAACTTACGTCAGACTACTTCAGCGAAGCGGTCTGTGTCTGAATCGGTAAGTCGGCCATGGTTTGACGTAGACGTTCTTGCTGGCGTTTGAAGCGCACCATTTCGCGCTTCGAGAGGGCGCCCGCCGACATGGTTTTGACACTGCTTGGGTTAATCTGCGCATTACCGCGAATCAATTCAAAATGCAGATGCGGCCCGGTGGAGCGGCCGGTCGTGCCGACATAGGCCACCACTTGCCCTTGTTTCACCCGGCTACCAGCGCGCAGGCCTTTAGCAAAGCGGTTTAAATGGGCATAGGCTGTCGAGAACTCGCCGTTATGGCGGATGCGAAGATAATTGCCATAGGCTCCTTTGCGGCCTGCTTCCGCAACGCGGCCATCACCGGCTGCATAAATCGGTGTGCCGATAGGGGCGGCAAAATCAATGCCGCGATGCATTTTTGAATAACCCAAAATAGGATGCCTACGCATGCCAAAACCAGAGGTCATACGCGCGCCGTTGATAGGTGTTTTAAGCAAGGCACGCTTCACGCTTTTGCCATCTTCGGTATAAAACCCAGGCTGCCCGCTATTATCGGTATAGTAATAAATACGGTGCTGCACGCCGGATAAAATCAATTGTGCATAAAGCACATTGCCGCTGCGCACATGCCGCCCTTCTTCATTGCGCATGGATTCATAGACGACTTCAAACTTGTCGTCAGCCTGAATATCACGCTGAAAATCCACGTCATAACTATAAGCATTGATGATCGCCTGCATCACGCTCGCCGGAACGCCTATATTGCTGGCAGAACCCATCAGAGAGTCATAAATCGGCGCACCTGCACGCACCATTTCCTTGTTCAGCGGTTTTGCTTGTGTGTTTACATCCAGCTTACCGTCCTCTAGCCGAGTAACGCGTACCAAGCGCTCCGCGTAAGGAATTTTCAACTCTTTAAAGGCAAGCAGTTCCGGATCGGTGGTGGAACTTTCCATTACCACATCCATCGGTTGGCCGGTTTGTATGGCGCTTGCCGAAACACTGCCCTGAAGCGCAGTGCTGATTTCAAATGCTTCTGTGGTATTAATACCGCCACGCTGCAGCATTTTTACCAATGTATCGCCTTTACGTGCCACCACGCTTTTTTCCTGCGGTCCGGAATCCAGCACCGTTGCGGTTTCTTCAGATTGCTCTACGGGTTCGGGCTTTGCAACTGCAACCGGCGTTGCGGCTTCCGCGCGCTCTGCAACGGACAATGAACCAAAATGATGATTATTTACAATGAGATGGTTAAACCCACTCGAAAGCCCGACGCCAAATGCGAAAACTGAAACCAATTTACCGATGTGAAGCACCGTCGCGCGCATCTGACAATTCTTACCTATTTAAGAACGAGGCAAAACCAAAGAGACACCAGCATATCAGCGACTTACGTAGACTGCAACAATTTCATGGTTGTGGATAAAAAAACAAAACCCCGTCATTTCGAACGCAGTGAGAAATCTGAAGCGCCATTCCACAGATTTCTCACTGCGTTCGAAATGACGAAAGAGATGTTAGCTCAACTTCTTCTTCAACAACTCATTCACCGCGGCTGGGTTTGCTTTGCCGCCGGTTTCTTTCATGACTTGGCCTACGAAGAAGCCGAAGATTTTGTCTTTGCCGGATTTGTAGGCGGCGACATTGTCCGGATTTGCGGCGATGATTTTGTCGATGATGGTTTCGATCGCGCCGGTATCGGTGATTTGGGTGAGGCCTTTTTCGGACACGATATCAGCAGCGGATTTGCCGGATTCGATCATCAAATCGAGCACTTCTTTAGCGATTTTGCCGGAAATGACATTATCGCCCATCAATTTGATGAGGCCGGAGAATGCTTGTGCTGAAACCGGCGAATCTTCAATCGACTTGCCGAGCTTGTTCAAGCGGCCGAACAATTCAGCGGTGATCCAGTTTGAGGCAAGTTTGGGGTCATTGCCCTTCACTACGGTTTCGAAATATTCAGCCGATTGTTTTTCGGCGGTCAACACGCTCGCGTCATAGGGCGAGAGGCCGAATTCGCGGATATAGCGTTCTTTCTTCTGGTCCGGAAGTTCCGGCATGGTTTTGCGGATGTTGTCGACAAATTCCTGGGTGAACACCAACGGTGGCAGATCGGGGTCTGGGAAATAGCGGTAATCATGCGCATCTTCTTTGCTGCGCATGGTGCGGGTTTCATTAAGGCCCGCATCATAAAGCCGTGTTTCTTGATCAATTTTTCCGCCGGCTTCTAGCACTTCGACTTGGCGAGCGGCTTCATATTCAATCGCGCGCAGAATATTGCGGGTGGAGTTGATGTTTTTAATTTCGCAGCGTGTGCCGAGCGGGCCACCAGGTTTGCGCACGGAGACGTTGGCGTCGCACCGCAAGGAGCCTTTTTCCATATCGCCATCGCATGTGCCGAGATAGCGCAAGAGGTTGCGCAGTTTTTTAACATATTCCGCCGCTTCTTCGGCCGTGCGCATTTCAGGCTCGGACACAATTTCCATCAGCGCCACACCGCAACGGTTTAAATCGATAAAGCTCGAAGTCGGGCTTTGGTCATGAAGGCTTTTACCGGCATCTTGCTCAAGGTGAAGGCGGGTAATGCCAATCGTTTTCGTTTTGCCATCTGGCAGATCAATCACCAGACTGCCTTTGCCTACGATCGGGTCGAGGAATTGCGAAATCTGATAGCCTTGCGGCAAATCCGGGTAAAAATAATTCTTGCGGTCAAACACCGAACGCAAATGAATCTGCGCATTCAAGCCCAGGCCAGTTTTCACCGCTTGTTCCACGCAATAGCCATTAATCACCGGCAACATACCGGGCATCGCCGCATCCACAAACGAGACTTGCGTATTCGGTTCCGCCCCGAAATCGGTTGCGGCACCGGAAAAAAGTTTGGAATTGGAGTCAACCTGCGCGTGGACCTCAAGCCCAATCACCATCTCCCATTCACCCGTTTTGCCCTGAATCATGCTCATAAGGCGCGGAGTTTAGCAAAAGATTTGCAATTGTATAGGGGGAACCAGTATGTTTCGCGGCATGCAATGGCTCCACCACCCCATCTTTAAGAAAATCCAAAACCAAGTCGACCGCCTGAATGTGCCGGAAGTAACACGGCAGCAAATGCCTAATTTCTGGCGTAAGCTGTCACCATGGTCAGCCCTGCTGCGTGAATTCTTGCTACCACTGACAGTAATTTATTATGCAGTATTTTTGTGGAAGAAATCGAAGATCCAGCCGGAAAAATTGAGCGTGCCTGTTTGGTGCGTCGGCAATGTCACTGCTGGTGGTTCGGGCAAAACACCGTTTGCGATGATGCTGGCGCAGGAATTGCAAAGACGCGGTAAAAAACCTGCCTTCTTAACCCGCGGCTTCGGCGGCATGGTGCGCACCGAAGTGGTAAAAGTAGACCCCAAAACGCATACAGCAAGAGAAGTGGGCGATGAACCTTTATTGCTTGCGCGTGTGGCGCCTTGTTATGTCGCGACCAGCCGTATTCAAGCCGGGCGCAAGGCGATTGCTGATGGTGCGGATATCTTAATTATGGATGATGGCTTGCAGCATTTTACGATCCACAAAGATATTAGTTTTATGCTCGTTGACGGCACCTTTGGTTTCGGCAATCAAGGCATTATTCCTGGCGGCCCATTGCGCGAGCCTCCATTCAAGGCGTATGCGCGCAGTGATGTTGCGGTGCTGGTCGGTGAAGATACAGCGAAGCCATTTAAAAAATTCCCGCTGCCGGAAAACCTGCCGCTGCATAACGCGAAAATTGAAGCCGATGCGAAATGGTTAGAAGCCAATCAAGGCATCCGCCATCAAAAATTCCATGCGTTTGCAGGCATCGCATTGCCCGACAAATTTTTCCAAACCCTGCAATTACTCGGCTTTGAATTAGTAGAAAAAACACCTTATCCTGATCATTATTATTATATGCCGTTTGAGCTCGATATGCTGTTTAAACGCGCACTTAACAATGGCGCGACTTTGATCACAACGGAAAAAGATGCCGTGCGCATTCCGCCAGAGTTCCGCGATAAAATCGTTGTCTTCCCCGCGCAAATGACGATGCGTGATCCGCAAAGTTTCAGCCGGTTATTGGATTCGTTTTTGAGCAAATGAAAAAGCGTGGCGTTTTAGTCTGGATCAAGTGGGCGCTCGAAGGTTCCATCGCTTGGGGAATGTATGGGCTGCTCAAAGCGTTGCCGGTGGATATCGCTTCCGCTGCAATGGGAAAATTCCTGCGCGCAGTCGGGCCGCTTATTCCAGTTTCAAACGTCGCGCGAACCAATTTGGATATCGTCTTTCCACAGAAATCGGCGGCGGAGAAAAAAGAAATTCTGAGTGGATGCTGGGAAAATCTCGGGCGCATCGTCGGCGAATTTCCGCATTTGCAGCAATTGCGACGCGATACCAAAAAAGTTACCGTGATTGGTGCTGAATATGCCGAGGAAATAAAACATAGCGGTAAAAGCGCGATTATTTTTTCCGGACATCTAGGCAATTGGGAAATTTTATCGGGTGTCGCGAGCCAACATGCACTGCCGCTTTCCGTCGTCTATCGCCCTGCGAGCAATCCGTTCACAGAAGCGCTTTATCAATATGCTCGCAAAAATATTACGCGCGAACAATTTCAAAAAAATCGGGGCGGCGCGAAGCAGATTGTCAAAGCGCTGCGAAATAACGACACGGTGCTCGCCATGCTAGTCGACCAAAAAATGAATGACGGAGTGGAGGTACCCTTCTTTGGTAAACCCGCTATGACCGCAAGCGCCATCGCTGAATTTGCATTGCGCCAGCAAGTGCCGATCTATCCTGCTCGCACCATCCGCACAAATGCTACGTCTTTCCGAGTAGAAATGTTCCCTGCTCTAAAATTGCCTAACAGCGATAGCCATACACAAAATGTGTTGGAATTGCTCACCACCATCAATCAGCTGCTCGAAAGCTGGATCACCGAAAAACCAGAAGACTGGTTCTGGTTACATCGCCGCTGGCCGAAGCCGTTATATAATTAAATGCCGTTCAAGTGCCACTAGTGCTGCGCCGCCGGTTGGCGGCTAGTCGTTCGCTGACGCTCCTCCAAATTATTAGGCACTGTTAACAAACCTCAAGTTTGATAAAGGCAAGGGCAAGGAATGCCATGAAAGTGGAATCGAGTTTGTCGACCCTCAGTGCAAGCCGTCTATTTTCCTTGATTTTCTGGAACATATTTTCAATGCGTCTTC
>CAIJLX010000082.1 GCA_903821695.1 uncultured Alphaproteobacteria bacterium | reverse complement strand
TTGCAGGCGTTTTAAGAAGTATAAAAAGGCCAAAAAGAACTGCAGCAAATATGAGGTACAACAATGGAAGAGCAAACGTAATTGCAGCAATTTGATCGCCTGTTTTTTTTCGTAACCACACAAAATAGATGAGAGCGATAAACAAAACATATTGTATGCCCCCCGTAATAAGGCCGGCAATTAGAAGCCAGCTTATACCTGAATTGCTCAAAGGCGAATTAGGAGCAATTGCTTTAATAATGCTTAGTAACCCTGGAATTATTATAGGAAGACAAAAAGATATTAAGAAAAATCTCTTCTTCGTCATATTAGCCCTTCCGCCATTCCGTAATCCCACCCGGGCGATCCATGATGGTGACGCCAAGGGCCACGAGCTCCGCCCGTAAGCGATCCGCTTCGGTGAAGTTTTTGGCGGCTTTGGCTTCGTTGCGGGCGTTAATGAGTTCTTGGATAGCGGCTGCATCTTCGGTGGGGGTCATAAACCAATCCTTTGGGTTTTCGTGGAACAGGCCCAGCAATTGCGCAGCCTGCGGGATGAGAGAGGGGTTTTCGTGGAGTAAGGCGATGGCTTTAGGCGTGTTCATATCGTCTGCCAGTGCATCGAGAATAGGGTTCTGGGTGGTCCGTGGCAAGGGGGGTAAACCTTCTTCCACTAAGCGGTAAAATTTATCCAATGCCTTCTGGCTATCGCTCAGCAGTTTTTCATTCCAATCGAGCGGCTTTGAATAATGCGTCGAGAGCAACGCATAACGGATCACTTCGCCTTTGATGCCTTTATCGAGCAGATCACGCACCGTCGTGAAGTTACCGAGCGACTTGCTCATCTTCTCGCCATTGACGGTGAGGAAGCCGTTATGCACCCAATAGTTGGCATAGTGGCTGCCCTTATGAGCACAGGTGGATTGCGCGATTTCATTTTCGTGGTGGGGGAATTTGAGGTCTGCACCACCACCATGGATATCGAAATTGACGCCCAATAATTTGCTGCTCATGGCCGAGCATTCGATGTGCCAACCGGGGCGGCCTTTGCCCCAAGGGGAATCGAACATGCTCGATGCATCGTCATCTGCATCAGCTGGTTTCCAGAGCACAAAATCACCAGCATCACGTTTGTATTTTTCGACAGCGATGCGGGCACCAGCTTCTTGCTCTTCCGCTTTACGACCGGAAAGTTTTCCGTACTCAGAATCCGTTTTCACTGCGAATAAAACGTGGTTTTCGGCAACATAGGCATTGCCGTTGGCGATCAGTTTTTCGATCATCGCAATCATGTCTTTGATATGATCCGTCGCCCGTGGTTCATGGGTTGGGTTCAGGCAATTGAGGGCCGCCATATCGTCATGGAACCACTGGGTCACACGTTTGGTGAGGGCTGAGATGGGCTCTTTATTCACCTTCGCGGCGGCATTAATTTTATCGTCGACATCGGTGATATTGCGAACGTAATCGACCTTTGGGTAAAGTGCTGAGAGCACCCGAAACAACACATCATACACCACCACCGCACGGGCATTGCCGAGATGCGCCCGGTCATAGACCGTCGGGCCGCAGACATACATGCCGACAGCGTTGGGAACGAGGGATTTGAATTCCTCTTTTTTACGGGCCAGTGAATTATAGAGCGAAAGCGTCATTTCGAGTGCGTTCTAACACGAAATGTCAGGTCGTTCTATCCAATAAAAATTTGAGATCTTTGGCCTCCTCGGCCGTGATCAAATTGGCGATCAGCCCTTTATACACATTCATCCAACTATCAAGACTCATGCCACTAAAACTCGTCACAATGCTGCCATTTTGCATCGTAAATTCGGCCTGTGGAGGAATGGAGCGGGTTTTTTCCTTCATCAATGCTTTGCGCACATTGCCGGTATAATTGGTGATCTGGCTATCGAGATAATCCTGATGCACCTCATGCGCTGACGTGCCCGCATCGGCCAGCGCGCTGCGTATACGGTCATCAAGACCAGAGCTTTTGAGTAACGCCGTAATTTTTGCCGATTCGCTATGGCGTTCGGCAACCAATTGGCCGAATTTATCGACTTTAAAGGTTACCGGCTCTGTCTCCGATATACCGTTTTGCTTGAAGAGATTGGAGACTTCGGCTGCCACGACATCTTGGTTGATGTCGCTGATAACGAGCATATCTTGGGTCGATAAATCTTCTGCCTCCTCAAGTGCTGGCAGGGCGAAATAAAAGTGATTGAGGTTGGTGAGCGCCGCATCGGAATCATACGGTTGACTCATCGAATATTCAGCCAGAGCGTCGCTGAAAGTTTTCATCACCTGGAGTTTTTGGCTGGTGCTTTGGAAGGTGGTTTGTTGGAAAGCCTGAAAATAATCGCTGATAATCATGGATATCTCCTCTCTTTAGAGGAAAAGACATGCAATTTTCGTGCCACTAATGGGCTTGGTTGCGCCAAATAAGCCCAATAAACAAACCCTTAGCTCGTGGCAGCAGCACCAATAACATCACCAACGAGAGGGTCGCCCAGAAGGTCATCGCGAACCATTCCGGCCAGGTAGAACCTGGTAGCACCCAAAGCCATATCGGCGCTAATACATGCCCAACGACAATAATCGTGAGCCACGCCGGGCCGTCATCTGCACGGATATGGCCGAACTGCTCGCCGCAATCTTCGCAATGGTCGACTTGTTTGAGGTAGCGGGCGAATAAATTGCCCTTCCCGCATTTTGGGCAACGGCCTAATAATGAGCGACCAACGACTGACCAAAAACCTGGCATTAATTGTTAAAGCGGAAATGGTAGAGATCGCCATCTTGGGTAATATATTCCTTACCCTCCAGGCGCATCTTGCCATTATCTTTCGCCCCTTGCTCACCATTAAACGTAATGAAATCCGCGCAACTAATGGTCTCGGCGCGGATGAAGCCTTTTTCAAAATCAGTATGGATCACGCCAGCCGCTTGTGGTGCCGAGGCACCCCGAAGCACTGTCCAAGCATGTGCCTCTTTCGGGCCAATGGTGAAGAAGGTAATGAGGTTTAAAAGTTTATATGCTGCGCGAATGATGGCGGAGAGACCGGTCTCTTTTAAACCCAGCCCATCGAGGAATTCTTTTTTGTCTTCATCGCTGCCGAGCTGTGCCACTTCGGATTCGATTGCTGCAGAAATCACCACTGCTTGTGCACCCGTTTTAGCAGCCATTTCTTGCACTTTTTTAGAGAGCTCATTGCCAGTAGATGCTTTCTCTTCTTCCACATTGCACACATACAGCATCGGCTTGGAAGTAATGAATTGCAGGCGTTTGAAGGTTGCCATTTCTTCTGCATCAATCTTCGCAGCACGAGCTGGTTTTCCTTCGGCGAGCAGTGGGAATACCTTCTGCATGACAGCGAATTCTTCTTTCGCTTGTTTGTCACTGCCCTTCGCTTTTTTCTCAAGCGCAGGCATGCGGCGTTCGACACTTTCTAGATCGGCCAACACCAATTCCGTCTCCACCGTTTCTGCATCGCGGATCGGATCCACACTGCCTTCGACGTGGATAATATTCGGATCATCAAAACAACGCAGCACATGGATGATGGCATCCACTTCGCGGATGTGGCTTAGGAATTGGTTGCCCAGCCCCTCACCTTTGCTTGCGCCACGCACTAGGCCGGCGATGTCGACAAACTCCAGGAAGGTCGGGATGATCTCTTTGGAGCCAGCGATTTTGGCAAGTTTATCGATGCGCTCATCGGGCACGGCGACTCGGCCTACGTTTGGCTCGATCGTGCAGAACGGATAGTTCGCAGCTTGCGCCTGTGCAGTTGAAGTGAGTGCATTAAATAAGGTCGATTTGCCAACGTTTGGCAGGCCGACGATTCCGCATTGTATTCCCATTAACCATTCCTTAACTATTATAGGGTTATTATCTAAAAATATGTAGGGCTATATACACAAATAACGTGATCTGAGGAGGATTATTTTATGAAAGATAGAATGTGGTCAAATGAGGTGGGTGGCGGTAGCCCTGCCACTACCATAACTGCAATTATTAATCCTATTTTCGAAAAACACTTTGGAACAAAAGTCGAGGGCGTGTCGCCAGAAGATGACAAAAAATTAGAACTAGTTACCGCTTTTTATACTCACTTTGCTATAACTTCCATCAAAAAGAGCTCTTTGAATGACAAGATGTTTGATCTTCTTGTAGCTTCAGAAATAAAAGGCAATTTACTCGACAAAATCACAGAAGTGCTAATCGATATGGGACATATAAAAAGAAATGATGGCACTCGAACAAATACTGAGGCGACTAGGCACTGTTAACAAACCTCAAGTTTGATAAAGGCAAGGGCAAGGAATGCCATGAAAGTGGAATCGAGTTTGTCGACCATCAGTGCAAGCCGTCTATTTTCCTTGATTTTCTGGAACATATTTTCAATGCGTCTTCGCCAGCATACACTGTTTTGTCATAATATCGCTTATTTTTGCGATTGTCTCGTGGCGGAATCTCCGCATGAATATGGTGCGCTTTAAGCCATGCAATAAGATCGTCATCATCATAGCCCTTATCCGCTACAAACCTCTCTATTGC
>CAIJLX010000081.1 GCA_903821695.1 uncultured Alphaproteobacteria bacterium | reverse complement strand
ATTGAAAATATGTTCCAGAAAATCAACGAAAATAGACGGCTTGCACTGAGGGTCGACAAACTCGATTCCACTTTCATGGCATTCCTTGCCCTTGCCTTTATCAAACTTGAGGTTTGTTAACAGTGCCTATTCGCCTGATAGGTGCTCGAAGCTATATTTTTCGGTTAAATGCTGTGGAAAATCCATACATCTCTGTAATTTTTAAGGGGCATCAACCCAGCGTATATCGTTGTGGTTAATAAATCGTTAACCGATCCCAAAATAGTTTTTCCAGCTTCGCGCCATAAAGCGCATTATACTTATCAATACTGCCGGTAGAGGTTACATTGATCTCGATCAGGAACTTGCCGATGATGTCGATGCCGACATAGAATAATCCGCGTTCTTTAAGAACAGTGCCGATTTCTTCGCACATGGTGGTTTCGTATTTGGTGAGGGTATGTTTGATGTTCATGCTGCCGCGGTAGAGGCGGAATTCGCCGGCTTCGGGCACCACTTTAAAGGCGCCGACGATGGCTCCATCAATAAATAATACGCGGAGATTGCCTTTACGCACTTCGGGGATATAAGGCTGCGCGATCCAGGGTTCGGTGCTGGTGGCGAGGGTGTATTCGATGAGCGCAGCGACGTTGTCATCTTTAGGTTTAAGGTGGAACACGCCATTGCCGTGGTGGCCATAGAGTGGTTTGATGATGATGTCTTTGTGCTCTTTGTAAAACGCGGTGAGTTGGGCTGCGTCGCGGGTGAATAAAGTTGGCGGAACATAATCGGGGAATAATAATGGCGCGAGTTTTTCTGGCGTGTTGCGAATCCAATGCGGGTTATTTAATACGCGGACTTTCTTGGGCAACTGCTCCAGAAAATAAGTCGCGGTAATATAGTTAATATTAAAGGGTGGGTCTTGGCGGACGAGCACGACATCCATCGTGCTTAAATCGATCCAATTATATTCGCTGATTTTGTCCCATGCTTTTACTTCTGCCGCTAATGCCAATACTTTGCCGTTTTTTAGGCTTAAATTTTGTGGCTGATAATGGAAAACTTTATGTTTACGCCGCAACGCCTCTAACAACAAATGGGCACTGCTATTGGTTTTTGGGTTAATGCCGGTTAACGGCTCCATTTGAAATGCAATTTTCATATTGTTGTTTTACTTGAGTAAGTTATAACAGAAGCATAGGAGATTTAATTATGTCATGGACAGAGAAGGCCGGCAAGCCCGGTGGCGGCGGAAGCAGCAATATTAAGGTGGTGGAGGAGGAAAATGATTTCCCCATCGCGAATCCGGAATATATGCGCATTGGTTCCGCGCATGCCGTAGAGCGCGGCAGTGACCGCGATGCATTGGTCGCGCTGTTGCAGAAATATTCCGATGCGATCAACCTTTCTTTCGGCCAATCTGCAGAACATAACGTCATCACGGTCGAGGAGAAATAAGCATGTTAGGTTTACAAGGCGAACTCTCGATCTCAGAGAAAATGAATTTGAAGAACGTGTATTGCTGCGTGTTAGTAAAAGGCAAAAACGACGAAGGCACACCGGTCTATTGTTACTTCGGCATCTTCTTAGACACCGTTGAAAAGATGGCGGACGACATTCAAAAGGGCAAAGAATTTAATCCGAAAGATTACAAAGCCATCGTGCTTGCCCGTTCGACTGGCGAACCAAGCCCGGAAATCCGCGAATTTATGCGCATGAAATTCTCCTTCGCGGAAGATGAAATCGTGTTTGAGATCTCTAAGGCATAACTACAAATTTCTATTTGCTTTTCTGATAGTTAAGGCGCATCATCAGAAATGAATGCATAAAGAACTATCGATGCACAAAATTGTTTCTTCGCTTTTCTGCGGGTTGCCTCTTTTTGTGCTCGTGCAAACGGCCGTTGCAGCGGAAGATAATAAAGAAACAATCCAGCAAAAATATCAGCGCACCGCTGAGCAATGCATCACCAAAACCGAACAGACTCTCGAAGAAAAAGGCATCATCCCGAGCGAAGAATCGCCCGAATATGATGCTAAATTCGATGAAGCGTATAAAGCCTGCATGACTGAAAAGGGCATGCCGGAAGAACCTGTCGGCGATGGCACGGTGGGTGAAGATACACCAGCGGGCCCTCCAGCCAAACTGGACGCACAATGAAAACACACACCACACATCACCCCTGCATCGTCTCTTCCGGTCAGGGGTTTTTTGTAGCTATTAAGGTAAGGAGCCTTCGATGAAAGACACAATGACATATGATGCAGAGCCTCCCAGCAGGGGGTCCATCCAGGCCGCTTCACCGGAAGCCGCAAGTGGCGGTGGCTGCAGCACTATCGGCAATTATGATTTCATCAACACGCCCCTTGTTAAGCGCGACCCTGTCTTAGTCGCCAAGAAAATAGAACCTGCGCACCGCTTCCCCGCGAATGAGCGCACGAAATTATTCTACAAAACCTATTATCCCGGAACCACCAGCCGCGATTGGAATGACTGGAAATGGCAAGTGCGCAACCGCATCCGCACCTTCGGCGATCTTTCGCGTATGTTCGTACTTTCCGATGATGAAGCACAAGCAATTCAACAACATTCTGGCTCTCTGCCAGTAGGCATCACCCCCTATTACGCGAGTTTGTTTTCGCATGATGACCCAACCGAACCACTGCGCCGCACACATATTCCAGTAATGGGCGAATATCTAAAAACCGCTGGCGAGGAAGATGATCCATTAAGCGAAGATGGCGATACTTCAACGCCAGGCTTAGTACATCGTTACCCAGATCGCGTATTGTTTTTAACAACCGGTTTCTGCTCCACCTATTGCCGCTATTGCACCCGCTCGCGCATGGTCGGCGAAACGAACGGCGAATATAGCTTCAACATTTCCAACTGGGAAAAAGCGGCACAATATATCGAAGCGCACCCCGAAATCCGCGATTGCTTACTAAGTGGCGGCGATCCGCTTTCGATTGGCGATGACAAACTCGAATGGCTGCTAAATCGTTTACGCAGCATCAAACATTTGGAATTCATCCGCATCGGCACCAAAATCCCGGTCGTGATGCCACAACGCATCACCCCAAAACTCACTCGCATGCTGAAAAAAGTGCACCCACTCTGGATGAGCATCCACTTCACCCATCCGAACGAACTCACTAAGGAAACCACCGAAGCCTGCAACCGTTTGGCCGATGCCGGCATTCCTTTAGGCAGCCAAACCGTGCTGCTCAAAGGCATCAACGACGACATCAACGTCATGAAGCCTCTCATGCAAGGCCTGCTAAAAGTCCGCGTGAAGCCTTATTATATATATCAGTGCGATCCGGTCTCAGGTTCCAGCCATTTCCGCACCCCCGTGCAAAAAGGCATCGACATCATCGAAGGCCTCCGCGGCCACACGACTGGTTATGCAAACCCACAATTCGTGGTCGATGCACCAGGTGGCGGCGGCAAAATTCCACTATTGCCGGATTATATTGCTGGCCGTGATGGTGATGATTTATTGCTGCGGAATTTCGAGGGTGGCATTTATCGTTACCCAGACCCAGAAGGCAATTTAGGCGCCGACCGCTAGCATTAACGATCCTTTAACTTCTCCGAGTTATAGTGGATGAAAATCTACTAACGGAGTGCCTATGTCTGAGAATGATATTCAAAAGCAAACCCAGCAACAGTCTGAATATAAATTCGTGCCAAGAGAGCCTACTGCCGAAGAGAAAGAAATCTATCGCGAAGTAGCGCGAATGATTCACGGTAAATAAAAAGCCCGGTGACTCCGCCGAGCAATCGCGTCATACTCTGGCCATGGTTGCAAAAGTTTTTATTATAGCAGGTTCGGATTCTGGCGGTGGCGCTGGTATTCAGGCGGATATTAAATCCGTCTCCGCCAATGGTGGCTATGCCGCGACAGCGATTACGGCTGTTACAGCGCAAAATACGCAAGGTGTGTTTGGCGTCCATCCAGTTCCTATTCCAATCCTTAAACAGCAAATTGAATTGGTGCTTTCCGATATCGGCGCAGATGCGATTAAAATTGGTATGCTCCACAGCGCAGAAATAATTATGTGTGTGGTTGAGGCACTCAAACCCTATCCGAATATCCCCATTATACTTGATCCTGTCATGGTCGCCAAAGGTGGGCATCCATTGCTCGAGCCAGATGCGGTGCAGGTATTGAAAACCAAATTATTCCCACTCGCCACTATCGTCACACCCAATATTCCAGAGGCGGAATTGCTCTGTGGCATGAAAATTAAAACGCTAGCCGATATGCAACAAGCCGCGAAACAAATGAAAACGTCCGCTGTATTAATCAAAGGCGGCCACCGCGATGGCGAGATCGTGCAGGACGTATGGCTCGCGCAAGGCATCGAAATGATTTTCGAAAGCCCCCGCATCCACACGCGCAACACACACGGCACTGGCTGCACGTTGGCTTCCGCTATCGCCACTAACATCGCCAAGAAAATGCCGATGAATGAAGCCGTATTTGCCGCCCGTGAATATGTCCATCAGGCAATTAAAATGGCACTCAATATAGGCAAAGGCCACGGCCCGCTCAATCATTTCTGGCCGTTTTTTAAATCCTAAGCTACATTCCGCCTATGAACATTAACAAAGCCAAACGCATCGTCATCAAAACTGGCTCCAGCCTAATCGCTGGGGAAAACGGAGTGGTGCGTGATATGTGGCTGGCGTCGCTGGTGGAAGATATCGCGAAGCTCAAAGAAGAGGGGAAAGAAATTCTGCTGGTTTCTTCTGGTGCGGTGGCGCTGGGGCGACAGGCATTGCAGTTTGGCAAAAAAAAATTGAAGCTTGAGGAAAAACAAGCGGCGGCCGCGTGTGGGCAGGTGGAATTGATCCGTACCTATCAGCGGCATCTGCAACCACATGGGATTACGGCGGCGCAGATTCTGTTATCGATTGAAGATTCCGAAAATCGCCGGCGTTATTTGAATGCGCGCAATACAATGGAAATGCTGCTCGAGATGGGTGCGCTGCCGATTATTAATGAAAATGATACGGTTGCGACTGCCGAATTGCGGTTTGGTGATAATGACCGGCTCGCCGCACGGGTCGCGCAGATGATGGGCGCGGATTTGCTGGTGCTGCTATCGGATATCGATGGGCTTTATACTGGCAATCCACAGGTAAAAAAAGATGCGAAGCATGTACCAGTCGTTGAAGAAATTACGGAGAAGATTGAGCAAATGGCGGGCGGTTCGATTTCCGCGATTAGCTCCGGCGGAATGGTCACCAAAATCGCCGCAGCGAAAATAGCGGTGGGTTCGGGTTGCCACACAATCATCACCAAAGGCACCAAAGATCATCCGATTTCGATTTTGAAAAAAGGCGGGCTACACACCGTATTCAAAGCCAGTGAGTCGCCAAAGAAAGCGCGTAAACGCTGGATCGCCGACACACTCGCGCCACTCGGTGAAGTGGTGATTGATGCCGGTGCAGTGGAAGCGCTGAAAAAGGGCAAAAGCCTGCTGCCTGCCGGCGTTAAACGCGTGAAAGGTGATTTCGCGCGGGGTGATGCGATACTAGTTAAAACATTAGATGGTAAAGAAGTCGGGCGCGGTTTAAGCGCGTATGCCTCTTCGGATATTCAGAAAATTCTAGGTTTAAAATCCGATAAACTTGAAGAAGTATTAGGCTTCAAAGGCCGCGAGGAAGTGATCCACCGCGACGATTTGGTTATTTAACTTCAGGTAGCCTATAAGCCGGGTTTTGTCGAAGGACAGCTATTCATCTGGGCGTATTGTTACCAATCCGCTCGTGCAACCTACCCGCACAGTATCGCCGGAAACGATGCACTGTGCCTATTTGGTTTTGCTCCCGGTGAGGTTTACCTATGCCGTTGCTGTCGCCAGCCCCGCGGTGCGCTCTTACCGCACCTTTTCACCCTTACCCTTTAACAGGCGGTATTTTCTGTGGCACTTTCTCTGAGGTTTCCCCCGCTGGGCGTTACCCAGCACCGTGTTTCCTGGAGCCCGGACTTTCCTCCCTTTTATTGCTAAAAGAGCAGCTGTCTAGCTACCTGAAGTAGCCAAGTTTATAGCAGAGTTTCAGGCTTTCTTCAAGATTAAGAGACGATCACCTTCAAGATTTGCAGTAGATCGAGTACGAAAAACATGGTTGTCCTCCAACGTTTGGATAGAGAGATTGGCAATCGCCGGAAGGCCATCTCCGCCTATGATTTTAGGCGATTGTAGCCAGTGTATTTCATCAACAAGCTGTTCGTTGAGGAAGGAGGCGGCAAGCAAACTTCCTCCCTCAACTAGAAGCCGGTTAATGCCCTTCTCACTTAAGGTCCGGCACACATCCCGCAAAGGCAACATACCATCTTTGGTGGCGTCCGTATAGAAAATTTGTGTATTATCAGTAGGTTGCGTGATTTTTGTGGTTTTGGTGGTGAATAACCAGGTGGGTGTAGACCCCGAAAAAACCTTCGAATCGCTTGGTATTTTGCCTTTTCCGTCCAAAATAATCCGCACCGGTGAGCGATCCTCCAACCCCGGCAAACGACAGGTTAATTGCGGGTTATCTAGGATCACCGTATTGCTGCCGACGATGATCGCATCATGGTTTGCGCGCAGGCGATGCGCGTAAGCCCGCGAACGTTCATTCGTAATCCATCTGCTCTTGCCGTTTGCGAGAGCTATACGGCCATCAAGCGAGGTGGCGAGTTTGAGCGTAATAGTCGGGCGATTAAGCGTAATACGCGAAATAAAACCCGCATGCAGTTCTTTGGCCTGTTCGGAAAGAAACCAGCATTCAACGATAATGCCAGCGTTTTTGAGTTGGGCCTCGCCATTGCCATTTACGCGTGGGTCCGGGTCACGCAGCGCAATGATGACTTTCGTGACACCGGCTTTGATGAGTGCTTCGGTGCAAGGTGGCGTTTGGCCATGGTGAGCGCAGGGTTCGAGGGTGATATACACCGTGGCACCTTTGGCTTCTTTACCGGCCATCGCGAGCGCAATGGTTTCGGCATGTGGGCGGCCACCAGGGGCAGTAACTCCGCGGCCGATGATGTGATTGTTTTTGACGATAATGCAGCCAACAGAGGGGTTGGCGCCAGTATGCCCTAGGTTGCGAAGCCCAAGGCTAATGGCCATCTGCATAAAGCGCATGGCTTAACCCAGTGTTTCGACGAATTCCTCGAAATCCTTAGCTTCTCGGAAATCTTTATAGACGGAGGCGAAGCGGACATACGCGACCGGATCTAGCTTACGCAGCGCACCCATGACTTTTTCACCAACGACGCCTGATGGGATTTCGGTTTCGCCGAGGCCTTCCAATTCTTTCACGATGTTATTCACCACGATATCGACTTGTTCCGAGGTTACATTCCGTTTGCGCACGGCAAGGCCGATCGAGCGGGTGAGTTTGTCGCGGTCAAACGGTTTGCGTTCGCCATCTTTTTTGATCACGACCAATTCGCGCAAATGCACACGTTCGAAGGTGGTGAAGCGGGAGTCACATTTCGGGCAGAAACGGCGGCGACGGATTGAGCTGCCATCTTCCGTTGGCCGCGAATCTTTTACCTGAGTATCTTCATTCGCACAAAAGGGACAGCGCATGGCAACCTATAAAGTTTGATAAATGGGGAAGGCGTCGCAGAGTTTTTTGACGCCGGCTTTCGCTTTTTGCTCAGCGGCGCTGTTATCTTCTGGGTTTTGGGTGAGGCCATCCAACACATCGCCAATCAAATTGCCGATTTGCTCGAATTCCTTCACGCCGAAACCACGGGTGGTTCCTGCTGGGGTGCCCAAGCGAATGCCTGAGGTGATAAATGGCTTTTCTGGATCAAACGGAATCGCGTTTTTGTTACACGTGAGGCCCGCGCGCTCCAAGCTTTCTTCCGCATGTTTTCCGGTCAGTTTTTTCGGGCGCAGATCAACCACCATTAGGTGGTTATCGGTGCCGCCGGTAGTGATCGCGAGACCACGATCCACCAGAACTTTGGCGAGGGCGCGTGCGTTATCGATAACGGCTTGGCCATATTGTTTGAAACCTGGCTGCAATGCCTCGCCAAACGAAACAGCTTTCGCAGCGATCACATGCATCAATGGCCCGCCCTGGATGCCAGGGAAGATTGCCGAGTTGATGGCGTTGGAAAGGGTCACATCCGCACCCGATGGTGTCTTGCGAACAACCAAATCTGGGTTATTGGAAAGGATCAAACCACCACGTGGACCACGCAAGGTTTTGTGTGTTGTCGTTGTCACCACGTGTGCATGTGGTAGTGGTGATGGGTATGTGCCGGCAGCAACGAGACCCGCCACATGCGCCATATCGACCATAAAGAATGCCCCAACCGAATCCGCGATTTGCTTAAAACGCGCCCAATCGACAACCCGTGGGTAAGCCGAGAAACCGGCGATGATCAGTTTTGGTTTGTGTTCTTTGGCGAGCTTTTCAACTTCATCGAGATCCAGCGTTTGGTCGCTCTGCTTCACACCATATTGCACCGCTTTGAACCATTTGCCGGATTGGTTTGGCGCCGCACCATGGGTCAAATGCCCACCCGCTGCTAAAGATTGGCCGAGAATCGTATCGCCAGGTTGCAGCAGGGCGTTGAACACGCCTTGGTTGGCTTGTGAGCCGGAGTTAGGCTGCACGTTCACATAAGAGCAGTTGAACAGTTTTTTGGCGCGGTCAATCGCCAGTTGCTCGATTTCATCAGCAAACTCGCAGCCACCATAATAACGTTTGCCAGGGTAGCCCTCAGCATATTTGTTGGTAAACACGGTGCCTTGCGCCTGAATAACGGCGAGGCTCGCGATATTTTCGGATGCAATCAACTCGATTTGGTGGCGCTGACGGCCAAGTTCCCGCTCAATGGAACCAAAAATTTCTTTATCGGCTTGTGCCAATGGGGCAGTAAAAAATGGGCTAGCAGTCATCGTATTTTCCTTTTTAGCGGCAGCAGAATTCATGAGATATCTCCAGATTTAGTGAGATTCCTACTAAGTTTTTCTAGGTTTAGCAAGAAAGTTTGGGGTTTAGTCTCTACTACGGCCAAATTTGTATAGAGTAGAGCCTGGTAGAACTACCTCCAATCTTTTGGCAACCGATTCCGCGTAAAGTGCGCCTTTGAGACGTTCGGATTCGGGTATATGGGTGCGGTAATTGGTTAGTAGTATATCGTGGTCTCTCTTTAATCCTGCCGCTACTTCCGGCATATTAAGGCTTTTTAGAAAAAGTTCGGCATAGGCCTCACTGCGATAGCGATAGCCCATATAATGGTGCATGCATTTTGCATAGAGCTCTCCAGATCGGGCATAATCACTTTGACCGGTGTATGTTGGGTCGGTGTATACGCTTTGTATCTCTTTCAAAGACATGTTCAGAAAAAGTAGTAGAAGGCCTGGGTCAGGGTTGAGTAGAGAATCTGGATTCTCCTCTATGTAGGTTGTATGCACCTTGCGTATTTCGGCAAGCGTTGTCATTTCTTGGGCAGTTAACGTAAAGTCATACCGACCCTGAATCTCAAGGGGAAGTGTGTGACATGCATTTTTTATATCCAAAAGATTTAACGCGTTTGATTGTTCAATAATCGTTTGCATCTTTTTTACGGACGTAAGATTAGGGCCACGAAGATTAAGTCTTGTGTTAAACGGTTGGGAAATCAGCCTATGTAGCATTTCCTCTCTAATCGTTGGTCCCAGTACTTGAGAATGTTCAAAGCAAATGTCATTTAAGATAACTCTGCCCTCTTGGTGCATCCCTAAAGGCAGAGATTTTGGGTCGTAGTCGAAAGGCATAAAATTGTCTTTGCCGGCGATGAGATGGAAGGCTGGATCAAAAAAAGAAAAATAGGAAATTTCCGGATGCTTAGCGAGTTCAACAAAAATCCGGTCGATTTTGAGCTGTTCGTTTAAAGTGGGTTTAAACGCAAATTCTTCACCACGATTGTCAATGAGTTGCTGCCGGATGCTATCTACCGCATCCTGTGTTAAATTTTCGGGCGGCTTGATATTTTTTTTGTCAAAATCCGTGATCGGAAAGTGGGGTACATAATATATTTCTTTTGTGGGGTGGGGATATGCTCTGCCAGAATTATCAACATGCACACAGGTTCCCCATTGGCCAGGTTTATCAATGACGTGAATGTGCCTCAGGAGGTGTTGCTGCCAATTATTGGGTTCAAGTTCCGCCATAATAGGCATATTTTGGCTGCAAACAGTTAAATTTACGTTAACCTAACAAGATAGTTTAGCCACCCGCCCTGCATGCCGGCCGCCGGCGAATTGGGTGGTGAGGAAGGTTTTTAGCATGGTTTTGGCTAAATCTTCGCTGACGATGCGGGCGCCCATCACCAATACATTCGCATCATTATGTTCGCGGCTGAGTTTGGCGGTTTCTTCGTTGTGGCAGAGGGCTGCGCGGATGTGGGGATGACGGTTGGCGGCGATCGAAATGCCGATGCCGGAGCCGCAGACTAGTATGCCTTGCTCGGCTTTGTTTGCTTTGAGGGCGGCGGCCATTGCATTGCCAAAATCTGGGTAATCGACGGAGTCTTCGCTATTAGTGCCAAGGTCGAGCGGAGTGTGGCCCAGGGTGACTAGGTGTTGCTTGAGGGCTTCTTTGAGGGCGTAACCGGCATGGTCACTAGCGAGGGCGATTATGGACATTTGAAAGGATTCGCATCTGGGGTTCGGATACAAGGGAATTGCCACTGCATACGATAATAAACGACATCATCAAAGGTTTCGGTACGGAATCTTTGGACGAATACGTTATCGTTATTGGTATTCTGTAACTGATTCACATCAGTAGGTACGGGATCTGCTGCTATGGTTGTGGCGCCACCTTTGGCTCTCCATGCGCCGTGACCATCCGCGCCATAGCTGATTAATACAAAAACTGCTTTATTCGTCACCGTGGTGGTTTGCTGAGGCACTACTCTAGGCGAAGCAGATAATATCACCAGAAAATCATCTGTTGTGGCATTGGGTGTTGGCTCAACATAGCCGCCTGGGGTGCCTGGCGTTCCTGCGAAAATAAACCTTGTATCTACGGCATAAGTAATACGGCGATTCCAGCCATCCATCATTACCGAAGGGGCAAGACCCAGCGTTGCAGTCGGTACAACACCAATACGAGTAAGGCCCGAAGGGAGTAAATGTCTATCGGTGCGGCATGTGTTATTGGTTGCAGGGTCAAGACTACCATCACCAAACGTACTATCTGTAGTAAGGGCTTGTGGATCAGCTGGGCAGGGGACATAGCCATAAGTTTGCACGAAGGAATCGAGCATATCAACGATCGCCTTCATTTTGGTTTCGGTATCTTGAATTTTTGCGGCTTGAATCCGGGTGGCGCCGATGGCCAATGCGGAACCAACAATAAGCGAAATCACGGCCAAAACGACCGAGAGTTCTAAAATGGTAAAGCCCGCGCGGGAGGAATGTTTCATGAGCCTCTATCTTATGCTGTTTTGCGCCTTCTTCCAATAAAAAAGCACTTCCGGTTGAGGGGTTTATCGATATCTTTTGCGCTATGCCCCGCCAGCCCAAAAACAAAAAGCCCGATAAAACAGCTACTAAAATTCGGGCGGCGATGGAAAGGGTGATGGAATCGGCTTTACGGGCGTTGGCCGAGGAAGCATCGCTTAGCCCAAAAGAGCAGAAGGAAATGATCGTTCTGCTCATGAAAGCGGCGGAGGAAATGGCGAAGATCACCCCTGCCGAGGCTAAAAACTTCACCCCCACACCAACCGATAAGGCATTGCTCGAACTTTATGTCCAACAGCGAAACGCCGGAATTATACCAAGCTCTTTATAGGCAAGATTTAGCCAGTTTCATCGGCCGCAGCGTCGAAATCACCCACCCCAACGCGCAATTGATTCCTAATTGGCATCTCGGCCTGATGGCGGAATATTTGAATGCCTGTGCTAGGGGTGAACTTTCGCGCCTTATCATCAATATGCCGCCACGTTATATGAAAAGCCATGCGGTGAGTGTAGCGTGGCCGGCGTGGTTATTGGGCCATCAACCCTCGCGGCAAATTATTGCGGCGAGTTATAGTAGCGCGATTAGTTTGAAACATTCGATCGATGCGCGGGCGTTGGTGCAATCCAATTGGTATCGCGATTTGTTTCCAGAGATGAAGCTCGCGAAAGACCAAAACCAAAAAGCAAAATTCATGACGAATAAACGCGGTTTCCGAATGGCGACATCCGTTGGCGGCACGCTCACCGGCGAGGGCGGAGAATTCATGATTGTCGATGATCCGCATAACGCGATTCAGGTGGGCAGTGCCGCCTATCGTAAACGCGCGGTGGATTGGTTTCAGAATACGTTTATGACACGGCAAGATGATTTGAAAAAAGGCTGTTATGTCGTGGTGATGCAGCGCCTACATGCGGAAGATTTAACCAGTAAACTGAGGGCGGGAGAGGGTTGGGAACATTTGGTGATCCCGGCGATTGAAACAACGCCACGCACCTATCATTTCGGTAATTTTATGTACGTACGTACGTGTGGTGAATTGTTGAATCCGAAGCGGGATTCGGCGGAGGCGTTTGATAGACTGAAGCGTGATATCGGCAGCCATCAATTCGCGGCGCAATATCAACAGCAGCCAGCACTAGCGGAGGGCCGCATTATTCATCCGGAATGGCTGCATTATACTGCTTTACCACAAGAGGGCGTCCGTGTGCAAAGTTGGGATACGGCGTTGAAGGCGGGGGCGCAGCATGATCTTTCCGTGGGCCAAACCTGGCGGATTACGAAGGAGCATTATGTGCTGGAAGATATGGTACATGCGGCGATGGAATATCCTACGCTCAAAAAAGCAATCATCACGGCCGCCGAGAAATACCAACCGGAAGTGATTTTGATTGAGGATAAAGCCAGCGGCCAATCGCTGATCCAAGAGCTCAAAAGCAGCACGCATTTACCCATTATTGCCATTCAGCCCAAGGGGGATAAACTCCAACGTTTGTTGCGCGTATTGGGGTTGTTCGAGGCGGGGAAAGTGCAGTTGTTGCAAGGCGCTTTGTGGTTGGCGGAGGTTGAGCGCGAATGGCTGGGTTTTCCCGAAATGCCACATGACGATATCGTCGATGCCACCACCCAATTTCTCAATTGGATACAGATGCGCGAAATGCAGGAAAATGGCTGGAAAATCAGGGTATTATGAGATATTCTCTATTCTTAATGGTTCCTTAATCTATTTGTTGGATAATAAGACATGCTCGATATTTCATCCACGCCCAGATTTTTAGTCCACGAACAGCAATATACCATGCCTGAGGATCCGAATTTGATGCCTTTTTACGTGACGGAAATCATCCCCAATCCTAAAGGCCAGAAAATGCCCGTTCCTGCCGAATTGGTCGAAGATTTTTTAGTTCAGATGAACGAAGTCGACGGGTCGCGGTTGCGCTATGCTATTTTATTTAACCCCAACACCAAAAAAGGTGAGCCGCCACTTTCTGCTGCATGGGATGCCTTCAGCCAACCTTTACAGCCCAACCTCTCTCACATCCGCAAAACCTGGCACAAAGATTTCATGGTCATCATGACCTTCGAACCCATCGCCCAACCCCTCTCCAATTTAATGGGCGGACAGGTTGTTTCACCAAAGCATATTTAGCTAAATCTATCCAACGGGCGATGAATCGGGTATAAGGCCCAGTCATTATGACAGCCAGTTTAACTGCCTATAACATTGTTATTACACTGCAGAACCAGGGCGAAACTTCGCCCTATCTTAACGCATTCGCCCGCTTTGGTGCCGATAATATTGGCAAAAAAATCATCCGTTGGTTGCCCGCCTCCTGGCAGCTAAAAATAATGGCGATGTTTTTCGTGCCCGGCATGTCTGCTCATTTCGTCGCCCGCAAAAAATTAGTTCGAGAACAAGCAGAGAAAGCAATTGCTGGCGGAATAGAGCAAGTGGTCGTTGTTGGCGCTGGGTTTGATACATTAGCGCTGACGCTCTCTGCGTATTATCCCGACTGCCGATTTATCGAAATGGATTTACCAAGCACCCAGCAGCAAAAACAAAAAGCATTACAGCTAGCTGGAATAACGCAGCAAAAAAACGTGATATTTCACCCCTGCGATTTAAGCCGCAGCAATTTTCTCGAAGAACTCAAAAAGATTCCTAGTCTTTCCAACCAACAGCCCGTCTTATTCATTTTTGAGGGCGTGCTCATGTATGTGCCAGAAGCAGCTGTTGCAGAAACATTTAGGCAGATAGCGACGTTGCATAAAGATACATTGGTGTTGTTTGGTGCGATGGCTCAGCATGATAGTGAGTGCAGTTTTTTGCAGCGTGTGCTTCCGTGGTTGGTGAATACAGTCGGTGAAGTGATTTATTGGGTATGTCCGAGTGCGCAAATGCCAGAATTCCTTGCCAAATCGGGATTGGTATTACGTGAGCAATGGAAATATAAAGCGCTACAAAAAAGCACCGATCCAAAGACTCCTGAAGAAGATGAAAATTACTTCCTGGTGGCAATAGAAACCTAAGAATAGAAAAGCGAAAAAAGCACAACCTATTGTTTTTCTGGAATATCTTTTAATTTTGCGTTATCCTTCGTTAGTAATTCATTAGCGGAGGTGTAATGCGTTTTTGGTATAAGGCAGTAATTTCAACGGCAATATTGGCTGCAAGTGGCACTGGTTTTGCAGCAAATACAAACCTCGAAATGTTAGATAATCTCTCCTTCGAAAACCTTGGAAACATTATTACTTCCGTTTCAAAGCGCCCAGAAGATTCATTTAAATCCGCTGCCGCTATTACCGTTATTACCCAAGAAGACATAAGGCTTTCCGGTGCCACTCATATTGCGGAAGTCTTACGCGGAGTGCCAGGGCTTGAAGTGGCGCGCGTTGATTCCAGCAATTGGGCGATCACTTCACGTGGGTTTAATGATGTATTCGCCAATAAGCTATTAGTGATGGTTGATGGCCGGACTGTTTACACGCCTCTTTTTTCCGGGGTCTATTGGGACATTCAGGATGTTGTTTTAGAAGATATTGATCGCATTGAAGTGATTCGTGGGCCTGGTGCTGCTCTCTGGGGCGCAAATGCGGTAAATGGCATGATTAACATCATCACTAAGAAGGCCGAACAAACACAGGGTGTTTATGTGAGCCAGCTGGTAGGTACACAAGATAGAAGCATTACCGAAGCCCGTTATGGCGGCACAGCAGGCAATACAGCGTATCGTGTTTACGGCAAATTTGCTGATCGAATGGCAACAGAAACGCTAGATCACCAAAATGGTAATAACCATTGGGATTCAGGTAAAGCAGGCTTCCGTGCAGATATTGATGCATCGCCGGGTCGCAAATTAACGGTGCAAGGTGATTTTTATGACGCGGGTATCCATTTAAACAATTACATCCCAACTTCAACTGCTCCCTTTACTACTGTTGAGCCAGATAAAATCAATTCTCGGGGTGCCAACGTCTTAGCAAGGCTTACACAAAAACACGGTGATGGCATGGAGTCTACATTCCAAGCCTATTACGATTACCAAAGCCCAAGCTATGGAGTGTTGCACCAAGACATTAATACGATCGATTTCGATTATCAAACTTCCTGGGCCTATAATGACCGCAACCAATTTGTATGGGGTGCTGGGTATCGCCTAGTTTCGGATGATTTTAGAGGTACACCGACCCTTACGCTTAATCCGACTAGCCGTGATACGTCGCTTTATAGTGCATTCTTGCAAGACACCATCACGCTTGTGCCAAAAGCGCTTGATTTAACCTTGGGTTCTAAATTCGAGCATAATGATTATAGCGGCTTTGAAGTACAGCCAAGTGCAAAGTTGGCATGGTATCCAACCAACAATCAGACAGTGTGGACTTCCGTTTCGCGATCGGTTCGTACACCTAGCCGCGCAGAAGAAGATATCAGGCTCAATATCGCCTATGATCCGACCAATGCAGTTATGGTTCAGCAACGCGGCATTGATGCTATGAAATCAGAAGAGTTAATAGCATATGAACTTGGCTATCGTTGGCGGATTACACCAAAACTGATAACAGATGCTTCGGTTTTCTATAACGATTATAATAACCTCCGCACTTTCGAATTCGGTGCCCCCGAAGTCACTTCAGGTGGTGTCGTTTTGCCCGCAGAAGTTAAAAACTTAGGCAAAGGCAATACGCAGGGGTTCGAGCTTGCAACCACATGGGATGTTACTAGCCGTTGGAGCTTAAAAGGAGCCTATACCTACACGGAGCTGGATCTGAAGAACAAGCCAGGCAGTACGGATATAGTCCTTGCACAGGAAGAAGGAAAAATTCCGAAAAACCAATTCAATATTCGCTCCAATATGCAGCTGACAGATAATATTGAGTGGACCAATACAGTCTATTATGTTGATAAATTGCCGCTCTATAATGTGAATGATTATGTGCGCTTAGATACGCGTTTGGGCTGGAAAATCGATAATGGCATCGATTTGGCGCTGGTTGGGCAAAACCTACTGGAAAACTCACACCAGGAATTTGGTGCACCATTACAAGGTGTTGCGAATAAAATTGGCAGGGAATTCTACGCAAAAGTGACATTTAAATATTAATAAGCTTTTTACTCCTTTTTAATTTTATGCTAAAATCGCAACATGAAATTCAACCTTGAGTTGCCAGATAGCCATCCTTCTGCCTCGGCCTTGCGGAAATATCCAGGCTCACAGTTCATTAGCGCGTATAAAAACGCTTCCTTCATATACACGCATAATCCGAAGCTAATCCAAAAATTTATTGATCTGCGGACCGAGCTTTACGATAAGGATCCAAAATTTATAGGGTTTAGAGATTTTCAACAGAATGATGTGAGGGATTATTGGGGCGATCATAATGTCACCCAGGTATTATTAGATGGCGAACGTTGCATCGGCGGTGGCATGTTGACATTCTGTGCAAAAGGCGAAACGCGATTATTGCCTTTAGAGTTGGATCTGGATAACCCGGCCTACAGGCTTAAAACACTGCTTCCCGAGCTTGCATTGCAGGATATTGGTTATGTAGAAGCAAGCCGCATGCTTGTTCATCCTGATTATCGAAATGACAGTGAATATATCGGCCGAATGTTTGCTAATTTTTATCACCATGCACGTGACATGCAGGCACAATATTTCTTCGCCATGACAGATAAATTGCGTTGTCGAATGTATCGTAAAATCGCCTCTTTATATACAGGCACTCTTGCAACTATACTGGATCATATTGTGTTACCGGAACGCCCTGATTTTGAAGGAGTAAAAATGCAGATTATGGTGTGGGACATACAAAATACACATGTGGCCGCTCTCACGAAAAAAACGACCGAAAAAAACACAGCTTTGGATTGAAAAAACAAATGTTTCTGTTGCAATTTATCACAATTTTGGAATCACTTTGAAAAAGCACATTTTTACATTGCTGACCTTAATGTGCCTGGCGGTGGTGACAAGTCCCGCGCGTGCGCAGAATTTTAGCGATGTCGAAATTAAGGCAGCTTATATTATGAAATTGGCCAAGTTCGTCACCTGGAGCGGGCAGCATCTAAACCATATTAATTTTTGTTATATTGAATCTTCCAGCCAGGAAGAGGATGCGAGTGTTGGCCGAAGTTTGGCCCGTTTGGTGCATGCAAAAAATGCAGGGGCAGAATGGAGCGTCAGGGAACTACGCAATATTGACGAGATGCGCAATTGTAACATGTTGTTTATCTCGGATACGGAAGAGAGTTCGCTTCCAAACATTCTCACCAAAGTTTCAGACCACGATATATTAACCATGAGCGATGCGCGGCGGTTTATTTATAAAGAAGGCATGCTCGGCTTTGTGTTGGATGGCGATAGCCGTGTGAAAATGGAAGCGAACCTTAAGAATATTCGCAAAACGAATGTCATGGTCAGCGCGACGGTGTTAGAGCTGATGCAGGAAGTGATTAAATAGTCTAGCTATTCAGCGCTGCTTTTTCTGGTTTTACTTTGGCTTCAATCGTCGCAATGCGATTCACTGCGTTCAAATAAGCGCGTGCAGAAGCAACTAACGTATCCGTATCCGCAGCATTGCCGTTTACGATACGGCCATCCAATGAGAGGCGGACGGTGACTTCGGCTTGGGCGTCTGTGCCGCCGGTGACGGCATGGACTTGGTAGAGCTCCAATTGCGGCTGGAAGGGGATTAGTTTTTTGATGGCGTTGAAGGTGGCGTCAACGGGGCCGTCGCCGCTAGAGATGACTTGCTGCTTCTTGCCATTCACTTTTAATTCAAGTGCTGCTTTCGCTTTGGTTTTAGAACCGCACGAAACTTCGAGCGCGATGAATTGATATGGGATGGTGCCGCCTTGCATAACGCGGTCGTCGATCAAAGCGAGAATATCGTCGTCGAAGACATGCTTCTTTTTATCAGCGAGGGTTTTGAAGCGGTTAAACGCGTCTTCGAAGCTGTTATCACCCAGATTAAAGCCTAATTCTTTCAATTTGTCCTTGAACGCATGGCGGCCGGAATGTTTACCCATGACGAGCTTAGAGCGGGTCCAGCCGACGGATTCGGGGCTCATGATTTCATAAGTATTAGCGTTTTTCAGCATGCCATCTTGGTGGATGCCGGATTCATGGGCGAAAGCATTGGCGCCGACGATGGCTTTGTTGTTTTGGACGGCGAAACCGGTAACGCTCGAGACCAAGCGAGAGGCACGCATGATTTGGGTGGTGTCGATATCGGTGTTGAATTTCAGCGCATCGGAGCGGGTTTTGATGGCCATGACGACTTCTTCGAGCGAGGTGTTGCCTGCGCGTTCGCCGAGGCCGTTGATGGTGCATTCGATCTGGCGGGCACCGGCTTGGATGGCGGCGAGGGAGTTGGCGGTCGCCAGGCCCAAATCATTATGGCAATGCACGGAAATGATGGCTTTATCGATATTTGGCACCGTATTTTTGATGCGGGTGATCAGGTCGTAAAATTGATGGGGCAGGGTGTAGCCTACGGTATCTGGGATATTGACCGTCGTAGCACCGTTTTTGATGGCGATTTCGATGGCTTTCATCAAGAAATCGGGGTCTGAACGGCTGGCATCCATACCGCTCCATTCGACGTCGTCGCAGAGTTTGCGGGCGAGTTTCACGCTGTCCGCGATTTGCTCGAGCACAACGTTGCGGGTGGAGTTGAGCTGGTATTGGATGTGGATGTCGCTTGTCGAAATGAAGGTGTGTACCCGTGGTTTTTTCGCGGGTTTGACAGCTTCGGCGGCTCGCTCGATATCGGCGGATTTGGCGCGGGCTAAGCTGCAGACGCTGGCCTCTTTCGTGCGCTTGGCGATGGCGTTGACGGCGGCAAAATCTCCTTCAGAAGCAATGGCAAAGCCAGCTTCGATGATATCAACGCCCATGCTATCGAGCACCTCCGCGATGAGGATTTTTTCCTCAATCGTCATAGTTGCACCCGGAGACTGTTCGCCATCCCTCAATGTGGTATCAAAAATGATGATACGGTCATTTTTCTGTTTTTTCGCCATAAGAACCTTTATGTAATAGCAGAATGCGCCTCAATCAAGCTCAATCCCTCATTATTTCGGCCAAGAAGCGGTTTTTGCCCAAATCGTTATTCGGTCGTTTTTTGACCATTATTATCGCCCCAACTATACTCCTACAGCTCATAGTTACCTATCAGTTTTATGCGCGCCATTGGGAGAGCGTTAGCCGCAATTTGACCGCCGCATTAGGTGGCGAAATCGCCGCGATCGTCAAAATTTATGAAACCACGCCGCCTGACCAGGTTCGCCCGTTATTTGCGCTGACGTATCGGTATATGGGGCTGGATGTGCATGTGGTGCCCAAGGCTCCGATTGAAATGAATACGATGTATGCTTCTGGTGCTCTGGCGCAATTGGCCACTACTCTCAAAGGGCATTTTTTCTATCCGTTTTCCATTCATTATACCAAATGGCTGTTTTCGGATGTACGGGTGGTGATAGGGCTGCCGGATAATAATATTGAGATTCTAGTGGTCTCCAAACGCCTCGAAAACCCGACAACGTATATTTTTATTTTGTGGATGGCTGGCAGCGCAATTATATTGCTGGCTGTCGCGATTATATTCCTCAAAAACCAAATCCGGGCGATTCAGCGCTTGGCTATTGCGGCCGATAAATTTGGTAAAGGTCAGGATTTAAAAACCTTCCGCCCACATGGCGCGACCGAAGTGCGGCGGGCAGGCACAGCGCTCATTCAGATGAAGGAGCGGATTGCTCGTCAGGTTGCTCAGCGTACGGAGATGCTGGCTGGGATCTCGCATGATTTGCGTACGCCGCTCACGCGGATGAAATTGCAGATCGAATTGCTCAAGAAAAAAGATATGCCGATTGAGGCGCTGGAACGGCTGCAGGGCGATATTACCGAAATGGAAAAAATGGTGGAGAGCTATTTGCTGTTTGCCAAAGGCGAGGGCAGCGAAAAGCCGATCAACGTGCAATGGTCAGCGATGATCGAGAAATGGGTGCAGGGCTATGATTTGCACGGCAAGAAGATTTCGCTCATTATTGAGAACGAAGGTTATATTAGCCTGCGTTATAATTCTCTGAAGCGTGCATTTACCAATGTGGTGAATAATGCCCTCCGTGAAGCGGAAACCATCCGCATTACTACTAATTATCAAGCAAATTTCGCGACGGTGATTATCGAAGATGACGGCCCTGGCATACCGCTGGAAAAGCGTGAGGAAGTATTCCGTCCGTTTGTACGCTTAGCACCTGGACGCAATCTGGATAGCGGTGGCAATGGGCTGGGGCTTACCATCTCACGTGATATCGTGCTAGGGCATGGCGGCGATATTCTGCTCGAAGAGAGCGAGCTTGGCGGACTTAAAGTGGTGATTAAGATTCCGGTATAAAAAAAGGGCCACCGAAGTGGCCCTTTTCGTATTCAGTCAAACAACAAAAACTATTTGCTGCTTTTCTTTGGAGCTGCTGGGTTACCAGCGATGTCGGAGATTTCCGAGATCACTTGGTTGAAGCGCTTAGAGAGAACTTCGCTAGCTTGTGTGCTGCTTTTGGAAACGATTTCCATGATTTCGCGAGCGTTGCTTACGAGTTCTTCAGCTGCTTTTTGAGCGAATTGAGCTTGTTTTTGTGCAGAAGCTTCAGGTGATTTAGCACCGGTAACTTCTTTAACGAATGAAAGAGCAGCTTCGATATTGCTTTGAGCAATTTCGGTCTGGCGCTTCACAGCTTTTTGCAAGCCTTCGGCAACTGCTTGGTTAGCAGCAGAGAAAGCTTCAGCGTTGCGACGTGTTAATGAGAAAACGCCGTTGAAATCGACGTTAGGCATTTTGAAATCTTGGAAGCCTTTGAATGCTTCAGCGAATGCGTTAGATTGAGCCATGATAATATTCTCCTGTATGTGTTGGTATTTGGCTGTAGAGCTCGGGGTCGATAATACAGGGCAATCGGGGGTTGTCAAGCATCTTTTTGTGCGGCCCACAATAATGCGACTATTTGAGCTCTTCCGCTCTTGCTATCGCCGCTGCCAAAGCTTCCGTCATCAAGGAGTTAAGCCGATCATCCTTGGCAAACACTTTTAGGGCGGCTTCGGTCGTGCCGCCGGGGCTGGTCACTTGCCGGGCAAGTTCAACTTCGGATTGATTCGCTTGTTGCAGCAATTGTAGGGCGCCTTGTGTGGTTTGGCGCACCATTTTCTCTGCATCTTGGCGAGTGAACCCTAATTGCTCGGCAGCTTTGATCCACGCTTCCATGAAGCTATAGAGATAAGCCGGGCCACTGCCGGTGATTGCGGTCACCGCATTGATTTTATCTTCATTTCCGTGACCGGAGAAAATATCGCCGACTTGTTTAAATAACACATCCGCATATTCAGCACCTGTTTTTTCGCGCAATGTTTTCGCGGCATCATTTTCGACGATATAGGTATAGGCTTGGCCCACAACCGCAGGTAAATTTGGCATCGTGCGGTAAATTGGCATCTCGGCGCCGAAGTATTTTTCGTAGAAGGAAATATCTTTTCCAGCGGCGATCGAAATCACGGCATCAAAATAGGGTTTTAATTTTCCATATTCCAACAGCACCGCATCCAACATTTGGGGTTTTACGGCGAGCACTAAAAGCACCGGTTTTGGCAGCGATTGGAGGATCGTAATATCGGGGATTGCGGGCACCGCTTTTAGGTCGCATTCTTTCAAAATAATTGCGGCGTTTTCTTCGCTCGGTTCGATCACGGCGAGGGTTTTTTTGAGGGCCGAATCTTTGCTCCAGCCACGCAACATGGCTTGGCCCATCCGACCACCGCCCACGACAATAATTGTCCCAATTTTTAACATTATTTTTTAGGCTTTTTATCTTCTAATGCAGCGAGGCTTTTTAGGATCGCATCTTGCTGTTCGAGGATTTTGACTTGCATCGCTTTTACCACCTCTAACTCGGCATTTGTCGTTAAATCGAGCGTATTTTTGAAGCGTTCGGCTTGTTTTTTGCAACCTTGTTGCAATTCGTTACGGAAACCCGCAACCGTGCCAAATGCACCTTCTGCAACTCGCATAAGATCTTCTAAAATTTTATTCTCTGATTTGTGCGGCGCAGCCATGAATTTTCTCCCACTTCAATGCAATAACCGATACTATATAGACAGAAAAAGGAGAGTTCCATGATTATTGTAACGGGTGGTGCAGGCTTTATCGGTTCGAATCTAGTCGCGGCTTTACATGAGAAAGGATTGCACCATATCGTGGTTGCAGATCGCCTCGGCTCCGACGAACGCTGGCATAATTTACGTAATTATGAAGTGGCTGAAATTATCGCCCCTGAACGACTGATCGAATGGATGGATGCTTATCTCGGCACTGGTCAAAAAATAGAGGCCGTATTCCATATGGGCGGCATCGCGAGCACGACAGAGGCGGATGTGAACCTCATTGTCGAAAACAACCTGACCTATGGCCTCAAACTCTGGCGCTGGTGTTCGAAGAATCAGGTGCGATTTATCTATGCCTCGTCCGTTGCTACTTATGGTGGTGGCGATCAAGGGTTTAAAGATGATCAATCGATCGACTATCTGCGCACGCTCAAACCGCTGAACCCTTATGGCTGGAGCAAAAACCTGTTTGATTTACAGGTGATGCGCCTGGTCGAGCAGGGTATTATGCCTCCGCAATGGGTGGCGCTGAAATTGTTCCATGTCTATGGTCCGAATGAATATCACAAAGGTTCGCAGAAAAGCGTGCTGTGCCAGATGCACCCGGTGGCGTCCCGTGGCCTCGCAGTAAAATTGTTTAAATCCGACAATCCGAAATATAAAGACGGCGAGCAAGTGCGCGATTTCGTCTATATTAAAGATTGCTGCGATGTGATGCTGTGGTTTTATGACAACCCAACCGCGACTGGTATTTTCAACGTCGGAACCGGCAAAGCCCGCACGTTTAAAGATCTCGCGCTCAATCTATTCAAACATGTCGGCCATGCACCGAAAATTGATTATAACGACATGCCGCTCACCATCCGCGATAAATACCAATATTTCACTGAAGCCTCACTCGAGAAATTGCAAAAGGTGGGCTACAACAAACAATTCACGAGTCTCGAAGATGGCGTCGCGGATTACGTGAAATATCTGAACGCGAAAGATCCGTATCGTTAATTTTCACTCTGTCATACCGGCGTAGGCCGGTATCCATCTTTCTTTATGTGGCCTGCCGTGGATCCCGGCCTTTGTCGGGATGACGAATGGTTGATCAATCGTTGCAGTAAGTGGATTGCTTCGCTACGTTCGCGGGGCATATGATTCCTTATCCGCATATTGATCCTGTTTTAGTGGAACTTGGCCCCATCGCCATTCGCTGGTATTCGTTGAGCTATCTGGCTGGTGTCATGCTCGGTTGGTGGTATCTGCTCAAGCTCGATAACGGCATTCCGCCGCTGATGAACCAAAAAATGCGGGATGATATTATGTTATGGGCGATCCTCGGCATCGTACTCGGCGGGCGGCTTGGCTATGTGCTGTTTTATAATTTGCCGTATTACATTGAAAACCCACTCGATGCCTTCAAAGTTTGGCAAGGCGGCATGAGTTTCCATGGCGGTATGGTGGGCTTGATCACGGCGTTTTATGTGATGTGCCGCAGAGCGCATGTGAGTTATTGGCAATTGATGGATCGTGTTGCATGCGTTGCGCCGATTGGGCTTTGCCTCGGCCGCATCGCTAACTTCATCAATAGTGAGCTTTATGGTCGGGCAAGCGATGTACCCTGGGCGATGATTTTCCCACGCGATGAACTTGGTATTCCACGCCACCCTAGCCAGCTTTATCAAGCCGCACTCGAAGGGCTTTCGCTGTTTGTTATCCTAAACCTGTTGTTCCACTTTACTAAAATTCGCAATTATCGTGGTGCAACCTGCGGCCTGTTTTTATTCGGCTATGGTGTTTTCCGCAGTATTGCCGAAATCTACCGCGAGCCGGATGTGCAGCTTGGGTTTATTTTTGGCCAAGTGACCATGGGCCAGATTTTATGCATCCCGATGGCCCTCTTCGGCATCGCGCTGATTATCTATGCTAGACGAGCTCGTTAAAACCCTCATCCGCGAATCGGGGCCGATCTCCGTCGCCCAATTCATGCAGCTCGCGCTCTACGACCCGAAATACGGTTATTACACCACCCGCGAGCCGTTCGGCCGTGGCGGCGATTTCACCACTGCCCCCGAAATCTCGCAAGTCTTCGGCGAAATGATCGGCCTCTGGATTGCCGATTACTGGGTCCGCTCCGGCGCCCACAAATTACGCTTAATCGAATGCGGCCCCGGTCGTGGCACGTTGATGCAAGACATTCTGCGTGCCACCAGTAACGTGCCAGAGATGCATGCGAAGATGGAAGTGGTGCTAGTCGAAATCAGCCCCCGCCTGATTGAATTACAGCAGAAAGCATTAGCGGAATATAAGTTCATCACCTGGCAGCCCGATCTCTCCGCCATTCCAGCCGATCGCTTCAACGTCATCATCGGCAATGAATTCCTTGATGCGCTACCGATCCACCAAATGATCGGCGATGTGGAACGCCGCATCGGCCTGCATGGCGACGAACTCTGCTTCATCGGCAAAGGCACCATCCGCGAAGAATGCCCC
Source organism: uncultured Alphaproteobacteria bacterium (assembly GCA_903821695.1). Lineage (GTDB taxonomy): Bacteria > Pseudomonadota > Alphaproteobacteria > Rickettsiales > CAIJLX01 > CAIJLX01. Next base: position 35,316 of record CAIJLX010000081.1, on the reverse strand, counting down.
GGCGCTTCATTAATCGCCCGCGAATGTGCGAGACTCATCCTGGGCGGTGGCGGTGTCTGTTTATTCATCGATTACGGCTACGCCGAAACCTGCCCACCTGAAGGCACCCTTCAAGCCGTAAAAAGCCATAAATACCATCCATTATTCGATAATATCGGTGAAGCTGATCTTACCGCTCTAGTCGATTTCGCAACACTCGCTGCAGAATTCAAAGCCGCTGGTTTGCTGCCTTCTTCATTACTTACTCAAGGTTTGTTTTTAGAGCGAATGCAAGTGCTCGCCCGCCATAAAAGACTCGCCGAACGTGCAACCGCCGCCCAAAAAGCCGAACTCGATTCAGCGCTAGAACGCTTGATTTCCCCCACCCAAATGGGCACGTTGTTCAAAGTATTTTGCGCCACCCATCCCAGAGGAATATTTCCACATGGCTTCGAATAATGTTGAGTTTTTAACTGGTGCACTTTCCACCACGCACGGTTTTTTTACCCGTAATGGCGGCGTCACCGAAGGCCATCTCGGCGGCCTCAATTGTGGCAGCAGTTTTGATGTGGTTGAAAATATCCGCGAGAACCAAAAGCGGGCGATGGAAGCACTTGGCAGTTCTTTCGGCGCACTCACCATTCTCAAACAAATTCACAGTAATATCGTGCATGTAGTGGAGGATGCGGTGTTGCCACGTAGCTTAGAAGGCGATGCGCTAGTCACCAAAAATCCTGATATGGTCATTGGTGTATTAACTGCTGATTGCGTGCCCATTTTATTCCATGATGCACAAGCAAACATCATCGGCGCTGCGCATGCAGGCTGGAAGGGTGCGCTCTATGGCGTTGTCGAAAACACGATTGCCGCAATGGAAAAACTAGGTGCCAACCGCAAGCATATCGATACCTGCATCGGCGCTTGCATCCGCCAGGCTTCCTATGAAGTGGGCACGGAATATGTTGAGCGGTTTATAACCGAAGATGCTTCCAGCAAATCATTTTTCATGCCGACTTCAAAACACACTCATTTCATGTTCGATCTACCCGGCTATGTCAAAACGCGGTTGCTCAAAGCAGGTGTTGGTAATATCGCGGATATTGAAATCGATACGTGCAGTAACCCCCACCAGTTTTTCAGCTGCCGGCGCGCATTTCTGCAAGGTGAAACCGGATTTGGTAACGGCCTTTCGGCTATTCGATTGGCAAGGCCATAAACAGCGTTTCGCCGTCGCGTAGCAGATAAAGCAGGATCGATTTACGTTTCATGTCTTTGACGTAAGTGATCGCGTCTTTGAAATCAGCGACGGTGCGCATTGGCTTTTGGCCTGCCTCGACGATCACATCCCCGGCTTCGATGCCTTTTTTCTGCGCGACCGAGCCTTCTTTCATTTCCATGACGAGGATGCCGCGAGCGCTGGCAGCTAGGCCATATTCACTGCGGATTTCATCGGTGATAGGTGTCAGCTGCATATCAAGCACGGTTTCGCCTTTACGAGCTGGCGCTTCAGATGGCTTTTCTTCAGCCGGTTTCTTCTCTTCCGATTCATCCATTTTGCCGACGGTCACTTCGAGCTTTTTCACCTTGCCGTTACGCACCACTTCGATATCGACTTCTTTGCCGATTGGCGTTTCCGCGACAACACGTGGCAGTTTGCGCATGGTGTCGATTTCTTTGCCGTTAAAGCGCACGATCACGTCACCGCTCTCGATTTTCGCTTTTTTAGCTGGGCTGTTTGGCGTCATGCCGACAACCAATGCGCCTTTCGGCTCTTTCATGCCGAGGCTTTCCGCAATCTCAGGCGAGACAGCTTGTATTTTGACGCCCAACCACCCACGCGTAATTTTTTTGCCTTCGCGCAGTTGTTTGATGATGGGTTCCGCGAGTGAGGAAGGAACGGCAAAGCCAATGCCTACGCTGCCGCCGGTTGGCGAGAAAATCGCAGTGTTGATGCCGACGACTTCGCCCTTCATATTAAACATTGGGCCACCGGAATTTCCGCGGTTGATCGCGGCATCGGTCTGTAAGAAATCATCGAACGGACCGGCGTTAATATCACGCGCACGGGCGGAAATGATGCCAGCGGTTACGGTGCCGCCGAGGCCGTATGGGTTACCAATTGCAATCACCCAATCACCGACGCGGATGCCGTCCGATTCGCCGAAGCTGACATAAGGCAGTGGTTTGCCGGCGTTGATTTTGAGTACGGCGAGATCGGTTTTGCTGTCTTTGCCAATGACGGTTGCTTTGTATTGCGAGTTGTCATCGAGCGAGACGGTGATTTCTTCGGCATCGGCGATGACGTGGTTGTTAGTCACGATGATGCCCGAAGGATCAACGATAAAGCCGGAGCCGAGCGAGGTGACGTCGCGGTCTTCTGGCGGCTGCATGAAATTTTTGAAGAATTCGTTGAAATCTTGCATCGGATGCCCAGGCGGCAGGGGCTGCATCGGGCCCTCTTTCGCATTTTCATCGTCTTTCACGATTTTTTGCATGGTCGAAATATTGACGACGGCAGGGATCAATTTCGCCGAAAGATCAGCGAATCCATCTGGCGTTGGTTGGGCGAGAGCAGCGGAGCTGAAAAAAAGTCCAACCAGAAACAAACCAAAAGCGCGCATCATTATTTTCCTGTCAGATCATTGAAGAATTTTAAGAATTCCGAATCTTGGCTCAAAATAAGCGTGGTATCGGTGTTTTTCAAGGTTTCGCGGTAAGCCTGCAGCGTGCGATAGAAACGGTAGAATTCCGGATCGCGGCTATAGGCTTCGGTATAAATTTCGGTCGATTTTCCTTCGCCCGCACCGCGCAGCAGGCTCGATTGCTTCTGGGCTTCTGCTAAAATGATGGTGCGTTCTTTATCCGCACGTGAGCGAATACGCTGGCTTTCTTCCGCCCCTTGCGCACGGAACTCTTTCGCTTCACGCTGGCGCTCGGTCTGCATGCGCAGGAAAATCGCTTCGCTGTTGGTCGGTGGCAAATCGGCGCGCATGATGCGCACATCGACCACATCAATGCCGAAGCTCTTGGCTTCCTGGTTCACTTTTTGTTTGATGTCCTGCATGATTTTTTCACGTTCGCCGGTGAGCAAGGCTTGCAGTGGAACGCTACCTAATACTTCACGCAAACGGGAATCCAGAATTGCATTCAAACGAACACGCATGCCGGCTTCGTTGCGCACGGTTTGGTAGAATTTGAGCGGGTCGACGATGCGGTATTTGGCGAAGGAATCGACGATCAAACGTTTTTGATCTGCCGCGATCAGCTCTTTCGGATCGGCATTTAAATCCAATACGCGTTTATCAAATACGATCAAATCCTGCGCGAAAGGAATTTTAAAATGGAGTCCTGGTTCACGCACGACACGCATCGGCTGACCAAACTGCACGACTAACGCTTGTTCGCGTTGGTCGAGGATGAACATCGAGCCGTTCAGGAGCAAAAAGCAGATGAAGGCTAAAATCAAATAGATGGGTTTCATTGCGCAGGTACCGGCTTTGGTTTGAGCTCATTGAGCGGCATGTAAGGCACCACGCCACCGCTGGTTGCTTTGCGGTCGACGATGACTTTGCTCATGCCTTTCAGCAAATCTTCCATCGTTTCCAAATAGAGGCGGCGGCGAGTGATATCTTTCGCGAGCTTATATTTATCATAGACCGAGATAAAGCGGCCGGCCTCACCTTGGGCTTTGGCGACGACTTGTTGCTGATAGGCTTCGGCATCTTGAATGATTTTTTCAGCATCACCACGCGCGCGGGGAATAATATCATTACGATAGGTTTCGGCTTCGTTGCGGGCACGTTCGCGGTCGGCGCGGGCGGTTTGCACGTCGCGGAAAGCGTCAATCACAGCATCTGGCGGCTGCACTTCGCGCATTTGCAGGCGGACGATATCAATGCCCATATTATATTTATCGAGCACATGCTGGATGATGTTTTTAGCTTCTAACTCAATCGAACCACGGCCTTCCGTAAGGGCGGATGCAATCGGTGTGCGGCCGACGACTTCGCGCATCGCGCTTTCGGAAACGCTTTTTACGGTGAGTTCCGGGTCGCGGACGTTAAAGATGAATTTGCCAGGTTCACGTACTTTCCATTGTACCTCGAAATCGATATCGACGATGTTTTCATCGCCAGTGAGCATCAAGCTTTCTTCGGGCACTTTGCGGGTGGTAGCATTGGTTGTGCGGCCAACAGAGGTACGGGTGCCGACTTCAACGCGCTCAACTCGGGTGACGGGAATTTTGATCACTTTTTCGATTGGCATTGGCAAATGATAATTCAAACCTGGCTCGGCGATACGGTGGAAGGCGCCGAAATGTAAGATGACGCCTTGCTCTTCCGGTTCGATTTTATAAATGCCGGTGAAAAACCACATGGTGATCAACACAACAACCGCAATGCCGATCAAGCGAGCGGAGTCACCGCTACCGCCGCCATCGAACATGCGTTTAAATTGATCCTGCCCACGGCGTAGCATTTCCTCAAAATCAGGAGGTTGATTATTATTGCCGCTACCGCCAGAGGGTAAATTTCCCCAAGGATTCGGTGTCTGATCGTTTTTGCCCCAACTCATCGCATTCCTTGAACAAAGTGTTGCTTCGGGTTATAGCCACATCCGAGGCGTATTGCAATGACACGATTACCGCAGAAAACCGAGATTGAGGCAATTCTCCAAAATATTAAAACCCCGACAGGCGAAGATATCGTCTCCGCCGGAATGGTTTCCTCGTTCGTCATCCGCGAAGGAAAAATTGGTTTCGCACTCGAGATTCCGAAAGCTGCGAATTTGGATGCGACGCAGGCGGAAAGTTTGCGGATGCAGGCGGAGACAAATATTAAAAATACATTTGGTACGGAAGTATTAGTGGCACTCACTGGTCATATCAGCCCGATTCGTATCGGCGCGCGTGAACCAAAAAATGTTCCGCCGCCGCCAACACCTAAACCGCTGGCGGGTGTGAAACGGATTATTGCGGTTGCATCTGGTAAAGGTGGCGTGGGCAAATCAACGGTCGCGGCGAATCTTGCGGTTGCGTTTGCGCAGCAAGGATTACGTGTGGGGTTGGTGGATGCAGATATATATGGTCCGTCGCTCGCGAAAATGTTGGGGCTGAAAGAAAAGCCGGAGATTGTCGATAACCAAATGATTCCGCCTATGCGCCATGGCGTCAAACTCATGTCGATGGGATTATTGCTGGATGAAAATACGCCAACGGTCTGGCGTGGGCCGATGGTGTCGAAAGCACTTACGCAATTATTCCGTGGGGCGGCTTGGGGAGAGCTGGATATATTAGTAATCGATATGCCACCTGGCACGGGCGATATTCATTTAAGTATCGCGCAGAATTTTGAAGTGAATGGCGTGGTAATTGTTTCTACTCCGCAGGAGGTGGCATTGCTCGATGTTAAAAAAGCGATTGGAATGTTTGAGAAACTGCATATCCCGATTCTCGGCATGATCGAAAATATGAGTTATTTCGAAACCTCTGGCACACGCCATTACCCCTTCGGCAAAGAAGGCGCACAAAATTTAAGCAAGAAATTAGGACTTCCATTCCTAGGTCAATTACCAATTGATGCCGCAATTTCGCAAGGCGGAGATAGTGGTGAACCGTTCGCGCTTAAAAACGGCATCATGCAGCAAATCGCTGCAAAAATCGTCTAATCCTGAAGTTCTTTTCCAGCGAGCGAACGCGCGAGCTGCAACACTTGGCGGCGGACTTTTGGGTTTTTAATTTCACTGAATGCACGCACCAGCGCCATTGTGTCTTTGCCTGTCATTGCTTCCACTTCGTAAGCAGGCGCACCGGATTCGGCAACGGCGGTTTTGTTGCTATCGGTAAAGCCTTCGAAGAAATACGAAATCGGCGTCGACAGAATTTTCGAGAAATCATAAAGACGGCTCGCACCCATACGATTAATCCCGCGTTCATATTTCTGCACTTGCTGGAATGTAATGCCGGTTGCACTTCCCAGTTGCTCCTGGCTCATCCCCAGCATACTGCGGCGTAAACGTAATCTCTGGCCAACGTAAATATCCACTGAATGTGGCATGATTTTGTTCCTTTAAATGGTGCTTATTTTATACTAAGAATGGTATAAATAGTCTGTAGTGTTTTACAACAAAGTTTCAATCTAATTTTGTAAGTTTATTAATTTTTTGGAAAGATATTGTTAGGATAATTCCAACAAACATTAATAACCCAATTACTAAATCACCATATAGGCTGTAAGTTGTTGTTTTCAAGGACGGGGGCGGCAGAAAACCGTCAATAACGCCCTGTTCACCAAGCGTAAGCGAGAGTTGTACCCGCCCATAAGCATCCACAATCCCTGAAATGCCAGTATTTGCTGCTCTTACAATAGGTAAGCCTTGTTCCACGGCACGCATTCGTGCCATTTCAAAATGTTGGTGCGGGCCGCTGCTTAAACCAAACCAGGCGTCATTAGTCACATTTATTAACCATCGGGCCTGCCCGGTTTTGGGACTATAGTCGGGATAGATCACTTCATAGCAAATAAGTGGCTCAAAAGAGGGCACTTCTGGCACGGTTGTAACGGTTGCTCCTTCGCCGCGCGAAAAATCTTTGCTGCCATGTGTAATTTTTTCAACGAACGGTAGTAATGCTCGCAGCGGCACATATTCGCCAAACGGCACCAACCGGCTTTTATTGTAAAACCCGGCGATCTCACCTTTTTGCATCACTTCAAGCGAATTCCATAAATTAAAATCATCCTCGCCCAAGCGCTGAATGCGCAGCGAGCCGGTGATCAATGTTTTGCTGCCGATCATCTGCGCAATCATTTTTTGTATGCGTTCATCTTCATGTAAAAAATAAGGCACGGCCGTTTCGGGCCACACAATGACACTGCCACTAGGCGCACGCCGCGAAAGTTTGAGATAGAGCATCAGCCCATCCGCCATCCGCGCTTCATCCCATTTATGATTTTGTGAGATGTTGGCTTGCACAATATGAATCGGCAAAGTCGTATTTTTCTGGTTAGCATGTTGCAATCGGTCTGCGCCGAACCACAGCATACACAGTGGAATGAGGAGTGAACAAATTGCCGGTAATGCCCATTTTTTCTGCAATAAAAGCACAGGTGCAGTTGCGGCTAATATCAGCAGATAACTCAAACCATAAATGCCAATTACACTCGCGATCTGCATCGTGCTATCGGTAATATTCCACGCATAACCGATCAAATTCCAAGGAAAGCCTGTAAATAAATGCGCGCGTAGCCATTCGCCGATTACCCATAACGTAGCAAACAATACGATGCCGATTTGCGGCTTAAAGAAGCGCTTAAATGCGACGGCAACTAGGCCAATATAAATCGCAAGCGCGGCAGGAATCAGTGAAATCGCAAAGGGTATCATCCAGCCAAAACGTGCGGGGTCGGTGAGTAGTGCGTTTGAAATCCAGTAAAGCCCGACGACGTGATGGGCGAAGCCAAAACTCCAGCCTATCCAAAAACTTTGTTTTAGGTTTTCTGCTTTGGTGAGCAGTAAATAGAGCCCGCTAAATGCAATGATTGCGAGCGGCAAATAAAAGAAAGGTGGAAGTGCGAGCGCAGCACAAACCCCACATAGCATGGCCAACAGAATATTTTTTCTCATGATTGGGTCGGGCGAATCAATACACGTTTGATGCTGCGCATATCGCTGTCTTTCACTTCAAACGTATAACCGCTTTCATGTGCAAATACTTCGCCAATGGGCGGTACACGGCCCAGATGTTCAAAAATAAATCCAGCCAACGTGTCATATTCGCGGTCCGGCTTGCTTAAACTTATATTGAGCTCTTTTTCGATATCTTCAACATTCACCCGTGCGCTCGCATCAATCACGCCATTGATGTTGCGCATCAGCAGGCTTTCTTCTTCATCATGTTCATCTTCAATTTCGCCGACAATTTCTTCGACGATATCTTCAAGTGTCACCAGCCCCATCGTGCCGCCAAATTCATCGACGACCAAGGCAATATGCGCCTTCATGCCACGCATTCTTACCAACAAATCCATCACCGGCATGGAAGGCGGTAAGAACAATACCTGATGCACCAATTGACGGAGGTTAAACGGTTTACCCTCATAATATTGCGCGACGAGATCTTTAATATGGATAAATCCAACCACATCATCCAATGTTTTGCGATAGACGGGATAACGTGTGTGCTCTTGCTCAAGTACCAGCTTCTTGAAATCCTCAAATGAAATATCAACTGGCACACCAACAATATCCGCCCGGGGCGTCATCACATCACTCACCCGCTGCTCCCCAAACTCGGCGAGGTTACGCAGAATATCTTTCTCTTCCGGCTTTAAATCGCCTTCTTCCTGATGCTCTTCAATCAAATCTTCCAGCGATTGTTTGAGACCACCGGTATGGCGCAAACGCAGAAGCGGTTTTAATGCATGAATTGTTTTTTCTATCAGTATTTTCATGTAAGTGCGACGCTGCTTTGCCGAGAGGGGGTGAGTACGTTTCTAATATCATCTAAAATATCTAGGCCAACTTGTACCTGTTTGTCAGCCGGGACAATAACGGAACCTTGGGCTTGCCATTTGCGCATGTTAAGAAGCCTAGCACACATTTCTGCCATTTGTACACTGTTGCCAGAATTCAAGGCCTCTGCAGTGTTTTTAAAAATGTCCGCAATTCGCTGTTTTTTTGTTTCATTTTGAGTCGAGATTGTACAGCTTGACCAAAAATCATAGGCTTGCCCGAGCAGCTCCTTTAATACTGCGGGGTCTTTTCGTTGTCTTCTCATCCTGTCGTTTTTGCCGTTAGTTTCTATGCCAGGAGTGCCATTTTCTTTGTCCATTTCTTTTTGCAAATGCGCAGCAAGTTGATCAATGCCACCTCTATTATTTCTACTCAGTGTTTCTTTGATAATTTCGGTCGCCGCTTTTAAAGGCCGAAATTGAGACTCGTGTTTACGGGGTGCCTCATCATACGCTTTTATCCTATCCCAAAAAATGTTCCATTTTTTGGAATCCTTGAGACAAACTTTCTCATATTCATCAAGAAATCCTAATTCAAGGTCGCTGCAACGCATTTCATTTGCTTCAATCAAACCATTTAAAACCGAGAATTCAACAAGACCCGATTTTTCGTTGTCATTTGAAATTAGCGTTTTCAATTTACGCAAATGCACTGTTATAGCGAATGTAGGCTCATCGATATTTTCGATAAGTATCGTGGATAACCCACCACACACTTTGGCGAATTTTAATTCGCGCTCAACGACAGCGGCATTTTCTAAAGGGCTAATGCGTCTCGAAAGTCGGTCGTCATTTTTACCAAGTTTAATGTCGCTGGAGCGGATTAAAATGAGCAATTCACGTAAGCTATCACAAAAAACCTTTATAGGTTCTTTTGTGAAATCTTTTTGAGCTTCACTCATACGGATTATCAATCTCAAATTTTTTCAAAATGGCAATCTCACGGGATTCCATCTTCGTGGCGTCCTTGCTGTTCATATGGTCATAACCTAGCAGATGGAGCACGCCATGTGCAACCAGATGTAGAGCGTGGTGCAGTGGTGGCTTTTTCTGGGCCGTTGCTTCCTGAAACACGGTTTCGCGGGCGAGGATGATGTCGCCTTGATATTCGCCATCGCCGGGGAAGGAGAGCACGTTGGTGGGTTTATTTTTTCCACGGAAATCATGGTTTAGTTTCGCGACTTCGATATCTTCGGCAAAACGGATGGTCACATTGCAGGCGCCGGCGGCAATCGCTACTTCCTTCACGGCTTTTTTTAGGCCGGGGAGGGTGGTGAGCCATTGGCGGTTCGCCTGGATGTGGATATCAATTGAACCAGTCTTCGGTTTGATGCTCATGGTGTGTTGGTTCTGGGACTTCATGCTTGTCATAGGCATCGAGAATCCGGCTGGTCAGCGAGTGACGCACGGTATCTTTCTGATCGAATGTCAGCATGCCTACTTCGGGAATATCTTTTAATTTTCGCATCGCATCTTTAAGGCCCGAATCGGTGCCTTTTGGTAAATCGGTCTGCGACATATCACCGGTGATCGCCATGCGCGAACCTTCGCCGAGGCGAGTCAGGAACATTTTCATTTGCGCTGGTGTGGTGTTTTGCGCTTCATCCAAAATAATAAACGAATGGCGCAAGGTGCGGCCACGCATAAATGCTAGCGGTGCAATTTCGATTTCGCCGGTTTCCAAACTTTTCGCGACACGCTCCGGCGGCATCATGTCATAGAGCGCATCATAAAGCGGGCGGAGATACGGATCGATTTTTTCTTTCATATCACCCGGCAAAAAGCCGAGTTTTTCACCGGCTTCAACCGCAGGGCGCGAAAGAATGAGGCGATCGACTTTATTGCTTACAAACATCGAAACCGCTTGCGCAACGGCGATATAAGTTTTGCCAGTTCCCGCAGGGCCAGCCGCAAAAGTAAGTTCGCGGTCGCGCAGAATTTGGATGTATTTTGCTTGGTTGGCGGTATAGGGAACGATCAGTTTTTTCTGGGTGCGGACGACAATTTCTTCGACCTTGCCTTCGAGGCCTTTGATGACAGGCTGGGTGGCCGGTGCAACATCGGCGATCATGCGAATCGCAGCATCGACATCGCCGTTGCTGATTTCGTGGCCGCGTTCTAGTTTACCAAACAGCTGACCCAAAATTTGGCCGGTTTGTTCAACCGATTGTCGATCGCCCTTCACCGCAACATTACTGCCACGCGACACGATGGTCACATGCATGCGTTCTTCGATTTTTTGGAGGTTCTGATCTGCCTCGCCAAATAACAGCGGCAGGAGTTTATTATTGTTGAATGTAAACGCTTGGTGAAAAACCGGAGATGATTTCTGCGACAATTTTTTTTCCTCTTGTTAATTTCAGTTTACGCGACTCGGGCGAAGGAATCTACTATTATTGCAGAAAGACTGTTCGTATAGGCTCCCGTAATTTTTACACGCACGATTTGGCCCTTCAAATGCGTGGCATTTTCGAGGTAAACGGATTGCATCCATGGGCTTTTGCCGATCATCTGCCCGGCGAATTTGCCTTTGCGCTCAATTAAGATATCCATTTCTTGGCCCAACTTCGCTTCGTTAAACGCTTGCTGTTTTTCTAAAATGAGCGCCTGTAAGCGCTGCAAGCGTTCGCTTTTTACTTCTTCCGGCACTTGATTATCGAATGTTGCGGCCGGCGTTCCCGGGCGTGGGCTATAGGCAAATGAATAAGCATACGCATAACCAATTTCGCGCACGACATTCATTGTGCCTTCAAAATCCGCCTCGGTTTCGCCGGGGAAGCCGACGATGAAATCGGAAGAAAATGCGATATCGGGACGTGCGTTGCGTACACGCTCCATCGTTTTCATATATTCCGCAATCGTATGTTTACGGTTCATCATTTTTAATACGCGATCGGAACCGGACTGCACCGGCAGATGTAAATACGGCATCAGCTTCGGCACTTCTGCATGTGCGGTGATCAAGCTTTCTTCCATATCGCGTGGGTGCGAGGTGGTATAGCGAATACGTTCCAAACCATCGATGGTGGCGAGATGGCGAATCAATTGCCCAAATGTCCAACCATCGCCATGATAGGCATTTACGTTTTGGCCAAGCAGCGTGAGTTCTTTTGCGCCTTTGGAAACAAGCGATGTTGCTTCGCGCACGATATCGGCGACAGGCCGAGAATATTCGGCGCCACGTGTGTATGGCACCACACAGAACGTACAAAATTTATCGCAGCCTTCTTGCACCGCGAGAAATGCAGAAGCAGATGTTTTTTCAGCTTGCGGTAATCCATCAAATTTTTCATTCGCGGGGAAATCGAGCTCAATCACATGGCCAGTTTTGCGGGCGGCTTTGCTCACGATCTCTGGCAGTGTGTGATAGGATTGTGGGCCGACGACCATATCGACATAAGGCGCACGTTTGAAAATTTCTTCGCCTTCTGCTTGGCCAACGCAACCCGCGACTGCGATTAGCATTGGGTTCTCTTGTTTCTGGCGCTGCATTTTTACTTTGCCGAGTTCGGAATAAACTTTATCGGTCGCTTTTTCGCGGATATGGCAGGTGTTTAAAATCACCAAATCCGCGCCATCCATCGTCTCCGATGTTTCATAACCTAACGGACGCAACACATCGGCCATTTTACCGGCGTCGTAGAAATTCATCTGGCAGCCATACGATTTGATGTGAAGTTTTTTCATGCGGCTACCATCGCAGGTGCTTTGTTTTTGGGTTTTGGGCGGGTGAGGTTTTCGGTGAGTGACGTGGTGATTAATTGCTCGCAAAGCGTGGCGACTTTTTTGCGGTCTTTGAGTGTTTCGCCTTCAATGGTGGGATGGGCGGTGATCTCGATAGTGACCGAGGAAAACGCCAATGCATTTTTGACATGCGAAACTAAATCCATGTCGCCAAACCAGCTAAAATACGGGCGGTAATGATTGCCCATAGGGATGCCAGCGAGGCGCGTATAGGCAATCGAGAGTGGCTGTACGACCATGGGGTGATACGTATCTAATTGTGTGACGAGACCAAAAAATGCGCTGTTAAATTTTTTCACGCGATTGCCGTCCGTCGTGGTGCCTTCAGGGAAGAGGATGAAGGATTTGCTTTTATTGTTTTTAATTTTCGCCATGTTCTCGAGTGTTTTTTGCGGGTCACGCGAAATAAATACGGAGCCGGAAATGCTGCAAAGCGGACCAATCACCGGCCAATTGAGAATATCATCTTTCGCGAGAAACACACCGGGCACAACAGAGGCGATAGTGTGGATGTCGTAATAAGAAGAGTGATTGCAGACAAACAGGGTTGGGCGATTGCGTTCGATCGTTCCATGAATTTTGAGTTTGACCCCCATCACCCAGATGATGCCACGGCTATAAAAGCGCAAAATCCAATTATGGCAGGAGAGCTCAAACCGTTGGCCGAGATAGAGGAAGGGTGCGCAAACACCAGTCCATAATACGAGGAGTAATAACCTCACCCATAACCGCACCATGCTTTTTAATGGACCGAACGACATGGCTTAATTGGTGCTATAACGATTGGCGTATTTTTCGCCGACTTTATCCGTGCGCAGGATGATGTTCACATCCAGACAATTATATTCTTCATCCACTGCGACGCCTTCGCCGATATAGCAGCCCAAACGCAAATAACCTTTCACCAAAGGCGGCATGGTGAGGATCGCTTGTCTTGGATCGACTTCTTCCTTCGGTAGATAATCAATTTTTCCGGCGCAGCTTGGCAGTGCATAGGTGCGCAGATTTTCAGGCGCCTGATGGAAGTGATGTAGATAGGATAATGCAAGCCGGTGCATAGCAGGGTTAGTGCCGTTAAAGCTCGCGCAGCCAAACATCAGATGAATATTATGTTCAGCGAGGTAAGCACCAATGCCGCGCCAGAGCAATTGCATGCTGGAGCGGTTGCGATAATTCATATCGACGCAGGAGCGGCCGAGTTCGAGCACTTCGCCTTCGTTAAATGCCACCAAATTGCGAATATCAAATTCGGATTCGGAATAAAATTTACCGAAACTCTGCGCGATTTGTTTGCGCAATAGGCGATAGGTTCCCACAACCGGGTTAGTGCCTTTCGGTAGCGAATGATCGATGACTAACAAGTGATCACAGATCGCATCAAACTCATCCGAATCGCGTTTTGTTTTTTGGGTGGAGGGGCAAGCCTTCGCGCCCATTTCTTCAACAAAAACCCGATAACGCAATTCCTGTGCCCACTCGATTTCACGCTTCGTTTTAGCTAGTGTGACTTCTAGCGAACCAGCAGTGATGGGTTCTTGCATCGGAATCCTCTCTGTTTTATTTATCGTTAAGAGGGACAGCATAGAGCTCCAAACGGTGATCTACCAATTTATACCCAAGCTCCTTAGCAATTTTTTCTTTCAGCTTTTCAATTTCCGCATTAAAAAATTCAACGACTTTACCGCTTTTAATATCAATTAAATGGTCGTGATGCGTATCAGTTACTTCTTCATAACGCGCGCGGCCATCACCAAAATCATGCTTTTCAACAATAGCTGCTTCTTCAAACATACGCACGGTACGGTAAACCGTCGCGATGCTAATATTCGGATCAATTTTTGCCGCCCGGCGATAGACTTCTTCCGTATCCGGATGATCATGCGCATCGGAAATGACCTGCGCGATAACACGGCGCTGGCCGGTCATCTTCATCCCTTTTTCAACACATAATTTTTCGATTCTAGAAGCCATAGCCGCTATTTTGCACGGCCAGTCACAAAAATCAACCCAACTTCTCCTTCGCCCGGGCCTCAAAAGCGGCGACCATTTTCTTGAAAGCGGAGGTGAAAAAATAGCCCATTAGTTTTTCTAAAACGGCGGAGCGGAAGGTGAATTCGATGGTGAAATGGATTTCGGTGCCTTGTGGGCAGGGTTTTAATTCCCAGCGGTTGTGGAGATGGCTAAATGGTCCTTCTACCAAATTTACTTCGACATATCCGGCGGTTGTGGCTGTTGGCGGCTTTTGGGTGACGCGTGTGACGAAGCGCTCGCTTAAAGCCTTATAGCGAATGACCATTTCGGCATTAAGGCCGGTTTCACCACGAGCCAAGACGCGCACGGCGGCGCACCAGGGCAGGAATTCGGGGTAAGCCTCGATATCGGTGACAAGGCGGTAAATATCGATGGGTTGATAAGGAAAAACGCGGGTTTCTTGATGACGCATGATTGCACTCGGGCCTAATTTACGCTAGAATAGAAGCTTATCATACTGATTTCACAAGAGTTTTCCAGTGGCAACCCTAAAAAAACCATCGAATGCGGCCCCTGCGTTTGCAGGATTCAAACGTCCGGAGGAGCGATTTTTCAACCGTGAGCTCTCATGGCTGGCGTTTAACACGCGCGTGCTGGAAGAAGCACAAAACACTAATAACCCATTGTTGGAACGAGTAAAATTCCTCTCGATCTCTGCCTCTAACCTCGACGAATTTTATATGGTGCGGGTGGCGGGTTTGAAAGACCAAGTGCAAGATGGGCTGCGCCAGGAAAGCCAGGATGGATTGACCGCGGCTGAGCAGTTGGAACAGATTTATAATGCGACGCGCGACTTACTCGCGGTGCAGCAGCAATGTTGGCAGGATTTAAAATTGCTACTCAAAAAAGAAGATGTCCATGTGCTCTCGCGTGAAAAATTGACGCAGAAGGATATGGAATGGCTGAACGGCTATTTTTACAGCCATATTTTCCCGGCACTCTCACCGATCGCGATTGATAGCGCGCACCCGTTCCCGTTTTTGCCGAATTTGGGTATGGCCGTGGTGATGGGGCTGGAGCGTCGTGGCAAGGAAACAATCGTTAAATCGGGCAAGAAACACAAAGTATCGCATACACTCAAAATGGTCGGCAAAAAATTACGTGCGATTATTCCGCTGCCGCCGAAATTGCCACGCTTTGTTGCGCTGCCTGCAAAAGGCCAGCAAGTTCGCTTGGTGCGCATCGAGCAAATCATCGAATTATTTTATGAAGAATTATTTCCTAATTACAATCTAACCAGCAACGGTATTATTCGCATCATCCGCGATAGCGATTTGGAAACGCAAGATGGCGCAGAGGATTTAGTGCGCTATTACGAATCTGCCCTAAAACGCCGCCGGATGGGTCAAATCATCCGCCTTGCGATAAGCGACACCACGCCAGAAAACTTACAGGAATTTTTGATCAAAGAAATGCATGTGGCGACTGAAGATGTGGTGCGAGTAAGTGGCATGTTGGGTCTGGCAAGTATTTCGGAGCTTCTCTCCATTGAGCTGCCAGAATTACGTTTCCCGCCACTCAATATCCGCTTCCCCGAACGCATCAAGGATTATAACGGCGATTGCTTTGCGGCGATTCAGGCGAAAGATATTGTGGTGCATCACCCATACGAAAGTTTCGATGTGGTTGTGCAGTTTTTGCGCCAGGCGGCGTCTGATCCAAACGTAGTTGCTATTAAACAAACGCTTTACCGCACGAGTAATGATTCACCGATTGTGAAGGCATTAATCGAAGCCGCTGAAGCCGGAAAATCGGTGACTGCAATGGTGGAGCTGAAAGCGCGCTTCGATGAAGAAGCCAACATCCGCTGGGCACGCGATTTAGAGCGGGCAGGTGCGCAAGTGGTGTATGGCTTGGTCGGTTTAAAGACGCACTGCAAAGTGTCCCTTGTCGTTCGTAAGGTAGAAAGTGGTTTGCAATCCTATGTGCATTTCGGCACCGGCAATTACCATCCGGTCACGGCGAAATTTTATACCGATTTATCGTTCTTCACCTGTGACCCGGCGTTGTGCCGCGATGCTGCGCATTTATTTAATTACCTAACCGGTTATGCCCCGCCGAAAAAATTTGAGAAAATTGCGATCGCACCGATTTCGATGCGTAAGCGTTTGCTGAAATTGATTGAAGAAGAAAAGGAATATGCAAAGGCCGGAAAGCCCTCCGCAATCTGGCTTAAGATGAATTCGCTGGTGGATGCTGAAATGATTGATGCGCTGTATGAAGCAGGGCAGGCGGGCGTACACATCGATCTGATCGTGCGGGGCATCTGTTGCCTCAAGCCCGGCATTAAAGGTTTTTCTGAAAACATTCATGTGAAAAGCATTGTCGGCCGCTTTTTGGAACATTCGCGCATTTTCTGTTTTGGTGGCGGCCATGTGCTGCCCTCACCTCAGGCGAAAGTGTATATCGCCTCGGCGGATTGGATGCCGCGCAATTTAAGCGGTCGCGTGGAAGTCATGGTTCCGATTGAAAACCCTACCGTGCATGAGCAGATCATGGGACAGATTATGGGCGCGAACCTGAATGATGAGCGCCAGAGCTGGGATTTGAAGCCAGATGGAAGCTATATGCGCCACACAAACGACCAAACCAGCTTCTCCGCCCATAATTTCTTTATCACCAACCCAAGCCTTTCGGGTCGCGGCAAAGCGCTGCTCAAGGAAAAATTGAGTGGGAAGCAATAGAATATTTTGAGTCATCTTTTCTGGTTATGTAGCTTTATAGTTAAGCTACATAAGGCGCAGTCCCGTTTGTTGCTCTGCACAATACAAATTGCTCAATCCTATAGGATTTTTATGCCTTTTAAGGTATTATTAAGATATGCGTAACATCCTATTAGTACCTCTTTTGTTATTCATCGTTCTCCCGGCTTATGGACAGGAATTTGCCTTGCCGGATGTACATGAAAAAAATGGCATCCAATATCTATCCGGTGGTGCTGCGAAGAACGAAAGGGACACGCTTAAAACGACAGAGAAAGATTATAACCTTAAAGTCAGCAGCATTTCTACGGGCGGAGACTATACCGGCGCATTTTCACTCAAGATTCTGAATGCGAGAGGTGATGTGCTGCTCGACATCACAACAGAAGGCCCGGTTTTCTATGCCAACCTCCCGGTTGGGCAATACCAGATTAACGGCAAATATCAGGGACAAGAAAAAACCTTGTTTGCGACCGTCAGCATTAACAGACTTAAAATGGTTAATTTTTCCTGGAAAGAGTAACGATTACTTCGCAACCCGTAGGCTACCGAAGATACCGTCTTTTTCATCATCCGGACCGGCGGTGAAATAAAGCGCATTTGCATCACCTAAGCTTTCGCCATTGCCAAACAGCAAGCCCCAGATTTTATCAATCTTGATGGTTTTACCTTTTGGATTACGCAGTGTATCCACAAACGCATGCGTTTCCGGGTCGAAGGCGGCGATGGTGCCGCTGCCGAAATTGCTGACGAGCAATTTGCCGGAGAGTGGCCCGAACTCTTTCGGTGCAAACACGAGGCCCCATGGCGCGCTTAAGTGGCCCGCATCTTTATAGACGGCAACCAGTTTGCCATCTTCGGTAAATTCTGCAACGCGACCTTGGCCGGGTTTGGAGGTGTCTTCTTCACCTGCAAATAATTCACCTTCCGCGCATTGTTTTTTCTCTAGGCCTTCTTTGGTGCATGCCTGGCTTTTCGCATAGGCGACGAAAATATGTGCCTCGCCTGCTGGTGTGGTGAGTGCCTGAATATTGAAGGGCGCATATTCACCTGCATCCACTTTGCCATTTTTATTTTCATCAAACGGCTGATCGAATGTGATGTTGAGTGGCTTAAACGAGCCATCAAACACGCGGATGCCAGGTTGTTTTCCGAAATATGCCGCGTAAAGGCGATCATAATTTTTGCTAATCGCGAGGCCGAAATAAGCGGCGCCAGTTGCGGAATTATCGATCACTGTTAATGCATCGGGTGCTCTGTCGAATGTGCCATCGGCTTTTTTGCGTTCGGTCCAGGCTGAAATAATTCCGCCATCGCTGGCGAATAAGAATTTCGCCGGCGCAGTGATAGGTTCCGCATCTTTAATCTGCTGCGTGATGATGAAGTGTTCTTTGCTGTCATTAAACACGGTGCTGGTCGCAAAACTCTCATCGCCACCAACGGGTAGGCTGATGACTTTCAGCTCATCCGCATGCAATTTTTTAAGCTTAGGCGTTGGAGATTTTTGCACATCACCCACATATTCAAAGCTGTTATCTTTCGCGGTGATCCAGAAATGCCCGCCAGCGCCTGCCGGACGAATCGCGATGCCCCAGGCATTGATGAGTTTTGGCTCCAGCGTATCAGCTTTGTATTTTGCGTTATTGGCCACCAAATTATGCTGCACATATCCTTGCTGTTTTGCGGCAAAAACGGTGGTTGAAACTGTAAGCGCGATAATAAACGATATAATTTTCATAGGATCTCCATAGGCCGATCTAATGCGAGCCATTCTTAATTGCAAGGATTTTATCCGTAGTAAAGGGAATGCGCTTGCGATAAAATAGGTCGTGTTTTTTGAACAGCATCTTTTTTGGGGCTATCTGCTCGCATTATTCTTAGGCCTCGGCTGCGGCAGTTATGCGACGATGCCGGCACACCGCTTGCCACGCGGCGAGCCTTCCGGTGGCCGCTGGGTCGGGCCGAAGTCGAAATGCCCAAGCTGCAGCGCGCAATTGCGCACGCGTGATTTGGTGCCGGTGTTTAATTGGCTGCTCACCTGGGGGAAATGCCATTTCTGTGGCACAAAGATTAGCCTAAAGTATTTGTTTATCGAGGCAAGCTGCGCTGCTGCTTCGTTATTTCTCTTCTGGCAATTTAACTTCAGCGAAACCTATATTTTGCTGATGGTGTTGAGCGTCTGCCTTGTCATTTTGCTTTCCACCGAATGGAACCACCGCATGTTACCGAAGCAGGTGATTTATACCATTCTGGTGGTAGGTGTGGCTTACCGTGTGCGTCAGGATCACGAAATCTTTTTCCTGGTGAATAGCTTGGTTGCCTCACTGCTTGCCTGCTTTGCCTATAAAGGAATTGTCGAGCAACGCGGCGGCCAAGTGCAGCGTTATGATCTGCTGCAATTTGTAGGGTTAACAGGCATTTGGCTTGATGAAGCGCAGCTTGTAGTTTATTTCGTAATGGCAGGGCTGTTTATTGGCCTTTGGCGGATTCTGGGCTTAAAGAAAGGGTTTGCGGCTTGTTTTATTGTCCCGTTTTTCATCAGCGCC
This sequence comes from uncultured Alphaproteobacteria bacterium, assembly GCA_903821695.1. Lineage (GTDB taxonomy): Bacteria > Pseudomonadota > Alphaproteobacteria > Rickettsiales > CAIJLX01 > CAIJLX01. Next base: position 15,804 of record CAIJLX010000081.1, on the reverse strand, counting down.
GTGTGGAATTTGCCGCTTCTTGTTACCTATTTTAGAAATTCTCCTTAAAGGACATATAGTTTCTTTATGTAGAGGAAAATAGGGTGCCTTCTAGATCGCTCCACAGTGGACGATAGAAACAACACGAAAAAGGGTAGACCCATGAATATGAAACTTACAATGCTTGCAACCGCATTTAGCCTCGTTATCGCAGGCCCGGCGCTTGCTGCAGACAGCAGCTATAAAGCTGAAACCGAAGTCAAAAAAGACGAGGACGGTAGCTACAAAAAAACCACCACTGAAAAAAGCGCTGGCGAAAGCGGCAGCACCAGCATGGAAACCAAAACCAAAGTGGATGTAAATAAAGACGGCACCGTCGATAAATCAGTCGAAACCGAATCGACCAATGATCCAAAAGGTTTGATGAACAAAAACACCACAAAAACCAAAGACAGCATCAAACACAAAAAAGACAAAACCGTTCTGAAGCACAAGAAAACCGTAAACGGCGACACCGTTGAAGATAGCGAAAAAGAAGTTCGTTAATCACTGAGTTATAAGTTGGGGCGCATCATAATCTGGTGCGCCCTTTTTTAATTCAAAAGAGCTTTCCGGCCTCAGGTGAAGAAGCCTTAGCGAATTCCCGCTTGGGCATCCGCCCTGCTAAATGTGCCACCCGCCCGCATTCTACCGCTAATTTAAAAGCATGCGCCATTTGGATAGGATTTTTTGCTTCCGCAATCGCTGTATTTAACAGCACGCCCGCACAACCCATTTCCATGGCGATAACCGCATCCGAAGGGGTGCCAATCCCAGCATCAACTAGAATAGGTATGTTGGCATTTTTGAGTATGGTTTCCAGATTGGTGGGATTGATAATACCCAGGCCAGAGCCGATTGGAGAAGCAAGCGGCATAACGGCACAACAACCCAGATCTTCTAGTTTTTTGCAAGTTTGAGGGTCATCGGTGGTGTAGGCCATCACTTCAAACCCCTCTTCGACCAGAGTTTTGGCAGCCTTTAGGGTTTCTGCAGTATCGGGATAGAGTGTTTCTTTATCGCCAATCACTTCCAGTTTGACCAAATTCCAGCCGCCAGCCTCGCGCGCCAAACGTAGGGTACGCATGGCTTCATCTGCGGTGTAGCAACCGGCGGTATTGGGTAAATACGTATATTTTTGGGGGTCGATATAATCTTGCAACATCGGCGCATTTTTATCGCCCAGATTCACCCGGCGCACGGCAACCGTAACAATTTCGGCACCGCTGGCCTCAATCGCCGCTTTGGTTTCGGCGAAATCTTTATAGCGGCCGGTGCCGACTAATAGGCGGGAAGTATAGGCGCGACCGGCGAGAGTGAGGGGGGAAGACATTATCCGCCACCCATAAACGCGACGATTTCGATTTCATCTGCAGCGGTGAGGGATGTGTTGGCATAGGCGGATTTGGGGATGATGACGCGGTTTTGTTCGATGGCGATTTTACGGGCATCGAGGCCTAATTCGGCGACGAGTTCGGCGAGCGTCGTGGCGTTTTGGAGGGTTTTGGGTTCCCCATTCAGTTGAATCTGCAGCATTTCCCTGATATAGAGGGCCAACACAGGAATTACAATATGAGTCGAATTCTAATCATCAATGGCCCTAATTTAAACATGCTCGGCACGCGTGAGCCGGGGATTTATGGCTATGACACCTTGGCCGATATCGAAAAAATGTGCCAGGAAGAAGCCAAAGGTTTGGGCCTCAAAGTCGATTTCCGTCAGAGCAATATCGAAGGCGAGATCATTACCTGGATTCAGCAGGCTCCATTACAGGGTTTTAGTGGGATGATTATCAATGGTGGGGCTTATACCCATACCTCAATCGCTATTATGGATGCGTTGTTAATCCTCGAAATCCCGATCATCGAGGTGCATATCACCAATATCTTCAAACGTGAGGAATTCCGCCATCTTTCGTTCGTATCACCCGCTGCGGAAGGCGTTATTTGTGGTCTTGGTAGCCGTGGTTATCCGCTGGCGCTCAAAGCCCTTGCGGAAATGATTTAGGCTTCGACTTTCCCACCCCGGAAAATTTTGGCAACCACATACGGCTTCTTATTTTGGCTGCCGTAATAGGTGCGCATGAGCAATTCGGAGACGAAGCCGGCGGTGATGAATTGTACGGACATCAGCAATAATAAGATGCCGACATAGAATAAGGGGCGGCCGCCGATATCTTGGCCGAGGATTTTGAGCAATAATAGATAGGCCTCAATTAATCCGCCGACCATGAACATCGAAAGGCCGATCATGCCGAACAAATGCATCGGGCGTTGGCGATATTTGACGAAAAACACCATCAATAATAAATCGCTCGCAACGCGCGAAGTGCGGCCAAGGCCGTATTTGGAAACACCGTGTTTGCGGGAATGGTGGCGGACATCCATTTCGCCGATTTTGGCCCCATAGAAGGAGGCTAATACCGGGATAAAACGGTGCAATTCACCATATAAATCCAGCTGTTTCGCTAGTGAACTGCGGAATAATTTAAGGGTGCATCCCAAATCGCGGATATGGGTATGGGTCAGTTTACGGATTAGCCAATTGGCTATTTTGCTCGGAATTTTGCGCAAAATCGCGCCATCTTGCCGTTTCAGGCGGCGTCCAGCGACGATATCGAGACCTTCTGCTTCGAGTTTCGCGATCATCAATGGGATATCTGCAGGGTCATTTTGTAAATCGCCATCAAGGGTGACGATATATTCGCCTTTAGCCGCTTCAATACCGCCCGCCATGGCCGAAGTTTGGCCGAAATTGCGGGCGAATTGGACTAAAACGATATTGGAATCGGTGAATTTCAGGATCTCTTCGCGGGTGTTATCCGACGAGCCATCATCCACAAACACAATCTCATACGAATGATTGGGCAATGCTGCCTTCACCGCCGCAACCAGCGGGGCGATATTGTCAGCTTCATTATAAACAGGCACAACGAGGGAAAGATTCATAGGGCGCGCAGCCTATCGTGCTGCAAATAGAAGTGCAAGCTTCCTTTAACATGCTGATATATAGCAATATTTATTATAGAGGCCCCTTCGCATTTGCAAAATGGGTTTGGCTTTGCTAGAAGTGGCCTCCCTCCATAAGACGACTTACATGAAACTTAAACCTTCGATCGTACAACAACTGGAAGAAAAGCGGCGCCAGGCGCGGCTTGGCGGTGGTCAGGAACGGATAGATGCACAGCATACCAAGGGCAAATTGACCGCCCGCGAACGGCTGGAAGTGCTCTTGGATCCAGATTCATTTGAAGAATATGGCATGTTCGTGGAGCATCGTAGCCATGATTTTGGGATGGAAAATAAACGTAATCCTGGCGATGGCGTGGTGACCGGACATGGTACGATCAATGGCCGTCTGGTATTTGTATATAGCCAGGATTTTACCGTATTGGGTGGTTCACTTTCGGAAACCAACGCGAAGAAAATTTGCCAGATTCAAGATATGGCGATGAAAGTTGGTGCGCCGTTGATCGGGATTAATGATTCCGGCGGTGCGCGTATTCAAGAGGGTGTAGATTCGCTCGGTGGTTATGGCGAAATTTTCTGGCGTAACGTGCATGCTTCGGGCGTGGTTCCGCAAATCTCGCTCATCATGGGCCCCTGCGCTGGTGGTGCGGTCTATTCCCCGGCGCTGACTGATTTCACCTTCATGGTGAAAGGTTCCTCTTATATGTTCGTGACGGGCCCTGATGTGGTTAAAACCGTGACGCATGAAGAAGTGGATTCGGAAACATTGGGTGGCGCTTCGACACACACGCAAAGAACCGGTGTGGCGGATCTCGCATTTGATAATGATATTGATGCGCTGCTGCAGGCGCGTCGTTTGTTTAACTTTATTCCAGCGAATAACCGTGAAGGTGTGCCGACGCGTTCTACGATGGATCCTTCAGATCGCATTGACCTTTCGCTGAACACGCTGATTCCGGATAATCCGAATAAGCCATATGACATGCGCGAGCTCGTGATGAGCATCGTTGATGAGCATGACTTCTTTGAAATTCAGCCAGATTACGCGAAGAATATATTGATTGGTTTCGGTCGTATTGATGGTGCAAGCATCGGCATTATCGCGAACCAGCCAATGTTCCTGGCTGGTTGCCTTGATATTGAAGCGAGTCGTAAAGCAGCACGTTTTGTTCGTTTCTGCGATGCGTTTAGTATTCCGATTGTCACCTTTGTTGATGTACCAGGTTTCTTGCCAGGCGTTGACCAGGAACATAACGGTATCATCAAACACGGTGCAAAATTGCTCTATGCCTATGCGGAAGCGACGGTGCCAAAAATTACGGTGATTACGCGTAAGGCTTACGGCGGCGCATATATTGTGATGAATTCTAAACACCTAAAAGGCGACATCAACTATGCATGGGCGAATGCCGAAATTGCGGTGATGGGTGCTAAAGGTGCGGCGGAAATTCTGTTTAAAAATTCGACGAACGGTGACCTCGAAAAGAAAACCGCGGAATATATCGATAAATTTTCTACACCATTCGTTGCCGCTTCCCGCGGATTTATTGATGATGTGATTCGCCCACAAAACACACGCTGGCGCATCAGCCGCGCGTTGTCCTTACTCAAAAACAAAAAAGTTGAGCGCCCATGGCGCAAGCATGACAACCTGCCATTATAAAATATGTTCAAAAAAATTCTCATAGCCAATCGTGGTGAAATTGCCTGCCGTGTTATTCGCACCGCTCGTCGTATGGGCATCGAAACGGTTGCGGTGTATTCCGAAGCAGATACGAACGCATTGCATGTAAGCCAGGCGGATGATGCGGCGTTTATCGGGCCATCTCCAGCGAACCAGAGCTATCTCAAAATGGAAAATGTGATGGAAGCCATCCGTCGCAAAAGCATTGATGCGGTGCATCCGGGTTATGGATTCCTTTCGGAAAACGCAGGCTTTGCGCGCGCACTTCGTAATGAAGGTGTTGTATTTATCGGTCCTTCGGTGGAAGCGATCGAAAGCATGGGCGATAAAATCGAATCGAAAAAACTCGCGCAAGCGGCGGGTGTTTCAACAGTGCCTGGTTATCTCGGCGTCATAGCAGATCCGAAAGAAGCAACCAAGATTGCCGAACAAATAGGCTTCCCAGTAATGCTCAAAGCAGCAGCGGGTGGTGGCGGTAAGGGTATGCGCATTGTGCGTTCGGCGAAAGAGGTGGAACAAGCATTCACTTCTGCATCCAATGAAGCGAAAAATAGTTTCGGCGATGCGCGCGTATTCATCGAAAAATTTATCGAGAAGCCACGCCATATAGAGATCCAAATTCTCGCCGATAAGCACGGCACTGTGTTGTGCTTAGGTGAGCGCGAATGTTCCATTCAGCGCCATAACCAAAAAGTTATCGAAGAAGCACCAAGCCCATTCATCGATGAAGCTACGCGTGCAAAAATGTACGCCGAATCGGTCGCACTGGTGCGCAAGGTTGGTTATTATTCCGCAGGCACGATTGAATATATCGTCGATCAAAATAAGAATTTCTACTTCCTTGAGATGAACACCCGCTTGCAGGTGGAACATCCGGTGACTGAATATATCACGGGTCTCGATCTCGTCGAATGGATGATCCGCATCGCACTCGGCGAAAAATTACCGTTCAAACAAGAAGACATCGTGCTCAAAGGCTCCGCCATCGAATGCCGCGTTTATGCAGAAGATCCATCACGCGGGTTCCTGCCATCGTCTGGCCGTTTGGTAACCTATCAAGAACCAAAAACCTCACCGAATGTGCGGGTTGATACGGGCGTTTATGCCGGTGGTGAAGTAAGCCAATTTTATGATGCGATGATTTCGAAACTGATCACCTATGGCCCAACGCGCGCTGAAGCGATTGATCGCATGCATGCAGCACTTGGTGAATATGTTATCGCCGGAATTTCACATAATATTTCGTTCTTAGAAGCACTGATCTCGCATCCGAAATTTAAAGAAGGCGATATTTCCACCAACTTTATCGCGCAACATTGGCCGGGTGGATTCTCCGGTGCAACGCTCGATGAGTGGAGCAAAAAAGTCATGCTCGCGATTGGTGCATTTGCGTATTTGAAAGATGCGCGTCGTGCGGCTTCGATCAGCGGCCAAGCCAAAGGCCGCCCGCGCCAAATCGGCACGCGCTGGGTGGTTGGTGTGGATGAAGAATTCTTCCCGATCGATACCCACGAAACCAAATTCGGTATGGTGATTACACATAATAGCCGTCAGATTAATTTGATTACCGAATGGGTGCTTGGTTCAACCTTGTTCCAAGGCGTGATCGATGACCGCATCATCAACGCGAAAATTCATTACACACCGGGTGGTTTCCAAATTGATTATTCCGGCGCTTCCTGCCGCGTTACCGTCCGCACACCACGCGTGGCAGAGTTGGGTAAATTTATGCCAGCGACGGAATTGCGCGCGAAACCGATGCATCTCACATCACCAATCGCAGGCAAAATGGTAGCACTCAAATGCAACGTGGGCGATAAGGTGAAAGCGGGTGAAGAACTTGCCATCATCGAAGCGATGAAAATGGAAAACGTGATCTATTCCGAACACGACGTCACCATCAAAAAAATCCACGTCAAAAATGGCGATAGCCTAATGTCCGGCCAAGTAGTGATGGATTTTGGTTAAAGTTGCCGTTGTTGTTTTGCAGAAGTATTGCCAAGGCCGCCACCGGTAGCATTCGGTGAAATTGCTTCATGTAAAAATAATGCCGGGTTTGTATCGACGATGCGCTCAGGCTGTCCCATACGTTGTGCACATTCAAGTGCATCTGCGCGAGAGAGTGGTACATCTCGTAAGTTAAGTGTACGAGAGATTTGTTCCACATCCAATCTATTAGGGCCAAGACCTGCGGTAGGATTGGTAGGGAAAGGTGAACTCAAGCCCAGTTTTTGAAGTGTGGAATCGATCAGGTTAAGAGCTGCCAATTCCAAAGTTGTCCATTTGGGTGATATTGCCCCAAGTACCTGGCCGTCTTCACTAAGTACAGTGGGGGTCAACAAGCGGCGTACACGGCGATCCATGCCATCGGGATTTGTTTCGGATACGGGGTTGAACACGGTACGAATTCGTAATTCTGTTGGCTCTATGTAACCTTTGAGGAACGGGTTAAAATGGCAGACTTGTTTTACAATAGTATCGATTCTTTCATCCCGTGTGCTTGGTGTTTCGCCAAATTTATGGGTTTGAGATAACCCCTCATGGATCGCTTTATCCCAGGCAGATGGTACCAAATTTGTCTTTCCGGCCTCAAAAGGGTGGCGATCTACCTGGCTTCCAGCTTTTGATGGGTGATAAATTGCAGCTAAACCTTACTGGCTTTCTGTTGGTGCTAGTATAACCCCAAACATGCAGCCACGTTCACCTTGAACAACGAAATTCACGCGGCTCGTCTGGCGTAGTAGTTCTGGATCCTGCGTCGGTGGAAGTTTGGCATATAATATGCCATTTAAATGATAGGTTCCTGCTGGCGGTACTACACCCGAAAGATCTTTTGCCAATTTAGGTATTTGATGTGCGGCAGTTACGAGTACAATATCCGCTGCAACATCTGTGCCATTAATTTGGTATTTCTCGCCTATTTTCGTGATACCACTAATTTCCGTGTTGAGGCGTAATGCGAGATGGCCTGCCTTTTCTGCGGAGCGGATTATGGATTTTTTCTGGGCATAATCATAGGCAATCACAACACCGCCACCGGTAGTGCCGTAACCGCCAACGATATCTTGTAGTCCGGCCATTTCGTTTTCTGGCAGGCGATAAGAAAATTGATCTGGCGTTACTAAAGGGAGTTGATCGATGCCACGTGCAGCAACCATGTGTTCGTAGAGTGGGCGATAAATAATTTCGCGCAAGTTATTTGCGTTTGCTTCAAACAAATTCCATCCACGTGCACCTTCTGTATTCTGATAATGCTGATCCGTTCCGCTAGAAAGCCAGAAGCGATTTGGTAGACCCGTATTAAAAATGTCACCGCAAATAAAATCTTTGGCGATGCCACCATGAATGCAATCAATACCGGTTAATAGGTCATTCGGATGTAGATATTCAAGGCCGGTGCGATGATAGATATTTGCATCATCAATCGCTCCCCCATAAATATGGCCGTTTGTATCAAACATTGTGATATGGATATCTTGTGGCAACATCCCTTTGAGCTGCATGCGCGAAAGCAATGCTGCTGTTGTAGTTCCAAGCCCACCGGCTCCGATAATGGCAATATTCTTCATGATTTACATCTTATGGCCAGAAGGTTAATAAATTCTTTATGGAAGAAACTTTATTTAAAGCTGCATCTAATCAAATATTATTGGATTTGGCAGAAGCCATTGAAAATTCGGATGAAAAAGGTGAGTTAGATGTCGAATATGCAAGCGGTGTGTTGACGGTTACGTTGGCCAACAAAAAACAATATGTGATCAACCAACATGTGCCAATGCGGCAAATTTGGATTTCCTCGCCGGTTTCCGGCGCAGGGCATTATGATTATGTGGATGGATATTGGAAAAATACGCGTGGTGGACAGGATTTGCTGGAGTTAGTGCAGCGGGAATTTAACATCGCTTTATGAAATCTTCCTACAAAAGCCTGTATACGTTATTCGGCTTTGCCTGGCCTTATCGAAAAATGGTGGTGGGTGGATTGATTGCATTATGCATTACGTCGGCCTCCGTGCTGAGCATTGGTTGGGGCATAAAATATCTTATCGATGAAGGCTTCCGCCATAACAGCGCTACTGCTGTGAACCATGCATTGTTAGTGTTACTCGGCCTATCGTCCATACTAGCTCTAGCAACCTTTGCGCGGTTTTATCTAATTATGAAAACGGGCGAGTTGGTGGTGGCGGATATTCGGCGGATGATTTTTAAACATTTGCTCTCGCTCTCGCCGGCATTTTTTGAGATGCAGCAAAGCGGCGCCATCCTCGCACGTTTGACGAATGATATGACACTGATTCAGACGATGATCGGCGGCAGTTTTTCGATGGCCTTGCGCAACACATTTATTCTCGTAGGCGGTGTGGTGATGATCATCATCACCAGTGCAAAGCTCGCGCTCTATATGGCGATCGTTGTGCCGCTAACGGTGTTACCAATCATTGTCATAGGCAAACGTGTACGGATATTAGCGCGCACCGCGCAGGAGCGTGTGGCAGATAGTGCCGCGCATGCGCAGGAAGTGGTGATGGGAATTCGCACGGTGCAATCTTCGCAGCAGGAGCAACAGGAATTGTGGAAATATGAAAGCCGTTTAAATCATGGGTTGGATGCCGCGATTCAGCGCTTGTGGATGCGCGGTATATTGACCGGCATTGTGATATTGCTCGCGTTCTGTGCCGTTGGTTTTGTGTTGTGGCAGGGTGGGCATGATGTGGTGGCGGGTAGGCTTTCTGCCGGAGCACTTTCCTCCTTCATTTTTTATTCGATTATGGTTGCGGGCTCGATTGGTGCCTTGAGCGAAGTGGCAAGCGATCTACAACGCGCAGCAGGTGCGGCGGATGGTGTTTTGGATTTGCTCAACACGAAGCCGACCATTTATGAGGCCGAAAATCCTCAAGCCTTACCACCGCGTTTCCAAGGCGACATTACTTTCGATAATGTCTCATTCACTTATCCAACGCGGTTAGAAAAACCAGCGTTGCATGAGATTAATCTGGATATTTATCCTGGTGAAAAAATTGCGTTGGTTGGCGCATCCGGTGCCGGTAAAACCACATTGTTTCAATTGTTATTGCGCTTTTATGATCCGGTTCGTGGCGCAGTATTGTTGGGTGGAATGGATATTCGTAATTTGCCGGTGAAATTATTGCGCCAACAATTTGCCTATGTGCCGCAAGATCCGATTATCTTCTCCGGCACCGCCGCAGAAAATATCCGTTATGGAGCCGGTGACGTGACCGATGCACAAGTGATGGATGCAGCGCGCGCCGCACGGGCTTATGATTTTGTGGCGAATTTGCCGGAAGGATTTCATACACAATTAGGCGAGCGCGGTGTGCGGATATCAGGCGGCGAACGCCAGCGTATCGCGATTGCACGCGCGTTATTACGCAATCCGCGCATCTTGCTATTGGATGAAGCGACGAACGCGCTTGATGCGGAAAATGAAAAGCTTGTGCAGGAAGCGCTCGAAACATTAATGCAAGGCCGCACAACATTGATGATTGCGCATCGGCTGGCCACCGTGCTTTCAGCCGATCGGATTGTGATGATGGATAAAGGTAAGATCGAAGCGATTGGCACACACAGAGAACTCGTTGCACAGGGAAGCCTTTATGCGCGCCTGGCCGAACTGCAGTTCGGCGTTTAATTACAAATACTCAATTCTTTGTTGATCACGCCGCTTGTGATGCCAGCGCAATCGAGGATGCTGTGGAAGATAGCATTATGTGTGATGCGGTCTGTATTGAGAGTCAGTGGATAGGAATCGGAATGCCACACGACCACCGGCACACGGCGTTCGACCGTGATGCCATTGCCATGCGCATCGGAATGGCCATGCATATAATAACCATCTTCGCCCAATGATTCGCCGTGGTCGGATGTATAGACTAAAATCGCCGGGCGGTTTTCGATACGGGTGATGATTTGGTTCAAGATAAAATCGAGATACAAAATCGAGTTGTCATATGCGTTGATCAATTCCTGATGATCGCAAGCTTTCATATCTTCTGTCGTTTTGAAATCGCCGATGATGGCGGATGATTTGCTACAGGTTGGGGTGAATTTTCGGAACGCTTCTGGGTAGCGCGAATCATAAGGCCAGTGGCTGCCGAATTGATGGAGCACTAATAACACGCGGCCTTTATGTTCTTTGAGGATAGTGTCCATAACGGGCAATAACGCTTCGTCATATTGTGGTGCGGTGAGAAGATTTGTGTTGAAGGCGATTGATTGGTTCGCTTCGCGGATGAGGCTGGTGATAGACGAATCAAATACAGATGCGGTGGAACCTTGCATGTCGACCCACGCGGTATAAAAGCCGAGCTTACGGAAGATGCTGATGAACGATGTTTCTTTATTATAATTTTCCGGTTCAAGATACGAAGCGCGGCTCAACAAACACGGCAATGCATCACGCGTGAAAGGACCGCAGGATGGAACGTCATCATAAAAAGTGAGATTGCTGCGTTTAGAGAGCAGTGGATTGGTCGCACGCTTATAGGTTCCCAGTTGCCAATGATCTGGGCGTACAGATTCCCCGACGACCATCACCACCACCATATTTTCAGGAGTGGTTTTTGCGAGAGTTGCTGGTTGTTGAGAGATATCGATTTTTTCGTGCGTGTCGGTGGCAATAAAATCTTTCACGGCGAGCAAATAATTATAGGGCAAATATTGTCGGCTGATGCCGCCATCCATAAAAAATGCGGTGAATACGAACATGCCGGAAACGAGCAACACCATTTTATCACGCGGGTCATGTTGTTCGTGGCGGATGCAAAAACGCGCGAGAGGGATTGCGATCACAAGTGAGAGTGCGAGCCATAAGAGCAAGCGGGCGGTAATGAATTGCAAGAGGAGTGTTGGCTCTACTTCGAGTGCAACGCCGAGCGTGTCGGTGCCGATATTGATTTTATAAACATAGACATAATAACTGGCGAGGGCGGAGGTAAGAAATAAAACGGGAATGAGAATTTGGAAGGCACGCTTTCCTAAAAAACGTAGGGAGAAAAACAATGCCCAGGCGTAAGCAAAATAAAAAAGGAAATCGATAGCAAAGCTCAATGCAAAATTGGCATTGGTTAGATGTTGTTGTGAGAGTGTCGTGCCGATTAAAACGCTACCATATAATAGCGTGTGGATGAGGGTGAGGAGGGCGATGAGGACGGGGCGCTTAAGCGGCTTCATGGTTTTTAAACATGAAATAATAAACGAGATGAACAACTAGCAAGACAAAGATGCCTGCGAAAATAACGTCACTAAAGAAATGACCGCCCATCGCCATGCGGATGAAGCCTATCCATAAACCAAACAGAACACCGCCCGTATAAATTGCAGTGCGTCGCCAGCCTTTGAAAAATAACGCGAAGGCGCAAATAAAAAAACCGATGGCGGCATGACCGGAAACGAAGGAGCAATTTTTCTCACATTGACCGGCGATAACAAACGGCGGCGAATATTGTTTGCTGCCACCAAACTCGACGATCTGTGAAGGGCGCGCGCGGCCCCAATTATCTTTGAATACTGTATGCACCAATAGACCCGGCCCGAGTGCGAGGCTAATCAAAATGAATAATGCCGGGCGATGTAGTTTGCGGAACTTGATAGCCTTCCAGACAAGAGCGGCGACTGCGCCAATGATGATTGCGCGCGTTACCCAGGCAATGCACTTATAGGAAAGTTGTATCAATGTTTGTTCTTTGAGAAAAAATCCGGTGTCATAGAGATGACGAGCGAGTGTGAGATCGGTTTCCGGGCGAAGGAAAAAAAATGCGGCATAGGCAATGCCAAGGCCTATTATCATCAGAAGCGGGTGAAGTTGGTCGCGGCGCATTAATATCCTTTGAAACCTTGCAACCAATAAACCTGATAGGTCTGTACATAATCTTTATGCACCCGTATCACGATGGGTTTGAGGCGTTGGTACCCATTAAAAAACGGGTAGAACTTGCGCGGGTTATCGGTGCGGGCAATCATAATAAAATCGGCACCCTTGGCGGCATTCATATTGCTGATGAGGTCATAATGATCTTGAAGGGTGCCCTTGGAATTCCATTTGTAAATGGCAGCAGGCTTGGCGCCATCACGCAGATAATACATGAGGGAAGCAACGATGCGGCGTTCTTCGGAAATGAGTTTCGCATTAGGAAACTTCTTTTTTATATCACGCGCGGCATCGGCTAATTCTGTTTGTCCTTTCAGGCGTTTGAACGGATCCGTCTTTTTGGTCAGTTCAATATTCGCTGCTTTCATGATGGGCTCAAAACCATAGAAACCGACGGCAAGCAACAGATGCAATGCCAAACTAATCACCAACCAATGCTCACGTTTAGTTTTGATGAGCCAGGACACAACCCAGATGGTCGCGGCGATATAAATCGGTGCCGCCCAATTAGCGTGTGCGCGAGAAAAGAGGCTGATGGTGGCGATGGTGAGCAGCATCGGCAGGATGAATGATTTCCATTGTGCTTTATTACGCACTAACAGCAGGACTAAAAATGCGAATAATATCGGGCCGAAGACAACGAACTGTGCGGTGACAAATTCTACTAATTCGAGCGGATGAAAGCCGAAGCCTTTGCCTTCTGCATTATCGCTGGTGTGGAGGTAGCTGACGAAATGATTCTGTGTGTTCCACCATAAATTCGGCAAATAGACGACAATTGCCGCAAGCACACCAAGCCAGAGTTTTTTATTTTTGAGCTGGGTTTGAAATGTGCCTTTGGTATAAAAATGAAGCGCAGCAGAGATGCCGAAAAATAACATCGAATATTTGGAGAGGCCGCCTAGGCCTGCGGCGAGGCCGGTGAAGACCCACCAGCATGCTTCATTTTTTTCTTCTGCACGCAGTAAGCCATAGAGTGAAACGGCCCAGAAAAATAATAAGGCGGGATCGGTGGAGGCGATGGTCGCGGAAAGGATGACGGCGGGGAGGGTGGCATAGGTGATGCTGGCCCATACCGCGCTGCGTGAGTTTACCCAGCGGGCGGTGATGGCGTAAATAACCATTGCTGTACCGAAATGGAAAATGGGCGAGCTTAGGCGGATGGCAAAGACGGAATCGCCGAATGCCCAGGTGGTGGCGGCGATGGCCCAGGCGACAACGGGAGGTTTAGAATAATAGCCCCAATCGAGCGCTTTGGCCCATGTCCAATATTGCGCTTCGTCGCCATAGAGGGCGTAACGCTCTAGCGAGAGGTCATAAATTCGCAGCAACAGCAGAAGGATATTGAATGCGAATGCGAGAAGTAGTGTTTGGCGCGCAGTCATAAAGTTGTGGGCTAGCATAATCGGAATAGGGCGGAGCGCAACCATCATAAATTGGATAAAACTTGTCTTAAACCGCGGTCTATCGCACTGCAGCATATTCGTTTGTTATAAAACCCACCGTTTTTTGCTAGAATGGCCGGATGCGCTACACCTTCCTCCCCGATATGCTAGACCGCGCGATGACTGAATTCGGCAGCCGACCGGCCGCTGATTTCCTGGGTCGCAAAATGAATTTCCGCGAGCTTGGCAAAGCGAGCATCACCTTTGCGGCAAGTTTGCAACAGCTGGGCATAAAAAAAGGCGATCGGGTGGGCATATTGCTGCCCAACTGCCCGGCTTATATTATTGGCTATTATGCGGCGCTCAGGATTGGTGCGGTGGTGGTGAATATTAATCCGCTCTATGCCGAAGAGGAAATTGCGCATCAGATAAAAGACTCCGGGCTTAAAACGCTGATCGCGCTGAATTTAAAAACTTGTTACGGTAAAATAAATACGGATACGCTCGATCGCGTAATCGTAGTATCGCTGGCCAAAGAATTGCCGTGGCTGAAGCGGGTGTTATTCAATCTGTTTAAGCGCAAAGAATGTGCAGAGATTAAACAAGATAAAAAACATTTCAGTTTCTGTGACCTGCAAAAATGTGAATACGCATTAGAGCATGTGCAAATCGATCCGCTCAAAGATATCGCCGTGCTACAATATACGGGTGGCACAACGGGCGTTCCGAAAGCGGCGGCGCTGACGCATGCGAATGTGGCGATCAACACCCACCAATGTGCGGAATGGTTTACGGTAATTAAACCGGGCGAGCATAAAATGATTGCGGTGTTGCCGTTCTTCCATGTGTTTGCGATGACGACGGTGATGAATTTCTCGATGCTCAATGCGGTGGAGATGGTGATTCATCCGCGCTTTGTGCTCAAAAATGTATTGAAAGCGATCCACCAGAAAAAACCGACTATTCTTTGTGGCGTGCCGACGATGTTCACCGCGATTTGCCATGCGGCGGATTTGCAGAAATATAATATGCGGTCGTTGATTGCGTGCATATCCGGTGGTGCGCCATTGCCGCTCGAAATCAAAAAACAATTTGAGACAATGACGGGTTGCACGCTGATTGAAGGTTATGGATTGACGGAAGCGTCGCCTGTGTGTGCGGCGAATCCGTTTGATGGGGTGAATAAAGCGGGTTCGATTGGGCTGCCATTTCCGGATACGGAATTTAAAGTCGATCAACCCGATGAAAAAGGGGTCGGCGAACTGTGCATCCGTGGCCCACAAGTGATGCAGGGTTATTGGAACAAGCCGGAAGAAACCGCGAAAGTATTGGTCGATGGCTGGCTCAAAACCGGCGATATGGGCCGCATTGATGAAGAAGGTTATATTTATGTCGTCGACCGCCTCAAAGAACTGATCATCAGCGGCGGCTATAATATTTATCCACGTCATGTCGAGGAAGCGATTTACCAACACGCATCTGTTGCCGAATGCGCCGTGATCGGCATCGAAGATCATTATTTCGGCCAAGTCCCCAAAGCCTTCGTCGCCCTCAAACCCGGCCAAACCTGCAACAGCGCAGAATTGCTAGACTACCTAAAACCCAAACTCGCCAAATTCGCGATGCCTAAGGAAATCGAGTTCTTAGAGGCATTGCCGAAGACATTGATTGGGAAGGTGGATAAGAAGAAGTTGCCTCGTTAATCTTTTCTTAATAAATGTATATTAGGCACTGTTAACAAACCTCAAGTTTGATAAAGGCAAGGGCAAGGAATGCCATGAAAGTGGAATCGAGTTTGTCGACCCTCAGTGCAAGCCGTCTATTTTCCTTGATTTTCTGGAACATATTTTCAATGCGTCTT
>CAIJLX010000080.1 GCA_903821695.1 uncultured Alphaproteobacteria bacterium | reverse complement strand
TTTGTCACCGCCTCAATAATCGGACGAATTTCAAGATCGAAAACCTCGCGAGACAAAGGATATAAGCGCTTGTTCATGGCAAAAATCTCCCTTTCGCCATAACCTATATCATAAAAATACAGGTTTGTTAACAGTGCCTATTCCTTCGAAAAGAAATTTAGCAACTGTGGTGCCTTCCGTCCCTTTTTGCAGTTCAAGCTTACGCTCTGCTGCCTCAGGCGTGACGAAATGCTCGGCGATGTACTCTAGCAGCTTTCTCTCACTAATTTCGGTCATGGTCTCCCTTTCTACGAGTTTGACCAGTTTTAAGACCCCGCAAGTTTCAGGCCTGTACCGGCAACATCTGAAACTTTCCCAGACAAGCGCGGAGTAATGCTAAAAATATAACCCAGAATTGTGACAGTTTGATGACAGGTCATTGGTTTAACCTGCTTTTTTATTGCAATTTTATATGGTTGCGGGCTTATATGCCTCATGCAACTCACCAAACGTGAATGCTTTAAGTTGGTTGCCGGTTTAGCCGCAGCGGTTGCGCTGCCCTTTCCGGCCATCGCAAAAACCCTAAAGAAGGAGAACCCCATGAGCTTTGTATTACCTGAACTGCCTTACGCGAAAGATGCGCTTGAGCCACATATCGGCGCGAAAACCCTCGAAATTCACCACGGCAAACACCACCAGGCCTATATCACCAACCTGAATAACCTGCTGAAAGATTCGCCGCTGGAGCTCAAAAGCCTCGAAGACATTATCCTCGACGCCGCGAAAGACCCTGCAAAAGCTGGCATCTTTAACAACGCTGCACAAGTGTGGAACCACACGTTTTATTGGCACTCGATGAAGCCACAAGGCGGCGGCAAACCTACTGGCGAGTTGGCGAAAAAAATCGATGCGGATTTTGGCTCTTATGACAAATTCGTCGAAGAATTCAAAGCGGCTGGCGCAACCCAATTCGGTAGCGGCTGGGCATGGCTGGTGCTCGATAAAGGCAAACTCAAAGTCACCAAAACCGGCAATGCCGATCTGCCATTAGCGCATGGCCAAACCGCACTACTCACCATGGATGTGTGGGAACATGCCTACTATTTGGATTTCCAAAACCGCCGCCCTGATTATATCAGCACGTTCCTGGATAAATTAGTAAACTGGGAATTAGCGGCTCAGAATTTGAAGCACGCATAAAAAAACAGTCCCCCACACAATGTGCGGGGGACTGTCTTGTCGTTTGCTAACCAGGCGTTTCACTCGGTGACCAACTCAAGGCAGTATTCGCTGCTGAAACTGCCAACAGCTACCTGTAAGAATGAAACAAGATCGCTTGAGCCATCATAGATTTCTATGGCTGGCAGCACACTCAATCCGTTTTCATCCAATGTAACAACTGTTTCTGCGGGTGCTGAGAGAAACTCACACGGATTGTCTCGCTGTTTCTACGCGCACACCCTGACCGACTCGGCCCACGCGGACTACTGCTTTTATAGACGCCGGAATTTGCAATATGGTTTTGTGGATCCCTACCATTGCAAGTGCGGCTTCTGTTGGGAGTTTTTTAATTTCTCCCTCGTTCCCCATCGTTTCAATTTCGACACTGAAGACATCATCTGACCACGTTAGCACAATACCCTCCTTTGGGTTATTGAGAGGGCCATGCTTTATCAAACGTCGCATACCCATAGGGCATTGCTGAAAAACGTTCGAGCAAGGCCCAGGTTTAATTGTTATAATACTAAAAAATTATGACAATATGATGACAGAAAAAATCTTGTAATATCAGCATATTACAAAGCACACTTAAGCGTTACTGCGCCGGTGCATATTGTTGCACTGGCGCAACTTGCTGTGTCGGGACAGCTTGCTGCGCTGCCAGCAGTTGGCTTTGATATTGCAGTTGTTGCGCAATAGTCATCAGCATTTGGTTTTGCTGTTTTAATAATTCTAGTTGCTGCGCGGTACTATCCTGCTGGGCTTTCAGCGCATCCCCAATCTGTTTCATCTGCTGCAATGAATCGGCTTGATATTGGTTCTGCTTTTGTTCTTCCGTTGGAATCGGCTGCCCGGCTTTAGGGCCAAAGGCATAAAAATTTTGCTGCGCCTGCGCTGCGCTAAAACCGAATAATATCGCTAAAAATAATATCCGCTGCATACATACGAAAATACCCCGCCATGCGGGGTATTTCCACTGTTATTTTATTGAACCTAGAAAGGGTCTAGGAATCGAAACGTTTACGCGACAATTTGCGCACTCGTCTAATCGATTCAGCTTCTTCACGCACGCGGCGCTCAGAGGGCTTTTCATAATGCTTGCGCATTTTCATTTCGCGGAAAATTCCTTCACGCTGCAATTTCTTTTTCAGCACGCGCAAAGCTTGCTCAACGTTGTTATCTCGAACAAAAATCTGTACCACGAACCCTTACCCCCTTTCAATTTAGAATGACGCACTCTATACACTAAAACTACCACAATAAAACCGGTTTTATGGATAAATCTGCAAAAAATGACAAAAAACAGGTGTTGGAGGCGCTGCTCAAAGAAGCCGCCTTCTCCGGTTTTAACCAACAAACCCTTGAAAAACTTGGCGGTTTAAGCGCCTTTCCGCAAGGCATCGCCCAGGCCGTCGATTTCTTCGCAGAACAAATGGACGCCAAGATGGAGGCCCATTGCGAGACAGACGCCTTCAAACGCTTAAAAATCCGCGAGAAAATCAAGGAAGGGCTGATGTTCCGCTTCCGCACCCACCAAAAACAGCGCGAAACCACCCGCCGCCTGATGAGCTATTACGCCCTCCACGCCGCCCAAGCCGCTGACCACGCCTGGAAAACCGCAGATAAACTCTGGTACCTAGCCGGCGATAAAGCGACCGATTACAACTATTACACCAAACGCACCATGCTAATCGGCGTCTATTCCAGCACCCTCCTCGCCTGGTCCACCGACACCACCCACGACCTCTCGCTAACGGAAGAATTCCTCGATAGACGGATTGGGGATGTGATGAAGATTGAGGGCGCGAAGAAGAGTGTGAAGGAGTTTTTGGGGAAGTTGGGTATAGGTTAAAAAACAAAGAACCCGACCGCAAAAGCGGCCGGGTTCTTCATCCAATAACACCGATATTTTATCTCAGCATCCTTGCCATTTTCTTAGTTCATAATCCCACTCTCTGGCCATAAGAAGATCGATCCCCTCAGGCCATCCTTGGCCGAACATCAATTGCATACTTGTGTGATCACTTTCGTACTCCTTGAGATCACGATCACTTGCTGCGGTTTTTGCCCAAGCATACACATCCTCAACATCATCACCTTCAGCGGGTTGGTAATCCACACCGTTGACACCGCCGCTTCTGATGAGAGGGAATGGTGGCATTTCGGCCTCGATCTCTTTTTTTCTCCCCATGATGGTATCCACCGCACTCGCAAGTATAGTATTTCCCAATTTAATTAGATGTGTTATGTTGCCATTTATGACACGAGCATATTCGATAGATTTGAGAGAGCGAGCGGTTGGATACGTGTCTAAAGGTGGTAATCGTGATGATTGCTGCAAGATATTTCGTCTTGCACAAACGACTCTACAACGCTGGATCACTTTAGCGAAGAAAACGGGCGGTGATTTATCGCCTAGGCCGATGGGTTCTCGGCCGTGGAAACTGGATCATAGCACTGTGGTGGCATACGCTGTAACCCACAGTGACGCAACATTACATGAGATCGCGGCTCATTTCTCTACGGGCAAAAGTGCGATTGATTATATATTGAGGAAGTACAAAATAACCCGTAAAAAAAACCACGCTGTACGCCGAGCGCGACGAAGAAAGGCGGGCAGCATTTAAGGCAGAGATCAAGGACATTGATCCCAGGAAGATTATCTACATTGACGAGAGCGGCGTCGAAGATACGTTGTTTAGGCAGTATGCAAGAGCGCCGCGCGGAACACAAATACTTTGCGACATAAAAGGCAAGAAATCACGTAGAATCAGTATGATAGCCGGACTGCTTGGCAAGAAACTTATTGCCCCTTTAAGTTTTGAAGGCTACACCAATGCCGATGTTTTTAATCACTGGTTGGAGCATTGTCTGGTTCCAGAACTGCCACCGAATTACACGGTGATTATCGACAATGCCAGCTTTCACAAAAATCAAGGAACAAGAGAAATAATAGAGAAAGCAGGGTGTAAATTGATTTACTTGCCGCCATATTCACCCGATCTAAACCCTATCGAAAACTGGTGGGCAATACTCAAAACGCACATCCGAACGGCGTTAAAAGAAACCAGAAATCTCT